>CANRIN010000016.1 GCA_947630675.1 uncultured Clostridia bacterium | reverse complement strand
GTCGGCTTCGAGCTCAAGAGCCTCAGCGAGATACTGGGCCACGCAAACACCTCGATAACGCTTGACCGCTACGTCCATTCTTCTTTGGACTTGAAGCGCGAAAATATGGACAAGCTGACGGCGGCCGGTCTGTAAAATTCGCCGTCAGATTTTCCCGTCAAACGGCGAAAATCATGCGTTGACACTCATCGGAAAAGCAAGCAATACAGCGCCGTTGAGCGCCGAAATCCCCCGTCTCCCGGCAAAAATTCATTGAGTAACCAACTCTGCGACCGCGCGATACCACACATTCAGTATACCCCGCACATCCGGCGGGAAATCGCCGGAGCGCGGGCGAATGTGCGGAAGTTTTTGCCGGGAGGAACACGGTATGGAGAAGATTCGTGACAGCTGCGGCTGTCTCGGGCAGCGACCCGGGCGGCGAACGGTACGGGGAACGTTCTATTGCTCAAACAACTTCTTTTCCGGGAGGAATTGGCTATGAGAAAGATAAATACGCATGGATTCTCGCACAGCCTGACTGCTGCGCTGCTCTGCCTGTGCCTTGTCATGTCGCTTGTCAGCGGCGCGGGCGTGATGACGGCGTTCGCCGCTGCCGAACCGTCGGCGCGCGCCGGCGTCGAACCGACGGATAACATCGTCAAGGACAGCCGCGTGGCCGACCCAGACACTATGGACGACTACGTGAACCGTCTGCTCACTGAGGCAAGCGGCTCCCGTTACGCCGGCCGCGTCTGGACGGACAAGTCCGTCTTCGCCTACAAAGACGGTGAGGATGCCGCTACAGACCACTTTGACGGTGATCACACGATAACCCTGAAAATGGATACCGACGGCTACAACGGAAAGGTGCTGTTCAACTCCGATTTTGGCCATGCCTTTAGTGCCTTGGCGAGTTCGCAGGTCGTCAACGAGTACCCGCCGAGCCCGATAGACATGGTGCTGGTGCTGGACGTGTCAAGCTCGATGGGGCAGGCTACCGAACCCGCCGAGGGCAATATGTTCGCGGACATTATAGATGGGCTGACCACTTATTTTACCACCGGCGATGGAGCAACTCGGATTGCGAATGACACTACATTTCAGGCGTACTATCAAGCGCAAAAGAACGCTAGTGATACCGACGCCGAAACGGCGGCGGAGTTTGCCGTAGAGCAGACCTTTGAGCATACGCGATTCCTGAACCTGATCTATTCGGCAAACCGCGTGATTGAACAGCTGATGACCAACAACCCGGAGAACCGCGTCAGCGTGGTAGTCTACGACCGCCGCGCTACTGTCATCATGCCTTTGGCGCACTATACGGCGAACGCACAGGCCTTAAAGGATATTAACAGATCCAGCGACGTTTACGACACAAGTTATTTGGGAACTAATCCGGGCCATAATGACCCAGCAACACAAATCATAAGCAGTGTTCTCAATGAGCAAGTCTTTGGCTATCTTGCGCCATACTTTGACGGCCACGACGGAGGCACGGACGTTAGAAGTTACAACGGACATCATCCGACAGACTACGTGGATGTAGAACAGGCCACCGTTGTGGCAACCGCTAAAGATACCGAAGATGCAGCGGGCAATGAAATCAATGTATGTAACATTACAAGTTCTATGCGATATGCCGGTACAAACACTCACGCCGGCATCACCGCCGGCATGGAGCAGCTGGCAAACGCCAAGGACACGACCCTGACGGCAAAGCTCTCGGATGGCAGCGAAAACACCGTGCCCCGCATTCCCGCCCTTATCGTCATGACCGACGGCGGCTCGAACACCGTGGCCAACGGCCCCTGGTACGACCCGGACTATGACACGCCGGTGCAGCGCTCCGACTACAAGAACGAGTGGTCCAGCGTGGTCGTGACCCAGTACATGCTGACGGCGGCCTACTTAAAGTCCGCCATTGAGAAGAACTACGACAAATACATGGCGCTCAGCGACCATCAGGACCTGCCGGTGTACACGGTGGGCGTCGACCTGCGCGACGATACGGACAGCTGGGTCCCGGCCCGCCTGTACCCGATGATGGATCCGGCAAAATATTTTAAAACGCAAGAAGAGGTTCCCATGGATGTGCCGAACCCGAGCGCGGAGGGCGGCAGCATTCCACTGGCCAGTGACAGCGGAGTTGACAAACGAAGCAACGAAGGCATTATAGGAACCGCTTATCAGAATTGGACAACTTGGTCGTCTGGAACGGACAAAGAACAAACGACAAAGTTCCCGATTGCGCACTGGAGCAGCAGTGAAAACAGAACGAAAAACAGGTTCTCACAGCAAGAAGACGGAGGCGCCACCAATCAATACATTATTCCGTTTGAACAAGATGAGGTCAATCAAACCGCTGCTGAGCTTAAGCAGGGCACGATGACATATCATAACGGGAAAACGGATAACAGCCTGCAGGTTTATTATAACCAGCTGTGGCACGGCTGGAGTGGAGAAACGACATCCGGTGCGCCTAATACAACAGGTGGTGTAGCTCTTTGGGATAATACCAAGGACAATGGTTCTGATCCTCCGTTCGAGTCAGATTACGACGATGACGCTTTAGGCACCGCGACGTTCTGGTCGTTCGATAACGCCAAGGCGACCACCGAAGATGGAAGGGCATATAAGCCTGTCGAAGGAAGCGATGGCTACGTCGCCGAGTATCTCGCGGACAAAACCGTTAAGTATAACGATGACGCTGACGGCGGCACAGAGGAAAAGGTCCGCGCGGTCGCGGCCGTCACTCAGCAGGACATGGTGGACAACATCAACTATGTCACCGAGTTCTACGATGTCTCGTCTGGGCAAGTGGAAGGCATCTTCGAGGAAATTCTGGCTGAAATCATCGGTCAGGTCTTTGTCCCCATCTCCGGCGACAACGACGCGGGCGTCGGTGACTCGATAACCTACCAGGACCCGCTCGGCGAGTACATGGAGATCAAGAACGAGTCCATCCAGGCCACCCCGCACCACATTGACGAAGGCGCCACAGGCGAGGGAGACGAGCAGACCTACGACATGGCCTGTCTTGTCTTTGGCGAGATGCACGGCCTTGTCCGCGCCGGCGTGTACGACTGGAACTGGAACAACGAGTGGATGAAATTGAACGATCCGACCGGAATAGGTACAAATCCGTTCCAGCAGGGATGGTACAAAGGCGAACCTTATGAAGGTCAAAAGGCGCTGCCAAGCACTTATATCACAACAGATACGGACGGATCAAGTACATATCCCTCATGTGATTATCCCGACAATCCTGACAAAAAGTACAACAGCGCGCAGGAGGCGCGCGACGACGGCTGGGTCATGCGCTTTAACTTCCAGACCCTTTTGTCCTTCGTGCCCATCACGGGCGTTACCGATCCGAACGTCCATCCGAGCACGCTTCCCGATCAGGTGAAGAACACGGTGTACACCTGCTACCGCTTCGCGGGCGAGCAGAAAGACCGTAATGCCCTGCACCGCAACCCCATCTACGGCGACGTGCCGGCTGATATCCAAGCGAAGTGGGATCAGGCATTCAAAGATTCAGGTGAGAAGTCCTACCCCACGGACAACACGATCTATGCCGGCACCCCCGGCGTGTACCGCCTGAGCGACATCCGCGTGTGGGTGGAGGACACCGGCGACTTCAAAGACTCCGACGGCGCCATCACTCCGAACCGAGGCTATGACCGCTCGCTGTATGTTGACATCCCGGCGGCGGCCATCCCCACCGAGCTTGCCACGATCACGCTCGGCCAAAGCGGCGTCATGGCCTACCAGACCAACCTCGGCAGCGACCACCGAGGTGGTACCGACGTGGGTACGGAGAACGAGGTCACCTACCAAGAATACTGCTACCAGTCCACCCCGTTCCGGCTGTTCTACGCCGTGGGTCTTGAGGACGACCTTATCCTCCGCGACGCTAAGGGCGACCAGGTCGGCGTTGACCTGAACGCCATCTCGCCGGAGTACATACAGGCGCACACGGGCGAAAACGGCAACGTGTGGTTCATCTCGAACTACTACTCCGATACCCGCTACGGCGACTACACCACGGACGGCACATCCCGGACCCGCGGCGACCCGACAGTGACCTTCTCGCCGGGCATTGACAACCGCTACTATGTCTTCCAGAAGCCCCTGCCGCTGTACGCCCACGCGTACCGAATTGTTGCAGAGGACACCGGCCACGGCGGCGCGGTAGACTATTACAATCCGGAGGTTGAGGACTTCACTTGGAGTAGTGAAGCGGCCAAGGATCTCTCCAACGGCACGACCCGCTGGGAGGTCACAACGGACGCTGACGGAAACGAAGTGCAGCAGTTGGCCAGCTCCTGGGTCGGCGGCCAGTTCATGGGAGTATATAAAACCAAAGACGAGTTCAAAACTGCGTATGCGGCGGCGATGGCTGAACCTGCCACAGACGGAAAGCACTATATCACCGACAGCCATAACAGCGTGTACGAGGTCGTGGACGGCGGCATTATCTTCTCCGAAGAAGATCTGCTCGACCATGTGACCACGACGGCAGACGGCAAAGTCGAGGCCGGCTCCCACTCCTTCAGCTCGGACGACTACTACTTCATCCTCCTGGAGTTCTACGTCCCCACCGAGGGAGTAGGTAAGGATCAGGACGGTAAGACCATCGACGGCTCTCAACAGGGCAAATTCGTGCAGTGGGCGCTGGCGCGGCGCGGCAGCGAGTTCGGCTCCGGCTACGCCTCCAGCAGTATCCAGAACGGCGACATGCTCTGCTGGACCGACATGAGCGGCCTCATCGGCACGAACTTTGCGTATATGTCCACGTCGGACACCGGCGACCTCACCCGCGGCGAACCCACGTGGGAGAAGCTGACGTATACGAACGACAGCGGCGCGCTGAAAGATTACCTGCAAAATACGTGCGGCATCGACCCCGAAGCAACGATCCCAAACCCGAATTATGACCCGGACAAGGGTGACGAGGAAGGAAATACCGAGACCCTGAGTCTCCTCGACGAGCAGGTCAAATATTGGCTGGAGCGGCAGCAGGATCCCCAGGTCATCGCTGCGCTGACGGCGGCGGCGCTTGCGGAGAGCGTTGAGGATTATCATGACTTGAGTGAGGAACAGTTTAGCAAGCACTTCAGCTTCGCCCTGGCGGCCCGGCCCGGCGGCATTCGCTCCGGCGACATGTCCAACAACCGGCAGTCAAAGGCGACCAACGTCACCAGTACCTCGTACAGCTACTATCTGCCCACGATCTCGAACAACTCCGGCATGGACAACAACGTCATCATCAACAACTTCCTCGGCAACAACGGCCGCATGGAGATTGCCAACCAGACCCTGCACGTGACGAAGATGCTCGTCCCGCCGACGGGTTATACGCTGACGAGCGATCAGGAGAAGGAAGAGTTCAACTTCCAGGTTAGCATACAGGGCGTCACGGGCACCCGCTCGGCTGTAAAGACCGAGTACAACCCCTATGTCACGGATGCGGAGGGCAATCCCACCGGCGCCTGGGAGCGCGAGCTGGCCTACATCGACGTGGTCACCGACAACAGCGACCTGGTGCAGACCAACAAAGACGAACGCGCAGTGTTCGTCAAGGAGATGACTCCCAGCACCCTGGAAGGTAGTGAAGAAATTCCTATTGCCAAACAGGTGGTTCAAGACGCGAATGGCGTTTGGTATTACGCCAATGATGACGGCACGCAGAGTGGAACGCAGATTCCGGATCAAGAAGGGCCGTTCTATTACCTCTATTTGGCCTCCAACGCCATCGAGGGCTCGGACAGCGGACACGTGCACCGGCTGTATCAGAACGACGGCTACGAAGGCTCGGATAAAGGCAATTGGAACAATGAAATTCTCGTAAAGAACGGCACGACCACCTTCGTGGATAAAGACCATGAAGATGAGGTAACACCTTCTAAACCGGGCAACACGGAAAGCAAACGTTTGGAAGATCCGGATCGTGGCCGTCCCGCCGGCACCAAAACCTATTGGACCCAGCACGCCGAGCTGATTCCCGTGAGTGAAGTGCAGGCAGTCGAGGGCGCCGACAGCATTCTGTCGAGCGGCTCCGGAGAACCGGGCGGCATCTCCACGATGGCGCTGGAGGAAGCCGGCGGCGGCACCTGGTCGCACGCGGATCACGGTGACACTTACGGCGACCACGTAGACCTTATCTTCCACACCTTCGTCATCCGCAAGCCGAGCGAGGCGAACGACAGTACAACAGAGTTCACCTCCCCGTACAAGACCCGCACCCAGTACTTGACCGTGGATCTGACGTTTGGTCAGAATGCCAATGAAAACGACGGCAGCCCGACAGGTCCGCTGACGGCAGCCGACCTCTACGACACAAGCGCATTCGGCAGCTTAATTGGAAATCCTGATTATATCGGCCGTCTGTGCCAAATCACCGCCGAGTTCACGCTGAGTAACGGTGAGGGTCTGATGTTCAGCGGCCTGAGCGGCTCGGACTACAAGTTCGCGGAGAAGCTGACCGCCGAGCAGGAGGCCAAGGGCTACAAGCTGGATTATATCCAACATGTACAGCAGAACAGTACAAACACCTATAATGACAGGTCCTACGTCACCGGAGACACGGGTACCGGCGAGGAGCAGGCGAACTTCATCAACACCTTCCAGCCCGGCGACATCTCCATCACGAAGTTGCTGACGGCGGCCGATGGCACGACGATCACCGACGAGGACAAGAAGTCTGAGTTCAGCTTCACGCTGACGATAACGCCGAGCGGCGTCGGAGTGCCCGAAAACGGAACGTATAGCTATACCATCACCGACGAGAAGGGCGACAAGGTAAAGTCCGGCCGCCTGCTGCCGCAGACCGGCCCGACAAGCCTTGACCCGGCGGAGACTGCCAACGACATCCGCGCCACCGACGCAGGCAACACCACCTGGGACTTCAAGCTCAAGGGCGGCGAGACGATGGCGGTCGACGACCTGCCGACGAAGTCCGGCTTCACCTACACGATCACCGAGACCACGGCGGGCGACGGCTATATCATTGACGACGGCGACGGTAAGACCGGAGAAGGCGACACGGACGGCGAAAAGGCCGTCAGCGGCACCGTCGGGATCGGCAGCGCGGAGGTGACCCCCGTCACGGTGACCTTCACCAACACCAAACAGCCGCCGAAACCCACGACGATAGGTCTCGACCTGACGAAGACAGTCACCGATTCAACCGGGAAATATGCCCTTCAAGCGGACGAGTTCTCCTTTGTCGTGACACCGGACGCTGACAACCCGACCGACGACCCAATAACGAAGCAGACCGGGTGGGATGCAACCACCAATACGCTGACCGTGAAGAACGGCGCACCGACCGCAGTCAATACGGCAAAGGCTGTGATCCTGCCGGATACCACGGAGTTTAGCAACGTTGGCACTTACAAGTACACCGTGCATGAGTTCATTCCCAAAGAGGAAAAGCCCGGTGTGAGCTATGACGGCTCGGTCTACAACGTGACGATAGACGTCACCGTGGACTACAGCGACGACCCGGCAAATCCCGTCTATCAGGGCAGCTTGAAGGCCGTAAAGACCATCACAAAGGCTTCGGGCGCGAGTGCGGAAGCGATCACGTTTGCGAACGAGTACGACGAGAGCAAGGTCAGCGTCCCGTTCTTCGCGCAGAAGTATCTGAAGGACGAGGACGGTAATAACCAGACGGTGGTACGCGGACAGTTTGCGTTCCGCCTCGAGCCCTATGGCGAGCCGACGGCGGCAAGTACGCTTGCTATAAGCGCCCCGCTCCCGTCTCCCGAGGTAAACCAGCCCGAAGGCGCGGTCATTCAGCGCAACACCGACGGCGGAGTTGTAAACTTCGGCAGCGCGACGTACACGGAGCCGGGTATATACAAGTACAAAATAACCGAGACAGCCAAAACCGAGAGCGGCATCATATACGACGATACCGTCTACATCGTGACCGTCAATGTGTCCCGCGATTCGGCGAGCGGTGCTCTTGTTGCCGAGGTGGAGTACGTGAAGTACGGGGACACCACAGGTGGGGTGTACGACAAAGCTGAGTTCACCAATTATCGATCCACTCCTGAGCCGGAGTACGGTGAGCTGACGGTTTCCAAGACCGTCACCGGTGACGGCGACACGACGAAGGACTTCCACTTCACCGTGACCTTCACAACGGCTGAAGGTTTGGAGGGCGTGACGATTACGAAGAACGGTCAGCCATCCGCTCTGGAGATCTACGGCGGTACATTGGAGTTTGACCTTAAACACGGCGAGTATGTGAGCGTCACCGACTTGCCCGCCGGTACGGAGTACACCGTGACCGAGGACGACTACACGTCCGACGGCTACACCACCACAAAGACCAACGAAACAGGTGAAATCGCGGAAGGAACAACCGCCGAAGTTGTGTTCGTGAACTCCAAGGGCACACCCGAGCCGGAGACCGGTGGCCTCACCGTCACGAAGCAAGTGACGGGTGACGCAGGCGACACGACGAAGGAGTTCCACTTCACCGTGACCTTCACGCCGGATACGGGTTTGGAGGGTGTGACGATCACGAAGAACGGTCAGCCTGCCGGGTTGACGATTAACGACGGCAAGCTGGAGTTTGACCTCAAGCACAACGAATCCGTGACCGTCACCGGCCTGCCGGTCGGCACAGCCTACACCGTGACCGAGACCGAGGCCAATGCGGACGGATATACAACAACCTCCACGGGTGACACCGGAACCATTCCGAGCGGCGGCACGGCAATGGCAGAGTTCGTCAACGACAAACCGACCACGCCTCCGCCTCCTCCGCCGCCACCGGAGTATCACTTTGGCAGCCTCGTCGTCACCAAGACTGTGACGGGCGAGGGCGACACGGCACAGGAGTTCCACTTCACCGTGACGCTCGGCAGCCGCCTGAACGGGCGCTACGGCGACATGACCTTCAGGAGCGGTGTGGCCGAGTTTACGCTGAAGCACGGCGAGAGCGCTGCTGCGCGTAACCTCCCGTCCGGCGTCACCTACACCGTGACCGAGACGGAAGCGAATGCGGACGGCTACACGACGTCCTCCACAGGAGACACCGGCACCATACCGAGCGACGGCACGGCGAGAGCG
Source organism: uncultured Clostridia bacterium (assembly GCA_947630675.1). Lineage (GTDB taxonomy): Bacteria > Bacillota > Clostridia > Oscillospirales > JAAYOS01 > CANRIN01. The sequence continues at coordinate 26,202 of CANRIN010000016.1, read as the reverse complement.
GAGTTTGTCAATGACAAGAATCCGCCGCCTCCCGAGAGCAGCCGCGGCAGCCTCGTTGTCACGAAGACGGTCACCGGCAATGCCGGAGACGTCAACAAGGAGTGGCACTTCACCGTGACGCTCGGCGCCGACATCAACGGGACCTATGGTGACATGACCTTCAACGGCGGTGTCGCAGAGTTCACGCTGAAGCACGGCGAGAGCAGGACGGCAAGCGAGCTGCCCGCCGGCGTCACCTACACCGTGAACGAGGCTGAGGCGAATGCGGACGGCTACACGACGACCGCGAGCGGCGTAAGCGGAACGATAACCGACGGCGGGACGGGCTACGCGAGCTTCGTCAACGACAGAAATGAAGAGACTCCGCCGCCACCTACGGAGCCTCCCACGGAACCGCCCACCGAGCAGCCGCCGACGGAGCAGCCGCCGGTAGAGCCACCGAAGACCGGAGACGGCAGCCATCCCGGCTTCTGGATGACGATGCTGATTGTCTCGCTTGCGGGCGTAGCAATGACTTCCGTGTCTCTTTTCGGAAAAAAGGAGACGGCAGCCGACTCCCGCGGAAAGTACCTGAAGAAATAGTGTGAGCCCTGCGGGCGGCGGATGGGGTTCCTGTCCGCCGCCATGCATAGAGGATGATATATGAATAATGCGGATTTTATCGGGCAGCGTTTCGGGATGCTTACGGTGGTGGAGGATTCGGGAGAGAGAAAGGGCAACAGCGTACTGTGGCGGTGCCGCTGCGACTGCGGCGGAGAAGTGCTCGCCATACGTCATCAGCTCGTCAGCGGCACGGTCCGGAACTGCGGATGTGTGCCGGAACCGGCGCGGCCGAAGGTGAACGACCTCGTTGGCCGGCGTTTCGGAATGCTTACCGTTGTGGGTGATTCCGGCCTCCGGACAGGGGAGGGGGTCATCCGCTGGCGCTGCAAATGCGACTGCGGCGGCGAAACGCTCGCCACACGCCGTCAGCTTGTGAGCGGAAATGTCATGAGCTGCGGCTGCGTTCCGAAGCAGTACGCCTCCAAAAGCCATGCGGAGGATCTGACCGGACGGCAGTTCGGCGAGCTTACAGTACTGCGCCGCGTCGAGAACGATAAGGCCGGCAGAGTGCGCTGGCTGTGCAGATGCAGCTACGGAAAGGAACTGACCGTACGCGCCCTTCAGCTGAAAAGCGGCAAGACCCGAAGCTGCGGGTGCAAAAGAAACAGCGAGTCTTTCAATAAGTATGACCTTACGGGGCAGAGGTTCGGCCGCCTGACGGCGCTGTATCACGTAAACAAGGACAGCCGGGTGAAGAACAGCTACTGGCACTGCCGGTGCGACTGCGGAAAGGAGCTAGACGTCCATACGGAGAGCCTGCTGCGCGGGCTCACACAGAGCTGCGGCTGCTGGAACCGCGAGCAGAGCGGGAAGATGCACGACCACATGCACTATCAGGACGACACATGCGTTGAGATACTCCGGCGGCCATGTACCGAGACCGGCAGGAACAAGGCAGGATTTCGCGGACTTTTTCTGATGAAAAACGGAAAATACCGTGTGTCCATCACTTTCAGGGGAAAACACTACAACCTAGGTAGCTACTCCTCCTTTGAGCGCGCCGTGCAGGTGCGGCTCGATGCGGAAGAGACTCTGCACATGGGGTATGTCAAGGCCTTCGAGGAGTACGAGAAAAGGGCCGGTTTAGACCCGGAGTGGGCAGAGAGAAACCCGTTCTTCTACCGGGAGATCCGGACAAACGGAGAGTTCAGGATACTGACAAACGGCTATGAGAGTGCAGGCCGGACGGAAAGGACAGCCGCGGTCGGCGTATAGAATGGCAGCCGTGCCCGGGCTTGTATACAGTTGGGAACCGTGATATAATAACTGCGTTATTATATCACGGTTCAGCGCCGTTCCGGCTCCGTACTGCGGGCGGCGCTGTTTCCGGCGGGACATGCCGAAAGGAGAAATTCGTATGGATGCGATAAAGGGCAAAATAGACGAGATAGTGGATAAGATCAAGGGCGACGGCGCCATCGCGGAGAAGTTCAAAAGCGACCCGATTCACACGGTGGAGGGACTTATCGGCGTCGACCTTCCGGACGACCAGATATCGAAGATAGTGGACGGAGTGAAGGCCAAGATATCGGTCGACAAGATAGGCGGAGCGCTCGGAGGGCTTTTCGGCAAGAAGTGAGCGCCCGCGACGGCGCAAAGCGCCGCTCCGCCTTTTATTTAGCTCAAAGTCGGGCAATATTCGCAAGGCGAATATTGCGAGCGAGGGCAGTAGAATGTAGGATGAAGAACAGGTTTGCACTTTCGCTGTTCGCAGCGGGTGATGTTGCCGAAGGCAGCATCGCGCAGCCGGAATTCATTTCCGGCGAGCATTTCAATCGGAAGGGCTCCCAAACGGCGCAAAGCACCGCTCCGCGCCGGTTCGCGCGGTTGAAGTTAGCGGCAAAGCCGCTAACTTCGCGCAGGCGGAATTCATTTCCGCCGAGCATTTCAATCGGAAGGGCTCCCAAACGGCGCAAAGCGCCGTTTGGGAATTGCGTAGCGCAGCGCTTGCCGCCGGCAGGGCAAAGCCCTGTCCGGCGGCTTCGCAAAACAAGAACAAGGAGCGGGCTTTAGCCCGCTCCTTTGCTTGTTTTGTGAAATTGTTTACGCGAGGGAGCCCATCGGGTCCCACGGCTTGAGGACTATCGGGTCCGCGTCGTAGGCGGCATTGAGCTCGGGGGAGAGGAACTTGCGGTTGATGACCGCCTGATAGGTGAACTCATCGAACCACTTCGCGCTCGCGACAAAGTAGCCGTGATTGCCGGCCTCGTCGCCCCAGCTGTTCTCGATCTTCCAGCGGTCGGGCTCGCCGTCCGCGCCGAAGTTGACGCCGGTTATCACCATGGCGTGGTTCATGGCGCTGTCACGGTAGTCGAGGCGCTGCTCCTTGGTGAGGTTGAAGGTGAGGCCGCCGAGCAGCTCGCCGTAATGGAAAGCGTCGATATCCCAAACGCCGCCCTTGCGGTCGCCGTACTTGCCGCAGTCGCTGCCGAACCACACGACCTCGCCGCTCTTCAGCTGGTCGACGACGAGCTTCTTGAGGGTGTCCATCGGGACGTTGAGGTACTTTATTTTGCCGCCGACGACGTTTCCGAGGTAATCGACGGTGTAGCTCTTGCCGAACGGCTTGTCGGCGGTAGGCCCGTTGATGACCGACACATAGTCGTCGAGGTCGAGGCCGACGTACTTGTCATAGAACTCCTTCGGGGTGAGGCCGCGGTCGGCGTGGTAGACCTTGTCCTTATCTATCCACTCGAAGTCGAACTTCTCGACCGGCTTGCCGAAGCAGATGCAGAGCACGCGGTACATCTCGCAGAGCATCTCCTCCTTGCGCGGCTGAGGATCCTTGCCCTCGGCGACGAGCGCGCGGAGCTCGACGGCGTACTCGCGGAGCTTCATGTTGACCATCTGCGTGACCGAGCGGGTGTTGCAGGACTGCTGAGTCTCGGGCATGACGGAAATCGGCACGACGCCGTACTTCTTGACGAGGTCGACGACCATGTCCCACTGTCCGCCGTCCTGAAGGCCGCCGAGTATCCAGTTGACCGTGCGGTCGGAGGTCGGCAGGTTAGCGGTGTCGATTATCGACTCGAGGCAGTAGTTAATCTTCTCGAACTTGTCCCAGAAGGCTATGTAGTTCTGCGAGATCTCGATGCGGTCGGCATTGGCCTTCTTCGCGACTATCTCGCGCAGGACGTTCATGCCCGCGAACAGCCAGCAGCGGCCGCTGGCGCGCTGATTGGTGACGCCGACGGTCGGCAGGTCGATGGCAAAGGCAAACTGATCCTTTGTGGTCTGCATGACGTCGCACGCGAGCTCGGCGAGGTCGTTCTTGCTGACAGCGACCGTGAGGGTCTTGTAGACCGGGTTTGCGTCGTATGCCGCCGAGAACTTCGCGAGCATTTCGGGGGTAATGGGCTTGGCGTTCTTCATGATGGTTCCTCCTTGATTTAAAATGTAAAAACGGCCTTGCCGCGCAGTGCGCGAATGGGAGAGATGCAGAGCCGCTTTTAATTCCGGTACAGGTATCCCTATTCGCGATACCGTAATAATTATACCACCGCGCCGACATGCGCGCGAGCGGTAAAATAGACAAACTTTTTCGCCGCCTTTCGACAAATCTTGCAGGAATACACAACGTCATCCTGCAAATGGCGGCGCACCGTGCGCGGCAAAGCGTTTTCTTTTGAAAATCAGTCGCGCAGAGGTTGCAATTTTCCCCGTTCGGATGTATAATTATCGTACTTACGGCGGCAAGGGAGGAGCAGGGCGCGGCGGAGGCTCCGGCGCGCACGGTTCCCGCGCCGAATAAAATGGGAGGTTTGAAATATGGCAGTTTGCGGAAAACGTCAGTACGATCTGCTTGAAAAGATGGGCTTTGTGCGCATCAGCGGCACCGCGGAGGAGGATCGCGCCGCGCACATACTCATGGACGAGATAGCGTCGCTCGGCCTCAAGGCGGAGCAGGTCCCGTTCGAAGTGGAGGACGGAACGGTCGAGAAGGCGGAGTTTGCCGTCCTTGAGCCGGAGTATAAGAAGTACACCGTGACGGGCTACAAGCTCGCGGGCTGCACCGCCGAGGGCGGAGAGGACCATGAGTTCATGTACCTCGAGCAGTTTGACGACGTCATGCTCGCGCAGGCAACGGGCAAGGTCGTGCTCATAAACGGGCGCATGACCGCTGACAACTACAAGAAGCTCATCGCCGCGGGCGCGGCGGGATTTGTCACGATGGGCGGCACCGTGATAGACGAGGTGGAGAAGACCGACCTCGACACGCGCACCCTCCGTCCGACACTCAGCGAGCACGGTCTCATGCCGGCCTTCCACATCCGCATGACCGACGCGCTCGAAATACTCAAGAGCGGCGCGACGAAGGTACATATCGAGCTGCACACCTCGCCGAGAAAATACAACTCTCACAACGTCGTCTGTGAGATACCCGGCGTAGAGAAGCCGGATGAGATAGTGGACTTCGGCGCGCACTACGACAGCGTCGAGTTCAGCCCCGGAGTGTGGGACAACGCCGCCGGCTGCGTCACGATAATGGAGATACTCCGCCACTTCGTCGAGCATCCGCCGGTCCGTACCTGCCGCTTCATCTTCTTCGGCTCGGAGGAGCTGGGGCTTCTCGGCTCGAAGGCTTATGTCGCCTCGATACCGGAGGAGGAGCTTCCGAAGCATGTCTTTATGGTCAATGCCGACGTCGGCGGCTCGGTGCTCGGTATGAACAGCGCCGCCGTCACGGCGGACGAGGGCCTCTGCAAATACGTCGAGTTCATGGCAAAGGAGCTCGGCTACTCCACCGGCGTCCGCCAGAGCATCATGTCGAGCGACTCGGTGCCGTTCGCGGACAGGGGCATCCCCGCGATAAACTTCGCGCGCGGCGGCGGCCCCGGTATGCCGGGCATGGGCTTCATGCACACCCGCTACGACATGATCTCGCTCATCTCGCCGGAGGCGCTCGCGGTCGTCACCGAGTTTGCCGTCGCGTTCAGCGACCGCATGGTGAACGCGAAGATATTCCCGGTCCCGCGCACCATCCCGAAGAACATCCGCGAGGATCTCGACCGCTACCTCGCAAAGAAACCCGCCGAGGCGAAGTAAGCTCCTCCATGCCGGACATAGAGCGGATAGAGCGGAACGAGCGGTATCTCGACGAGGCGGAGGCGGCAGTCACGGCGCTTCTCGCGGCGCTCGAGGGCTACGAGGCGGCGCTGCCGAAGCTGGCGGCGCTCCGCGAGTACTACCGCACCGACTGGCAGAGCGACTTCCGCGACGACGAGGCGGGGCTTCTCCCGCCGGAGCTCAAACGCGGGGTGCTGTCGGAGGACGCCGTGTTCGACCTTCTGGCGTCGGACGAGGCCGTCCGAAAGACCGCGGCAAGGCTCTTTTAGCCATCAGGAAGTCACGATAATTTTCATGTAGACCGATACAGTCTCCCGGCGCACTGCGCCGGGAGACTGTGGTTTATTCGGCAGTAAGTGCTCCGCCGCAAAAAAATTTCTCTGAATTTTTCAAAAAGCTGTCCCTGTTTTGCGTTGTGCGGACATATACGGATAAAGCCCGAATACACGGGCCGGAAGGAGGCATTGTTATGAATACAGATTCCGGAAGAAAAAACCGCAAGATCATCTGGATATGCGCTGCAATTGCGCTTGCCGCGCTGCTCGCGGTCTGCTGCATCCTTGTCCCCGCGCATAGGGGAGAGAATGTCGGCATCCCCGAAGAAAGCCCCGCACTCAACGCAGGTCCTTCGCCCGCCGAAAGCGCTGCGCCGTCAGAGAGCCCGGAGGCGTCCGAGAGCCCCGAGTCGGACGGGATAAACCATCTCCCGTTTGCTTTTGTGGACGCTACAGAGGGAAATATGCTCACCGAGCTGGTACTGCCGCTGGAAATCACCGGCGAAACCGAGTATGTCGGGCTGACACTCAACGGATACAGATGGTGGGACGGGCCTTATCTGGAGGTCGGGATATCAAATCTGCATCCGAACAAGCTGTTGGAGGTCCTCCCCGGCGAGATAGAATATCTAACGGATGACGGATGGGTCGAGGTGGATTACGCAGAGCAGTATCGCTATCACAGAGTAATAACTACCGCCATCAACGGACGCCGTACCCGGGAGCCGTCACCGCATGACACCGACATTGGCCGCGTTTGGGCGGACTTCTCCGTAGACAGTGGGAAAAGTTACAAATATGTGCTAGACATGCCGTATACCGTTCCCGGAACGTATCGCATTACATGGACCTATTGGTTCGGTTATCTCTACTCGGATCCACCGTACGAATGGTACACCTTTTCCACAATGATTGAAATACCGGATATACCCGATGAGTACGCCGCTTCACAATGCCTCATTTTCGGGAATATACGGCAGAACATATATCATGGTGTAAGTTCGGAAGGTCAGGAGGGAAATGTGCCGGAGGACAGGTCGGCAATAAGTCTGGAGCTTCTTTTCCCGGACGGGTCAGATAAATACAAGCTGATAGAAGATTCGCTCCGCCTTGAGGAGATTTATCCGGACGGCAGCACCCGCCTTGTCTCGAAGGAAAGCGGCGAAGTTGATATCTTTCCCGGCTCTTGGCAGGGCACCATTGAGGGGCCGTCGGGCGGATTTGCCAGCCTGGTGCCGGAAGACTCTTACGTTCCGTACATATATGAGTTCGGTATAACATTCAACGAGAGGCAGGAGGATGGGAGCACATATTTCTGTACGGTGGACTTTACGGATGACCCGGCAAGTCTCACCCCGGCGTTTACCGTGAGCTTCAAAGTCGAGTTCTAGATATGCTTCTTGCGTGCATACGCCGCTTCGGCTCTGTTCCCGGGTCCGGACCGTGCGGCTTCGGCGCGGCACGGAATACATTCTGTGAATCGTTCGGACAAATAAAAAGCGCTCCGGCTTTCTGCCGGAGCGCTTTCGGTTTATGGATTTATAGGACCTTGCTGAGGAATTCCTTTGCGCGGGGCTGCTGAGGGTCGTCGAAGAACGCCGCGGGGGTGTTCTGCTCGAGTATCTTGCCGCCGTCCATGAAGAACAGGCGGGTGCCGACCTCGCGCGCAAAGCCCATCTCGTGGGTGACGACCGCCATCGTCATGCCCTCGTCCGCGAGCTCCTTCATGACCGTGAGCACTTCGCCGACCATCTCGGGGTCGAGCGCGCTCGTCGGCTCGTCAAAGAGCATCATCTTCGGCTTCATCGCAAGAGCGCGGACTATCGCGATACGCTGCTTCTGTCCGCCGGAGAGCTTTCCGGGGTACTCGAGCGCCTTGTCCTTGAGGCCGACGCGGTCGAGAAGACGCAGCGCCTCGGCCTCCGCCTCGTCCTTATTCATGAGGCCGAGCTTCGTGGGCGCGAGGGTGAGGTTCCGCATGACGGTGAGGTGGGGGAAGAGGTTGAAGTGCTGGAACACCATGCCGAGGCTGCGGCGCACGGCGTTGATGTCCGCCTTGGGGTCGGTGACGCAGACGCCGTCCACCGTGATGGAGCCGGAGGAGGGTATCTCGAGCAGGTTCAGGCAGCGCAGGAAGGTGCTCTTGCCCGAGCCGCTGGGCCCGATGATGACTATCTTCTCGCCGGGGGAGATGTGCTCCGAGATGTCGTCGAGGACGAGGTTATCACCGAAGTACTTTGTCAGATGACTAACGTCTATCACTCTTGCGAAGCCTCCTCTCCAACAGTCCGAGCAGCCATGTGAATATGATGACGAGCACGAGGTATATCGCCGCGACGCCGAAGAGCGGGAACATCTGCTCGTAGGTGCGGCTCATGACGCCCTGCGCGGCGTAGACGAGCTCCTTGCCGCCGATGACGTTGATAAGCGACGTGTCCTTCAGAAGGACGATGAACTCGTTGCCGAGCGCCGGTAGTATCGCCTTGAACGCCTGCGGCACGACTATGTAGATCATCGTCGGCAGGTACCCGAGGCCGAGCGAACGTCCCGCCTCCATCTGTCCCGCGTCGAGGCTCATCAGTCCGCCGCGGATTATCTCGGAGACGTAGGCGCCGGAGTTGATGCCGAGCGTCAGCGCGCCGACCATGGTGTAGTTGTTGCTCGTCTTGAAAATGACGAGGCCCATTATGAGCAGCTGCACCATCATAGGCGTGCCGCGTATGACGGTGACATATACGTTGAATATCGCGTTGAGAACGCCGAGGAACGGGTTGTGGCGGCCGGGACGCTGCTGCGCGTGCGCCGTTCTCACCGACGCGACTATGACGCCGAGCAGAACGCCTATCGCAAGCGCTATGGCCGTGACGAGCAGCGTCGTGCCGACGCGGCTGAGGTACTGCTTCCAACGGTCCGCCTCGATGAACGCCTGATAGAACTTGACGTAGAACGACTGCCAGAACGACACATCCGCTCCGGAGCGCATAAGCTCCTTCCACTGCAAATAAAGCTCCACCGGAACACTCCTTCCGTACTTTTTATAGGGGTGCTGTCACACGAAAAAGGGCGGCTTAGCCGTCCTTTTTCGGTGAACGCATTACTGTTATTGACTTACTCGGCGGTGATGTACTTGTCGACTATCGACTGGAAGGTGCCGTCGTTCATGAGCTCGGTAAGAGCGGTGTTGATAGCGTCGAGAAGGGCGGTGTTGCTCTTGGTGACGCCGATGGCGTAGTCCTCGTTTGCAAACTCGGTGTCGAGTATCTTCAGACCCGGGTTCTCCTGGACGAAGACCTTCGCGGGCTCGTTGTCGATGACGACCGCGTCGACCTGGCCGTTGATGAGCGCCTGGACTGCGGTGATGCCGCTGTCGTAACCGGTGACGTTCTCCTCACCGTAGCCGCCGTTCTCGGGGGTGTCGGAGCAGTAGATGTAGCCGGTGGTGCCCATCTGGGTGCCGATCTTCTTGCCCTCGAGGTCGTCTATCGAAGCGATGTCGGAGTCCTCGGTGACTATGACGACCTGAACGCCCTTGGCGTAGGTGTTCGAGAAGTTGATGATGGCTTCGCGGTCAGGGCTGACGGTGAGGCCGGCCATGACGATGTCGCTCGCGCCGTTCTGGCAGGCGGTGATGGCGGCGTCAAAGCCCATGTCGTTTATCTGAAGGGTGAGGCCGAGCTTGTCGGCGATGGCCTTCGCGACCTCGACATCGATGCCTATGTAGTCGCCGTTGTCGTCGGTCATCTCATAGGGCGGGAACTCGGCGTTGGTGGACATGGTGAGCACGCCCTCGGTGATGGTGGTGAAGTCGGCAGAGACCGGCTCGGTGCTGGTGGTTTCGGGCTCGGTGCTCGCGGGAGCGCTCGGCTCGGTGCTGGTGGTGTTGCTGCCGCCGCCGCATCCGGCGAAGACGCCCGCAAACATCATGACCGCGAGGAGCAAACTAATAAACTTTGCATATTTTTTCATAATATAGCCTCCAAATTGAATGTTGTTCCGTCGAACGAGTATGATTATACAGCAAGGCCGCATTTTAATCAATAGTCAAACTGTACAATAATCGAAAAACTTTTCGCCGAAAACGCATAGGTTTGCCGCAAAAGCGAATATTTACTGAATATTCGCTGCGAATATTCACAAGAAACGTGAATAACAAATCCTTCCACGGCTGAAACAATTTGCGCTGTGCGTGCAAAAAACTCGAAATTTCGGTGAATGAAACGAAAAAATCCTCGGGAGCGACGCCGAGGCGCTCCCGAGGATGGGTGCAGTTTGCAAATATTTACATCTTGTCGAGCAGACGGCGGGCGAGGGACGCTTCCTCCTCGCTTACGTCGTCCTCCGCGTAGCGGGCGCGGGAGTATAGGCGGCCGAAGTCGTCTCCGTATCCCGGCATGATGCGGTCAAACTCGTAGGAAAGCTCGCTCGGCGTCTTGGAGCGCTGAGCGTAAGGGTTGCGCCTGAGATACTCGCGCATGGCAAACCGCACCTTCGCGCGGGGGGACGGCATATCGCCGTAGCGTGCGCGCTTTTCTCGCTTTGCGCCTCTCTTCCGGCGGCGCTTTTCTTCGCCGGCGTCCTCAAGATCCTCCGTCTCGTCGATGTAGTCCTCATCGGTGAGGGTGGCGTTCACGAAACGCCCGAGCAGCCCGCCGAACTTGGATATCAGATGGCGGATAAGCTTGTAGAGGAAGAAGCAGACAAGTATTATCGCCGCCGCTATTATAACGTAGAGGAGTATCTTCCAGAGGAGCTTTGAAAGCGGACTCTGGACCGCCGCGTCGGCTATGAGGCCCATGCCGACGTCGCCGCCGCCTCCCTGAGCTTCCCCGGCGGAAGACGGAGCTCCGTTGATGTTTGCCATGAACTGGAGAAAACTCAAGAGCCCGTCCACGATGGCGACGCCGAGGCGTATCGCCGCGTCCTTTATCGCCTGGATGTTCGCAAGCGCGAGCGCAAGTATGACAAAGAACGCGAGTATCAGCATGTTGCTCTGCCGCATACCCTTCGGGAAGCGGACGCGGTGCTGACCGGGCGAGGTCGCGTCCGCAAGACCCTTGATGTTGAATACGAAGAGGGTAGTGATGAGCAGAGCCACAGAGCAGATGTTGAGCGTGAGGGAGTAGCTTGCGGCGTTCTCTCCGCCGACGACTATCGCGATGACGTAGGCCCCGATGCCCGCGATGAACCACTTTCCGTTCGGCAGCGAGCCGCCGTGGATAAGCGGGATGAGGAAGGCTATCATGGCGCTGACTACGGTGAGAAGGTACAGCGCCACCTTCGAGAAGACGTTTATGCTCGCCGTGAAGAATATGAGCGCAAGCACAGGCGTGAACGCGCTCACGACGATGCCGGCGGTGAGCGCCGTCTGGCGGTCCTTCTTGCGGAGCAGACGGCCGACGGGGTAGCACACGAACGTCGTCACGAGCGAGAGGACGCCCATCCACGGAGCCGCGTCCGGCAGGAGCAGCTTTTCTATCGTGACGAGCAACGGCAGGACTATCAGCGCCGTCATCACGGCGTTGAACGCCTCGTTAAACGGCTTGTTCTTCGTCAACGCCTTCCGCCTCCTTTTCCTCCGACGCCTCGGATACTATCGGGATGAACTGTACGCTGTTGCCGAGCAGCCGCAGCGCCTCCGCGCGCTGCCGCAGCGCGTCCGACTCGTAGGCCGTGATCATCGCTATGTCAAGGCCGCTCACGGCGGAGTCAATGAGGTTGTCGAGATAGGTAGTAAAGGTGGTGTGGCAGACTATCTCGAGCTTTGCGAGCGCGTGCATTATCTCGTCGAGCTGCGCGCGTGAGCCGGCGGGAGAGATGTCTATGGTGTGCTCGCGGTCGTCCGCGCGCTGACCGTTGCAGAAAAAGCCGCACTCCATGCCGCTCTCTACGGCCCATGTCGCGAGGTAGGACGCTATCCGCACACCGCGCTCGATAAACTCCTGCTGCTCCGGTTCCATCGCGCCCCAGAGTATCTCAGAGAACTGCACATTTAATATAACGAGCACCTTCGGGGAGACGGTGTAGTCGCGCACCTTGACCTGGAGCTTTCCCGCACGGGCGGTGGCGCGCCAGTGTATGTCCTTCTGCGGGTCGCCGGGGAGGTAGTCGCGGATGCCGCTCACGAGTATCGGGTCGGGAAGTATCCAGCGCCGCATCGTGATGTCGCCCTGGAACTTCAGCGACTCGATGCTTTCCCCGGGGGAGATGGGCGCGGGGTAGACGTAGAGCTCGCTCTCGCCCTCTATCTCCCGCGAACGGCGCATGAGCCCGAAGAGGTCGCCGCCGGTGAGCGACGCCTGCCTCAGAACGTACCAGCCGCGGTGGACGCAGGTGACCTCGTGGCGGCGGCGTATGCGCTTGTAGCCGCGAAGGAAGAACGAGCTGCGGTGGAACTGATCGTGCAGCACGTCGTAATTCACTTCCTTGCCGAAGCGGATGTACGGCGAAATGCGGCTCTCGACGCGCAGCCAAGGTATCGGGATGCTCTTGCGGTTCTCAAGCACCTCGACCATCTCGTTTTTGTCGCCCTCGTATACCTCGTTCTTTTGCCAGTAGCGGCGGTAATCCACCTTCCGCAGCACGAAGAGGTGAAAGAACTCCATCTGTATCAGCACGAGGGCTCCCACTATCAAAATGAACCAGACTATGCCCATTTTGCGCCTCTTTACGCTTCTATCATGCCGGTGAGTGACGGGTCCTCGGTGGGGGCGGGGGTGCTCGCGAGTATCTGCTCTATCCGCTCGCGAGCCTTCGACGCGCTCATGGAGAGGCCGCCGCGCATTATCATGCGGTGGGTGAAGACGTGCGGCGCGAGCATCTTCACGTCGTCGGGCAGGACGTAGGCGCGTCCCTCGACGGCGGCGGCGACCTGCGCCGCGCGGAGCATGGCGAGCACGCCGCGCGGGCTCACGCCGAGCGAGACGTCAGCGCCCTTCCTAGTCTCGGAGGCGAGGCGGGCTATGTACTCGCGCACCGGCGCGGAGACGTGTACCTTTGAAAAGCTCTTCTGTGCGTCAAGTATCTCCTCGGTCGTGGCGACGGAGGTTATCTCCTCGAGCGGGCTCGCCTCTATGAAGCGGTCGATGAGCGTGACGGCGTCCGCGCCCTCGGGGTAGCCCATCGAGAGCTTCATAAGGAAACGGTCGAGCTGCGCCTCGGGCAGCGGGAAGGTGCCCTGTATCTCCACCGGGTTCTGCGTGGCGATGACAAAGAACGGGGCGGGGAGGGGCATGGTCTCGCCGTCCGCCGTTATCTGCCGCTCCTCCATGCACTCGAGGAGGGCGGACTGCGTACGCGGAGTGGCGCGGTTTATCTCGTCGGCAAGGAGAATGTTTGTGAAAGCGGGACCCTGCTTGAACTCGAAAGCGAGCTTCTGCTGGTCGAAGACGCTCGTGCCGGTGACGTCGCTCGGCAGGAGGTCGGGGGTGAACTGTATGCGCCGGAAGTCGCCCGCGACCGAGCGCGCGAGGCTCTTGGCGAGCACCGTCTTGCCGGTTCCGGGGACGTCCTCGAGCAGGACGTGGCCGCCCGCGAGGAGCGCGGTCGTGACGAGCTTTATCACGTCGTTTTTGCCGACTATGACCTTTGCGATATTTTCCGATATTTTGGAGGCGAGGGAGGTAATACCGGAGATTTCCATATACAAGACAACTCCTTTATTAAAATTGTATAGCTTTCCACATCAGTATAACACTGTCCATGCGCATTTTCAAGCATAATATTGCAGGGCGGAGGGATACATGGCGTTGCTTTTTGCGTGTGCCGGTGCTATAATGTATTTGTGTAAGTATCGCAAGTCTGTCTGCGGAAAAGAAAGGAGACAGAGTATGTACATATACAGCATAACGGAGGGAGGCGGCGCGCTGTGAGGCGGTTTTTCACATGGACCGTGGGGCACAGAAAGCTGCTGCTCGTGCTCTTTATAGTGATGTTTGCCGTATGTCTCGTGCTCCAGAACACGGTCTCGGTAAACTACGCCATGGACGAGTACCTGCCCGCGGGCACTCATTCCACCGTATCCCTCGAGGTCATGCGGGAGGAGTTTGCGAGCGGCATCCCGAACGCAAGGGTGCTGGTGCGCGGCGTCAGTATCCCGGAGGCGCTGGAGTACAAGGAACGGCTCGCGGCAGTCGACGGCGTCACGAGCGTGATGTGGCTTGACGACGCCGCGGATATTGCGATCCCGCTCTCCACGATGGATAAGGGCACTCTCGAGAGCTACTACAGGGACGGCGACGCGCTCTTTACCGTCACCGTGGCCGACGCGCGCGAGATAGAGGCCGTAGAGGGCATCCGCGGGGTGATAGGTGACTCGAACGCCGTCACCGGCGCCGCCGTTTCGATAGCGGACGCAATGAGCGACAGCGCCGTAGAGATACGGATAATAACAGTGATAGCGGTGCTGTTCGTGCTCATTGTGCTCACGGTGACGACCCGCTCCTGGGCGGAGCCGGTGCTCGTGCTTATCGGCATAGGCGTCGCGGTCATAATAAACAACGGTACGCACGCGATATTCGGCGAGGTCTCGTTTGCGACGAACGCGGCGGGCAGCGTCCTCCAGCTCGCGGTGTCGCTTGACTACTCGGTGTTCCTCATACACCGCTTTGAGGAGTGCCGCGCGGGAGCGAAGGATGCGGAGAGCGCCATGGTGGACGCGCTCTGCAAGTCCGCTTCGTCGATACTCTCGAGCGGACTCACGACGGTGATAGGCTTCCTCGCGCTCGTGCTCATGCAGTTCGGGCTCGGCCCCGACCTCGGCATAGCGCTCGCGAAGGGCATAGCGATAAGCCTTATCACCGTGTTCCTCTTCATGCCGGCGCTGATACTCGCCTGCTACAAGCTGATGGACAGGACCCGCCACCGCTCGCTTCTTCCGAGCTTCAAGGGCTTCGGACGGTTCATCCGCCGCGCGGCGATACCGATGGTCTGCATATTCGTTCTGCTGATAGTTCCGAGCTACCTCGCGTCGAACGCGAACGACTTCCTTTACGGCTCCTCGAAGATGTTCAGCGACGACAGCCGCTACACCCGCGACACCGAGGCGATAGACGACATCTTCGGAAGGAACGACACCTTCGTCCTGCTCGTCCCGAAGGGGGACACGGCAAAGCAGACCGAGCTGTCTTCCGCGCTGAAGACTCTGCCGCATATGAACAGTATAGTCTCGTATGTGGACATGGCGGGCGCGGAGATCCCGCCCGAGTTCCTCGACGAAGCGACGCTAGGCCAGCTCGAGAGCGAGCATTACAGCAGGATGGTGCTTGCGGTCGGTGTGCCCGTCGAGAGTGAGGAGACCTTCGCCCTCGTGCAGCAGATACGCGACACGGCGCAGGAGTACTATCCAGACGAATACTACCTCGTCGGCAACGGCGTGAGCACCTACGACTTAAAGCAGACGGTCACGAGTGATATGTTCAAGGTGAACACCGTCGCGATAGCCGCGGTCTTTATCGTCCTGCTGCTCACGATGCGCTCGATATCCCTGCCGGTGATACTCGTCGTGTGCATAGAGACGGCGATATGGATAAACCTCGCGGTGCCGTATTTCGCGGGCTCGCAGCTTTTCTACATAGCGTATCTCATCATCAGCTCGATGCAGCTGGGCGCGACGGTCGACTACGCCATACTCTTCACCGACCGATACCGCGAGAACCGCGCGGAGCTCGACCGGAAGGAAGCGGTGGTGCAGACCGTCTCGAACACCCTCGCGTCGATACTCACGTCGGGAAGTGTGCTCACGGTCGCGGGTTTCCTGCTCGGCATATTCTCGTCGAACCGCCTTATCGCTCAGCTCGGTGTGCTGATAGGGCGCGGCGCGATATTCTCGCTCGTGATAGTCCTGTTCGTGCTGCCGGGCATACTGATGCTCTTTGACCGCTTCATCATAAGAAAGAAACACAAAGAATCGCGGGAGGCGACAGTAAAATGAAAAATCGGAACTTTTTGCGCGTGACGGCTGCGGCGCTCGTGCTTGTGATGTGCGTATTCGCGTTCACTCCGCCGACGAACGCGGCGGAGCCCGCGACAGAGAAGGAGGAGGTCGTCTATGCGAACCTCGCGGGCGACGGGCAGCTCCTCGAGGTAAACGTAGTAAACATCCTCTACCCGGACGAAAACGGACATGCCGTCGACTACGGCAGCTACGAGAGCGTCCGGAACATGACGACCACCGACCCGATAAGCTATTCCGGCGGCGCGGTGAGCGTCGACACGAACGCGGAGAAGATATACTATGAGGGAAAGCTGACCGACCCCTCGCTGCCGTGGAATATCTCGATACACTACTTCCTCGACGGCGAGGAGACCGACGCACAGTCGCTCGCGGGCAGCAGCGGGGCGCTTCGGATAACGATGAAGATAACCGAAAACCCCGACTGCAAGGGGGAGTTCTTCGATGCGTTCGCGCTCCAGACGTCGCTCACGCTCGACACCGAAAAGTGCTCGAATATCTCGGCGGAGGGCGCGACGATAGCGAACGTCGGACGCTCTAAGCAGCTCACCTACACCATACTTCCTGGGCAGGGAGCGGACATAGTCGTGACGGCGGACGTCACCGACTTCGAGATGGACGGCATCTCGATAAACGGCGTTCCGCTGAACCTCTCGCTCGACCTCGGAGACGTCGCGGGCGAGCTCGGCGGACTCGGTGAGCTCGAGAGCGGCATAGCCGAGCTCGACGACGGCACGGGGAGCCTACTCGACGGCGTCGGAGCCATACGGGACGGCGCAGAGCAGCTGAGCGGAGGCATAACCACCTTTGTAGCCGGAGCGGACGAGCTCTCGGGCGCGGCGGAGCAGGTGACGGCCGGGTCGGCGGCGCTCAGGAGCGGCGGAGAACAGCTGGTCTCCGGCGCGGAGCAGCTAGACCTCGGCATAAAGCAGCTCAACATGGGCGCGGGCGAGATACAGATGGCGCTGAATGCGCTCAACGCTCAGTCCGACACGCTGAAAAACGGCTCCGCGTCCTTCCTTGCGGCGCTGCAGCAGCTCCAGGCGGCGCTCGACGGTGTCACCGTAACATCTCAGGACCTCTCTGCCCTCGCGGCGGCATCCGGCGAGATAAAGTCGGCGGCGGAGCAGCTCGCGTCCGGAGCGGAGACGCTTCGGAAGGGACTGAGCTTTGAGGCGTACAAGGCGGCGATGAAGCAGAACGGGCTTGACGTCGATTCTCTGAAGCAGCAGAACGCCGCCGCCGTGCGGCAGCTCACGGCGTCCGTCACGGAGCTGAAGACACAGGCGGAGACGATGAAGCGCGCCGGAGCGGATACCTCGTCGCTCGAGGCGCAGATAGCGCAGTTTGAAGGACTTATCGCGCTGATCGGTGCAAACGACGGCGCGATAGACGGAACAGAGGCGTATCTCGATACGCTCGGCGAGAACGCCGCGGCGCTCGAGGCCGGAGCAAAGCAGCTCGCTGAGAGCTATACGGCCTTCGACGCGCAGATAGCGGGGCTTGTCGACCTGCTCGGAAACCTCGCCGTCAACATGGCACCTCTCGCCGAGGCGGTGACGACGCTTGTGACGGAGTACGCCACGCTCGACGCGGGGATAGCGGGCTATACGGACGGTGTGGGTCAGATAGCCGCGGGATATGCGCAGGTCGTCGACGGGGCGGAGCAGCTTGCGGAGGCGAGCGGCTCGCTCCACACCGGCGCCGCAGCACTTATAGAGAATGCCGGAGCACTGTTTGACGGCGTAGACGCAGTCGGCGCGGGCGCAAAGGAGCTCGGCGGCGGCGCGCGGACTATAAGCGACGGCGCGCGTGACCTCCTCGCGGGAACGGTCACGCTCTACGAGGGCACGTCCGAGCTGAAGGACGGCACCGCGGCTCTTCGGGAGGCCACGACCGGCATCGACCGTACAATAGACGAAAAGATAGACTCGCTTCTCGCATCCTTCACCGGCGGAGACGCGGAGACCGGCTCGTTCGTGTCCGATGAGAACACTAACGTCGAGAGCGTGCAGTTTGTCATAAAGACCGCCCCGATAACGGCGGAGTCTGAGGACAGCGCGCCGGAGCAGGAGCCGGAGCAGCTGACCTTCTGGCAGAGGCTCCTGCGGCTCTTCGGACTGTATTGATAATATCCTTCGGTAAAAAAAAACCTCCCCTGCGCGATGCCGCGCAGGGGAGGTTTGATTTTGAAAAGGATCGTGCGACACTCTCCGGGGAGCCGCGACAAATGGCGGAGGCGCCGTCTTGACACCTGCGGAGCGGCGGGCGCGAGACCCCGCTTACTCCGCCGCCTCGGGAGCGGCGGGCGCGGGCTGCTCCTGCGCCGTGGAGGAGTTTATCTTCTTCATCCACTTCCTGCTCTTCAGGCGGAAGAAGCACCAGAAGCACTTAATTATCTGATCGATCTTGAGCATCGTGTATATCCAGAAGCTCGACCAGTGCCACACGAGCCCCGCGAGCGCGCCGAGCGGTATCGACGCCACCCACAGGAAGAGTATGTCGCCCGCCATGAGGAAGCGCGTGTCGCCTCCCGCGCGGAGAACGCCCTTGGTGAGTATCGAGTTCATCGCCTGGAAGATTATGATGAAGCCTATCGAGTCCATCAGCTCCCACGCAATGGTCTTTGCCTCCGGCGTGACCTTGTAGTAGTTGATTATCGGCCCGCGCAGCAGAAGTATGACGCCCGCCGCGACGAGTCCGAGCACGAGCCCGAGGCCGAGGAAGGTGTAGCCCTGCTTCTGCGCCTTGTCATACTCGCCGCGTCCCATGGTGTGGCCGGTGATGATGCCGCTCGCGTTGGAAATTCCCTGAGTCAGCACCGAGCTGAGCTGCTGGACGACCATCGTCACCGAGTTTGCCGCGACGAACGCGTCTCCGATGCGGCCCATTATCATGGCGACCGAGTTGTTGCCGAGGGCGAGCAGTCCGTCGCTTATCAGAACGGGTATGCTTATCTTGAGATATTCACCGGTCATGTCGCGGCACTTCATGCGGAGGTGCTTTATGCGGTAGCCTATCCGCTTGTCCTTAAAGAAGAAGTAGCCGCAGATGAAGACGAGCTCGAAAATGCGCGCGATGAGCGTTCCGAGCGCCGCGCCGGCTATCTCCATGCGGGGAGCGCCGAGCTTGCCGAAGATGAACACCCAGTTGCAGAAGATGTTGATGAAGAATGCAATGATAGAGCTCACAAGGGGGATCTTGACCTGTCCGACGCTGCGGAGGATTATCGTGCAGGTGAGCGAGAGACCCATGCAGAAGTAGGTCGGCAGCACCCAGCGGAGGTAGGATATACCGTAGTCTATCGTTACGCGGCTGTCGGTGTATATCCGCATGATGAGCTCCGGGGAGATGATCGTCGCGAGGGTGAAGACCGACGCGAACGCGAGGCATATCCGGAGCATTATCGTCACGGCCTTGCGGAGCCCTTCCTTGTCCTGCATGCCCAGAAGCGGGCAGTGAGGACGGATGCGCCCATACCGATGCCCATGCAGAATATCTGAAACAGGTTTATGAACTGGCTTGCAAGGCTGGACGCGGAGAGCTGCGCGTCGCCCATGCTCGAGAGCATCACGGTGTCCATGAGGTTGATGCCGACCGTGATGAGCTGCTGAAGGGATATTGGTATCGCTATCTTTGCGATGTTGAGATAGAATTCCTTGTCTCCGAGGTACTCCCTCAAACCTCCGAGACGGCTGCCCGAATTACCCATTCTGAATCACTCCGAAACCTTGACCCCGTGCCGCCATGGCCGAGCCCAAATATACTTGCAAAAAGCAATTATATCACCGTTTCGGAGCGATTTCAACGCCGGAGAGCTTCAAAGGCCGCTCCGAACCTCACTTTTGTTAAATTTATACAATATAAGGGGAGACTTACGGCGCGCATTTCAACGAGCTTCGGGGTCGTCTGTGCCTTGGATGAGGCGAAGTCTGCCCCTGCGCTTATTTTTCCGAGAGCTCGCGGCGCTTCTTCCTGCGGACGCGGTTGATGTTCCTCTCAAAGTCGCCGCTCGTTATAAGCTCCGCAAGGACGAGCTGCTCGAATGTAGGCACCGTGCAGGAGTAGAAGCCGAGCTTTTCCGCAAACTCCGGGACAAGACGCTTCGGGAGCACCATATAACCGACGCGCAGGGCGGGGGAGATGGTGCGTGAGAAGGTGTTCATGTATATTACGCGGCCGTCCGGGGCGGTCGAGAAGAGCGGCTCCTGAGGCTTTCGGGACACGGAGAACTCGCTCTCGAAGTCGTCCTCCACTATTATCCTGCCGCCCTCCGCCCAGCGGAGGTATTCGTGACGCTTCGACGCCGACGCCGTGACTCCGCTCGGGAAGCTGCGGTATGGGGTGATGTGCAGCACGTCTGCCCGGGACGCCCGGAGCGCCGCGCTCTCGATGCCGTCCGCGCCGAGCGGAAGCAGCTCGCACCGCACATCCGAGGAGCGGTACACCTGCTCTATCTTACGATAAGACGGGGATTCGATCGCGTATACCTTATCCCGCCCGAGCAGCTTGACTGTCATGCCGTACAGGTACTCCGCACCGGAGCCTATGACTATCTGGGAAATGTCCGCCTCTATGCCGCGGCTGCGGACAAGGTAGCGGCGAAGCGCCTCGCGGAGCTCGGTGCGCCCCGCGCCGGGCGCGCGGCCGAACAGCGCCTCCTCGGGCCGGTCGCCGAGCACTCGGCGCATGGTCTTTGCGAGGAGAGTGTACGGAAATTCCGGCGGCTCGGAGCCGGAGAGGTCCGGCGCGGCGGCGCGGCGGGGACTCTCCGCCGGCTCCTCAAAGCCGTCCGACTCGCGGAAAATGACGAAATGCCCGCTCCGCTCGCGCGGCTCCGCATAGCCCTCGTCGCAGAGCAGAGCATAGGCGCTTTCGACCGTCACCGTTCCGACGCCCGATTCCTCCGCAAGCGTCCGCTTGGAAGGCAGCCGGCTGCCGAAGGGGTATACGCCCCTCACGATATCCTCGCGCAGCTCGCGGTAGAGCTGGACGTACGCGGGGACTCTGTCCGACCTGTCGATCGTGTATCTCATTCGGAGAACTGACCTCCCTGTTTTGACAGTTTAGGATATAACAATAATACCACATTCGTGCGGCGCGGTCAACAGCCCCAAACGGCGCAGAGTTTCGCCGCTTTAGCGGCGAAATAAAGTTAAATTATTTTCGGCGGCGGCGTGTACGTCGCCGAAAATACCTCTCGCGGAGCGTGCGTCGATTTTCCGCCGAAGGCGGAAAGCTCGGCGCGTAGCGGAGCGTTGCCGCCGGCAAGGCTACGCCTTGTCCGGCGGCTTCGCGGCAAATTGGTAAGGGCGCGGATGAAATCCGCGCCCGCGATTTGCCGCGAATAAAAATTGCTATTGACAACGCCCCCGGGACGTGCTATAATGCGAAAAACAACAGGAGACGTTACGGGTCTCCGGGTTTGGGCGATATCAGATATGTCTTTCGGTTTTGCTGCGATATCCATACTTCTACTAGCCGTTATTTTCCTTTCCGAGTCGAAAAGTGAAAATAGCGCTAAAAGTTGTGCCTGAACTGCAAAAAGCACGGTTGGATATTCAAAACCGACAGATAGAACGAGATTTTTGCAAGTCCTACGGTCCTAGCTTTTAGGCCGCGGGGCTTTTTAATTTGCTAAAAAACGCGGAGCGGCCTGGGACGGCGGAAAAACAAAGGAGGAACATGCGCATGAGAATGACCGGCGCGAAAATACTGATGGAATGTCTCCTGGAGCAGGGAGTGGACACCGTATTCGGCTACCCCGGCGGCACGATACTGAACGTGTACGACGAGATGTACAGGTACGACGGAAAGATACGCCACATCCTCACCGCGCACGAGCAGGGAGCCGCGCACGCGGCGGACGGCTACGCGCGCAGCACCGGGAATGTCGGCGTGTGCTTTGCCACCTCCGGTCCGGGCGCTACAAATCTAGTCACCGGCATTGCCACGGCGTACATGGACTCGTCGCCGGTGGTGTTCATCTCCTGCAACGTCAGCGAGAACCTCATAGGCAAGGACTCGTTTCAGGAGGTCGACATAACCGGCATCACCATGCCGATAACGAAGTGCAACTACCTCGTGCGGGACGTCACACAGCTCGCGGACATAGTCCGAGAGGCGTTCGCGATAGCTCGGAGCGGACGGCCCGGCCCGGTGCTCATAGACATTCTCAAGAACGTGACGGCGGAGGAGGCGGAGTTCGTCTCCGTGCCGCGCAGCGAGCATGCAAGCAACGGCCGCCTCGCCGCGCTGATAAAGCGCGCCTCGCACGACTTCCGCGCCCCCGAGCCGAACGACCGCGACATCAACATCCTTGCGGATATGATACGAGCGTCGAATAAGCCGCTCCTGATATGCGGCGGAGGCGTTGTCAGAGGCAGAGCGCAGAAGGAGTTCACCGAGTTTGCCGAGAAGATAGATTCGCCCGTGGCGATAACCGTCATGGGCGCGGGCGGCATCGTCGGGCGGAACCCGCTCGTCACCGGTATGATAGGCATGCACGGCACGCAGGCCTCCAACATGGCCTGCGACGGGTGCGACCTGCTCGTGGCGGTCGGGTGCCGCTTCAGCGACCGCGTCGCGCTCAAGCCGTCGAGCTTCGCGGCGCAGGCAAAGATAGTCCAGATAGACATCGACCGCGCGGAGATAAACAAGAACGTGAAGACCGACCACCACATCGTCGGAGATGCGGCGCTGGTGCTGAGCAGACTTAACGAGCGCCTCGAGCGGCAGGACCACGCCGAGTGGAAGAAGTACGTCTTCTCCTTCAAGACCGAGACCGAATACGACGAGGGCGGATGCACCCTCACGCCGAAGCAGATACTCACGGCCATAGCGCGGCTCATGCCGCAGGACACCATAGTCTCCACCGACGTCGGGCAGCACCAGATGTGGGCGATACAGCACTTCCGCTTCGACTATCCCGGCCAGCTCCTCACTTCGGGCGGC
Source organism: uncultured Clostridia bacterium (assembly GCA_947630675.1). Classification (GTDB taxonomy): domain Bacteria; phylum Bacillota; class Clostridia; order Oscillospirales; family JAAYOS01; genus CANRIN01. The sequence continues at coordinate 3,354 of CANRIN010000016.1, read as the reverse complement.
TTCGGCACGATGGGCTTCGGCCTCGGGGCGGCGATAGGCGCCAAGGTCGCAAACCCCGAAAAGACGGTCATACACATCACCGGGGACGGCTCCTTCCGCATGAACTGCAACGAGCTTGCGACCGAGCAGCACTACGACATCCCGGTCATAACCTTCATCTTTGACAACAGAACGCTCGGAATGGTGCGCCAGTGGCAGAACCTCATATACGACAAGCGCTTCAGCCAGACCACTCTCGACTTTGGGCCGGACTTTGTGAAGCTCGCGGAGGCCTACGGGCTGAAGGGGTGCAGGGTCTCGAACGTCGCGGAGCTCGAGCGGGCGATAGAGGAGGCGCGGGATTACGGCCACGGCTACATCATTGACTGCGCGATAGATACCGACGAGATGGTGCGCCCGATGGTGAGCGGCGGCGCGCACATCACCGAGTTCATAGTTTCCTGAGAGGTGAGAAGATGAGTGAAGTAAAACGTCACACCCTCGCCGCCATCGTGGATAATGAGGCGGGAGTGCTCTCGCAGGTGTCGCGGCTGTTCTCGCGGAAGGGCTACAACATCGAGTCGCTCGCCGTCGGCACGACAAGCGACCCGGCGGTGTCCCGAATAACGATAGAGGTCCTCGCGGATGACGACCACATCCTGCTCCTTGCAAACCAGCTCCGCAAGCTGTTCCCGGTCCACTCGGTAAAGCTGGTGCCCGCTTCCAATTCCATACGGCGCGAGCTCGTGCTGCTGAAGGTAAAAGCTCCGACGAGCGCCGTCCGAAGCGAGATAATCCAGATAGCGAACATCTTCCGGGCAAACATTCTCGACGTGTCTATCGGTTCGCTCACGCTCGCCCTTATCGGCGAGGAATCGAAGACCATTGCAATCGAAAGGATCCTCGAGGAGTTCGAGGTGCTTGAGCTCGTGCGAACGGGCGTCATAGCTCTCGAACGCGGACAGGATACCATATATGACGAAACTAAAGAAAAAGGGGAGTTCAATTATGGCAAAAATGTATTATGAGAAGGACTGCGACATCAGCAAGCTCGACGGCAAGACGATAGCCATTATCGGCTACGGCTCGCAGGGTCACGCGCACGCGCTCAATCTGCGCGACTCCGGCTGCAACGTTATAGTCGGCCTCCGCAAGGGCGGCAAGAGCTGGCCCGTCGCGGAAAAGGACGGCTTTGACGTCATGACCGTTCCGGAGGCTGTCCAGAAGGGCGACATCATCATGATACTCATAAACGACGAGGCACAGGCCGACATGTATAAGAAGGACGTCGCGCCCTATCTCACCGCGGGCAAGGCCATAGCCTTCGCGCACGGCTTCAACATCCGCTACAAGCAGATAACCCCGCCCGCCGACGTCGACGTATTCATGGCGGCGCCGAAGGGCCCGGGACATACCGTCCGCAGCACCTACGTCGCGGGCAAGGGCGTGCCCTGCCTCGTTGCCGTTGAGCAGGACGCCACTGGCAAGGCCTACGACATAGCCCTCGCGTACATCGCGGGCATCGGCGGCGCGCGCGCCGGCATCATGGAGACCACCATGCACGACGAGACCGAGACCGACCTCTTCGGCGAGCAGGCGGTCCTCTGCGGCGGCGTAGTCGACCTGATGAAGTGCGGATTCGAGACGCTTGTCGAGGCGGGCTACGAGCCGGAGAACGCCTACTTCGAGTGCATCCACGAGATGAAGCTCATAGTCGACCTCATCAACAAGGGCGGCATAGCGGCCATGAACTACTCGATATCCGACACCGCCGAGTACGGTGAATACGTCTCCGGCCCGCGCGTCCTCCCGTACGAGGAGACCAAGAAGAACATGAAGGCGGTCCTCAAGGATATCCAGGACGGCACGTTTGCCGGCAAGTGGATAGCCGAGAACAAAAACGGCCGCACCTTCTTCAACTCCAAGCGCGAGCAGCTTGCAAAGCATCAGATGGAGATCGTCGGACGTCAGCTCCGCGAGCAGATGCTCTGGAAGAACGACAGCGACCTCGACACCGCTTCCAACTGAGCGCGGAGGGATTATGAATTCTCAGAATATCAAACAGGGGGTGGAGCGGGCTCCGAACCGCAGCCTGCTCTACGCCCTCGGGCTCACCGAGGAGGAGATGGCGCGGCCGATAATCGGCGTCGTCAGCTCGTATAACGAGGTCGTGCCCGGACACATGCATCTCGACAAGATAGCGGAGGCAGTGAAGGCCGGCATCCGCCTCGCGGGCGGAACGCCGATAATGTTCCCCGCAATAGCCGTCTGCGACGGTATTGCGATGGGCCACATCGGCATGAAGTACTCGCTCGTCACGCGCGACCTCATCGCCGACTCCACCGAGGCCATGGCGATAGCCCACCAGTTCGACGGACTCGTGATGATACCGAACTGCGACAAGAATGTCCCCGGACTGCTCATGGCGGCGGCGCGGATAAACGTCCCGACCGTGATATGCTCCGGCGGCCCGATGCTCGCGGGGCACCTCAAGGACGGGCGCCGCACCTGCCTCAGCCACATGTTCGAGGCGGTCGGAGCCTACCACGCGGGTACGCTCGACGAGGCCGGCGTCACCGACTACGAGGAGAACGCCTGCCCCTCCTGCGGCTCCTGCTCGGGAATGTACACCGCAAACTCGATGAACTGCCTCGCGGAGGCCATAGGCATGGCGCTGCCGGGCAACGGGACTATCCCCGCGCCGTACTCGGCGCGCATCCGGCTCGCAAAGAAGAGCGGTATGCAGGTGATGGAGCTCGTGCGGCGGAACATCCGCCCGCTCGACATCATGACCGAGGCGGCGTTCCACAATGCGGAGACGGTCGACATGGCGCTCGGCTGCTCCACGAATACAATGCTGCACCTTCCCGCTATAGCGCATGAGGCGGGTATCGAGATAAGCCTGGACATGTCGAACGAGATAAGCCGCAGCACGCCGAACCTCTGCCACCTTGCGCCGGCGGGGGACACCTTCATGGAGGACCTCGACCGTGCGGGCGGCGTCTACGCCGTCATGAAGGAGCTCACAAAGAAGGACCTGCTCGACCTCTCGGTCCTGACCGTCACGGGCGGGACTATGGAGGAGAACCTGAAGGACGCGAAGAACATTGACACGTCGATAATCCGTCCCGCGGACGATCCGTTTTCCCCGACGGGCGGCATAGCCGTCCTCAAGGGAAACCTCGCCCCGGACGGGTGCGTCGTCAAGCAGTCCGCCGTCGCGGAGGAGATGATGACTCACAGAGGACCCGCGCGCGTCTTTGACTCGGAGGAGGACGCCATCGCCGCCATCTACTCCCGGAAGATAAACCCCGGCGACGTGGTGGTGATACGCTACGAGGGTCCGAAGGGCGGTCCCGGGATGCGCGAGATGCT
>CANRIN010000015.1 GCA_947630675.1 uncultured Clostridia bacterium | reverse complement strand
AAGCAGGAAACGGCATGACCGAAATCATGCCGTCCCTGCAAAACTTGATAAACCTTTCTTATGACCCCCGCCGTAAAGCCGCAGGGTATTTGAGGGTTTGAAGATCTTGTTGGTTCTGTTGTTGCCTCACACTCAGACAGGGGTATCTGCGACAAGCTCCGAACGGTAGTCCTCGGAGACCTTGACGTCGGTATCCCTGTTGCGGTTGATGAAGCGCTGGAGAGCGATGCCGCCGGCGCAGAAGATCGGGCCGGTAAGGATGAAGCCGAGCTCGCCGAGGCCGAGGTAGGCAAAGACGGAGCCGCAGACGCCGGCAAAGACGCTGGAGCCGATTATCTGCATGATCTTCGGCTTGAACATCGTGAGAACGCCGCACGCAACGCCGATGACAGCCGCGATTATCAGCGAGGGACCCCACGCGCTGGAATACTTCTCAACGGTGAGCTGGTTGATGCCCTCAAAGGTCTCATGCTTTGCGAGATCGTCGCCGTACTGGGTGAGCTGGGCGAGGTTGCTGGCGGGCAGGTGGATCTTAACGGTCATCCTGTCTTCGCTGATGGAAGCCTTGACATCGTCCTTATCGAGGTGGGCGACCTCGGCAAACGCGACCTTGACGTCATTGTTGCGGCCGGGGGCCTGAACATCCTCATAGTGACCGGAGGACAGGGACTGGAAGCTGTAAGTAACATCGGTGCCGGCGACAGCGTCAATGATAACGACGCAGGCGACCGCCACGGCAAGGAACACACTTACGCCGCCGAGGAAGAAGCGCTTGACGGGCAGGACCTTGATGGAGACGAGCAGCGAGATAAGGCCGATACAGGAGCCGAGGTAAAGAGTACCGATGCCTTCCTGCCACGCCGCCATGCTGATGAAGTATCCGATTCCGAAGCCAAGCAGCAGCGAGACGACGACGACACAGGGCTTATCGAAGCGATAGCCTATGACGCCGACTGCCAGACAGAGTATAGCGACAACGGTAAAAACCGCAGGGCTAAAACTGCCGAACATATAGAGAATTTCTACCATACCTAATAACCCTCACTTTAAAATAATTTTGGACACGCCATCCGGGCGGAATGTAAAGAACCACTCCGTGCCGGTCCATCTGTCCGGAGGTGAAGGCTCCGAACGTCCGAAGGGACGCGCCTTAATATTTGTTTATATTTTAGCAGAAACCGCGGAAATTATCAAGTAGAAATGTGCAAAAAAAACGAAAAATCTCAACGGGGCTTTGACGTGACCGAAAAAACGGGATTTTGACGCAATTAAGGGTCAATCTTGAAACAAATGTGCAAGCTTCTGAATAAGCTCCAAAATTCGGAAGCGAATTTGTATATCTTGACCGCCTCCCCGGACAAGCTCGAGGTCGTCCTCAGTGAGTCCGGCGGAGGCGGCTTCCTCCTCAAACTCCTCGCTTGAGGCAAAGCAGAGCGGAGGGAAAAGCACGCACCACCAGTTCCGTCCTTCCGCCGCGCCTATCTCCACACGGAGCGAGCGGTACTCTCCCGCGGGGAGCGAAAACGTATCGTATTCGCGCGTGCCGTAGACTTCGGGGCCGAGCTTCACCGTGACGCCGTCATCGCAGCCGGCTTCGCGCAGGGCGCGCTCCGCTGCGAGGCGGAGGCGGGGGAGTGCCTCCGGGAGGTCGGCCTCCGTGAGGCCGGAGGCCGCTTCGAGCACGGCGTCCCGCACCCGGATCTTCAGAGCCTGGTCCTCATCGGATGAGGAGTTGGCTATGACATGCAGCCGGACGAGCTTATCCGCAAGGACGCGCTGTTCTGCGGAGACGGTGACAAGCGACAGCGTGCAGGCGATAAGTATCGCCGCGGCGGAGCGGAGCAGGAAATTTTTCATTGTATGCACCTCCGAAAACCCGGTCTGAAATGAATATTGACGCGTTTTCGGGGAAACATACACGGTTTCGGGAAAAATCAGAGGTCGAGGACAAATATCTCCCGGTCCCTTCCGCACAGGGCCTCCGCCGCGGACTGAGCCGCCGCGTGAGTGTCAAAAAGCGCCGCGACGGAGGAGCCGCTGCCGCTCATGCACGCGCCGAGTGCGCCGAGGCGGAGCAGGGAGGTCTTTATTTCGGTTATCTCGCCCGCGAGCGAGGCAGCGGCGGGCTCCATCGAGTTGTACATCCGTTTCGCGAGACCGTCGAGGTCGCCAGCCTCAAGCGCCGCGAGAAAGCCCCGGGTGTCGGGACGCTCGCGGCGGCGGGGCCAGCGGTCGATACGCCGGAACATCTCCCGCGTGGAGAGACTTGTCTGCGGCTTTGCGACGACGGCGGAGCAGTGCGGGAGCCGCTTCAGCGGCGTTATCCTCTCTCCGATGCCCTCGCAGAGGGCGCACCCGCCCGAGATGCAGAACGGAACGTCCGCGCCCAGCTCCGCGCCGAGGCGCATGAGCTCGTCCGTGCCGAGAGGGCTTCCGTGGCGCCCGTTGAGGAAGCGAAGGACGGCGGCGGCGTCCGCACTGCCGCCGCCGAGCCCCGCGCCGACGGGTATGCGCTTCCGTATGCGCAGGGAGAGACCCTCTCTGATGCCGGTGCGCTCGTAGAAGGCGTTCGCGGCACGGAGGGCGAGGTTCGTGCCGCTCTTGATATACGGAAGGTTTGTGATGCAGCGAACGCCCTCGCCCTCAAACGAGAGGGTGATGGTGTCGGCCAGCGGTATCTCGTGCATGACGGTCCTCAGCTCGTGGTAGCCGTCGGGACGCAGCCCGACGATGTCGAGCGTGAGATTTATCTTTGCGTTTGCTTCAATACTTGTCATGCGGCCGGCCTCGTTTCAGTTCTATCGCCCGCGCTGGGCACATCTCGTGGCAGCAGTAGCAGCGGATACATTCGTCGTAGTTCACCTTTGCACGGCCGTCCGTGACGGTGACTGCGCTGCGCGGGCATATCTCGGCGCAGCGTCCGCAGCCGACGCAGTTCCGCTGTATGACGGGGTAGGGGCTCCGGCGGTCGCGTATCGCCTCGCGCAGTCCGCGCGGGAGAACAAAGGACGCGAAGAAGCCCATGCTGCCGCGCGAACGGTGCGAGCCGGTCGCCGGTTTGAACTCGGTTCGGTAGGCGTCCGGCGCTTCGCCGATGTACTCGAGCTCCCGCTCGTCCCCCGGCGCAAGTCCGCGCGCCGCCGCCTCTCCCAGGACCGGGACAAGGCGCGCGGGAAGCATGGCTATCCCGCACATGGCAAGGTCGAGTGCGTACGGGTTCACCGCGCCGCCTATCACGCCCGCAAATTTGGGAGTTCCGCCGGAGGGACCGGGTCCCTCCATACCGATGACGCCGTCTACAATTGAGAAGCCCGGCTTCACGAGCTCGCACAGGTCGACAAGCACGCGGTTGAATACCCGCTTGTCCGAGTACGACGCGTGCATGGCCGCCTTGTCAAGGCCGGGTATGCAGCCGTAGAGGTTCTTCACCGCGCCGGTGTAGTAGGCAAGTCCGTGGGTCTTGAGCTTTGCCGCCGAGACGACGAGGGCCGCGTCGAGTACCGCGTTCAGCAGCTCGAAGGAGCGGCAGTACTCTCCGCCGCACTCGACCTTACGGTGGGAGGTGTCGAAGTTCAGCTTTGCGCCGGACTTGCGCGCCGCTTCCTCCATGCCGGTCGTGCGGTAACAGCGGCGGAGCAGCGTCTCGTTGAACGGCCCGCCGGGACTGTCCGCTATCGTCACATCCGCCCCCGCCGCAATAAATTCGCGACAGAGCGCCTCGATAACGAGCGGGTGGGTGGTGACTGCCTCCTCGGGCCTGTGCGCGCCGAGAAGGTTTGACTTGATGAGGACCTTCTTTCCCTCGACACCGAAGGAGCGCGCACCGCCGAAGCCCTCAAGCACACGGTGGACGGCGGGGAAAACCTGCTCCTCGGTATACTCGCCGCATCCGGCGAGGAAAACGCGCTTATCCATCGTCATTCTTCTTTCGTCCGGGTGTCGAGGAAGCGGCCTATCCTGTCAAGAGCCTCGTCGATATTCTTTATGCTCGCGGCGTAACAGCAGCGTATGAAGCCCTCGCCGCTCGCGCCGAAGGCGTTCCCCGGAACGACCGCGACATGCTCCGCGACGAGCAGCTTCTCGGCAAATTCCTCGCTCGAGAGCCCGGTGGAACGTATGCAGGGGAAAACGTAGAATGCGCCCTCCGCCTCGAAGCAGTCGAGCCCGAGGTCGCGGAACCGCTTAAGTATGTAGCGGCGGCGGTAGCCGTAGTCCTCGCGCATGGCTTCGATGTCCTCGTCGCCCGCGCGCATGGCCTCTATCGCGGCGTACTGGCTCGTCGTCGGGGCGCACATAATGGCGTACTGGTGTATCTTGGTCATGACTTTTATCAAGGGCTCAGGACCCGCCGCATAGCCGAGCCGCCACCCGGTCATGGAGTAAGCCTTTGAAAAGCCGCCTATTACGACGGTCCGTTCGCGCATACCCTCAAGCGAGGCTATGGAGACGTGGCGCTTGCCGTAGGTCAGCTCGGCGTAGATCTCATCGGATATGACGAATATACCGGTGCCGCGCAGTACCCCGGCTATCGCCTCAAGGTCACCGCGCTCCATGATGGCACCGGTCGGGTTGTTCGGGAAGGGAAGGACGAGCGCCTTGGTGCGCGGCGTTATCGCCGCGCGCAGCTCGTCCGCCGTCAGCTTGAAGCGGTTTTCCGCCTTTGTCGCGACGGCGACGGGAACGCCGCCCGCAAGGCGGGCTATCGGCGAGTAGCATACAAAGCTGGGCTCGGGGACTATGACCTCGTCGCCGGGGTTTATGAGGGCGCGGAGCGCGAGGTCTATCGCCTCGCTGCCGCCGACGGTGACTATCGTTTCGCTCTTCCAGTCGTAGCCGTCGAGATCGAAGCGCCGCGCGAGGTAGCGACAGATCTCGCGGCGCAGTTCGGTAAGGCCGGCGTTGCCGGTATACTTCGTGAAGCCCTTTGTCAGCGAGTAGATGCCGGCCTCGCGGATGTGCCACGGGGTCTGGTAGTCCGGCTCGCCGACGCCGAGCGATATGGCGTCCGGCATGGTCTCGAGATAGTCGAAGAATTTGCGTATGCCGGAGGGGGGGATGTCCGCCGCCGTCCGGCTGAGAAGCTTTTCGTAATCCATACTCTCTCCTTACAGCAGGTAGCCGCGCTCCTGCTCCTCCGGCTCGGTCTCGAAGAAGACGCCGCTCTCCTTATATTTTTTCAGTATGAAATGCGTAGCGGTGCTCGCAACGCCTTCGACCGGCGCGAGCTTCGTCGCGACAAAGAGCGCGACCTCGCGCATCGTGCGCCCCACGATGAACACGGCGAGGTCGAAGCCCCCGCTCATGAGGTAGAGGCTCTCGACTTCTTCAAACTGATATATCCGCTCCGCGACCTTCTCGAAGCCCTCGCCGCGCTGAGGGGTGACGCGCACCTCTATAATGGCGGTGACGACCTCCTTGTCGGTCTTCTCCCAGTCTATGAGGGTCTTGTAGCCGAGTATGACGTGGTCGTTTTCAAGGCGCTTTATCTCCTGCGCGACCGTCTCCTCGTCGGTGCCGAGCATGGCGGCAAGCTGGGAGTTTGTAAGGCGCGCGTCGCGTTCAAGAAGTTTCAGAATGTTTTCCATAGCGTTATTTCTCCTTTTTTGGGGATATGGTTCGGTTCCGGGACGGACAGTTATTCCTTATTTTATCACGGTCACGTTTCGATGTCTATACGCTGACAGCGCCGTCGAGCACGCGGCGGACGGTCGCCGGGTCGAGCGCGGAGAATGGTACGAGCTCCGCGGGTTCTTCCGGAATGGGCGCGAGCAGCTTTTCGTACCACGCGACGTCGTGCCACTCTCCGAACTTGTAGCCCATCGAGGGGTAGAGCGCGGCGCGCCGGAAGCCGAAGCGCTCGTGCAGCGCGACGCTGGGGTCGTTCGGTATGGTTATCACGCCGAAGACGCGTATGAAGCCCTGGAGCCGCAGCAGCTCCATGAGCGCGCGGTAGAGGGCGCTTCCGATGCCGCGCCGCTCGCAGCCGCGCTTCAGATACACCGAGAGCTCCGCATTCCAGCGGTACGCCGCGCGCTCGTGCTGAAAGTGCGCGTAGGCGTAGCCGACCGTCTCTCCGTCCTCCTCCGCTATGAGGTAGGGGAAGAAGCGGAGTATCCCGCGCATCCTCTCGAGAAATTCAGCATGGGACGGGACCTCGGTCTCGAAGGTAACGGGGGTGTCGGTTATATACGGCGCGTAGATATCTAGGATATCGCGGCAGTCGCTCTCTTTGGCAGGGCGAAGTAAAATCATAGGGCGTCTCTCCGGGTAGTTTTTATGCTCGGAACACGGTTCCGACAGGTTAAGAATACATCAAATAAAAGGAGTTTGCAAGGAGTATCGCGGGAACGTAAAAATTTTTTCTGAAAAGCCCTTGATTTTTGCCCGCCCCTTTGGTATAATTCCTATCGTTGATGTCGAGGCGTGGCTCAGTTTGGTAGAGCGCTGCGTTCGGGACGCAGAGGCCGCAGGTTCGAATCCTGTCGCCTCGACCAAAATAAATGCCACGACTTTGTCGTGGCATTTATTTTGGTTATTCCCACGCGGTCGGTGACCGCGTGGGAGCCCTTCCGATTGAAATGCTCGCCCCGAATGAATCGGGGCTGCGCGAAGTTAGCGGCTTTGCCGCTAACTTCAACCGCGCGAACAGGCGCGGACGACGCAGAGCGCCGTTTGGGGCTCCTTCCGATTGAAATGCTCGCTCGGCAACACGAGGGCGCCGAGATATTCCGCATCGGAACATATTCAGCCCTCGTGAGCTTTACCCGCTTCGCGGGCAAAGCCGGACATTGATATAATCATAATCGCCCGCGTGATGTTGCCTTCGGCAACATCAACCGCTGCGAACAGCGAAAGCGCGAACCAATTCTTCATCCTACACTATACTGCTTTCGCCCGCAGTATTTGCTTCGCAAATATTGCCCGACCTTGAGCGTGTGCTAGTGCGGAAAGCACCTGCGGCGCTTCGCGGCGAAACGTGCTCCGTCGGCGCGAAACTCTGTGAGGCTTTTGCTGCAGCAATGTTCCGGGCGGCGCGGACGTCGTTTAGGAATTTCTTTGGTGAGAAGAGCGGGAATATATGGAGATAAGAAAACTGGCAGGATCCGATTACGAACAGGTCCTTGAGCGATATGCGGCTGTGGATGAGCTTCATGCGCAGGCACGGCCGGACTTTTTTGTACACCGGGAAAAGGAGGGATCCTATCCCAGGGAGGCTTTTCTGGAGAACTTGGCCAACCCCGCCGTGCTGCAGCTCGGCGCCTTTGATGATGATCTGCTCGTAGGCATTGTCAGGGCAACGCTTTGGGAAGAAAGCGGTATGGTCAAGGGGCTGAGGACCGTTTGTCTGGATGACATCTATGTTTTGCCCGCATATCGCCGCAGAGGGATCGCGGCAAAGCTCTCCCGCGAGGTGGAGACTTGGGCAAAGGAGCAGGGAGCCGTTCGTCTGGAGCTGCACGCGTGGGATTTCAACAAGGAGGCTGTCGCCATGTACCGAGCCATGGGGATGACGCCCCAGCGCTATGTATTTGAGAAGAAGCTGTAATTCGGACATATAGCCTTAAAATCACATATCGTTATTGGGAGCAACGGCGTTCTCGTTTTTCGAGGGCGCCGCTTATTTAATATTCAAGGGGTGATTTGATGCACGGAAGGCCGCTTATCGGCGTCGTACCGCTGTACGACAGGGAGAAGGATTCATACTGGATGCTGCCGGGATACTTCGACGGCATAGAGGAGGCGGGAGGGATACCGCTGATGCTTCCCATGACCTCCGACAGGGACGCGCTCGAACGGCTCGTGCTCTCGGTGGACGGCGTGCTCCTCACGGGCGGGCAGGACGTGTCCCCGGCGCTCTACGGCGAGCCGGCAAAGGAGACCTGCGGCGAGGTCTGCCCCGCGCGAGACATGATGGAGCCGCGCCTGGTGGAGACGGCGCTGCGGCTGGGCCGACCGATACTCGGGATATGCCGCGGGATACAGCTGCTCAATGTCTGCCTCGGAGGAACGCTCTATCAGGACCTTCCGACCGAGCTCGCGGGCGGAGGTTCGCACCACATGGAGCCGCCCTACGACCGCGCGGAGCACGCGGTCAAAATCGCGGAGGGGTCGCCGCTCGCGGCGGTCCTCGGGAAGACGGAGATAGGTGTGAACAGCTGTCACCATCAGGGCGTGAAGCGCCTCGCGCCCGTGCTTGCGGCGATGGCGCGGGCGGAAGACGGCCTTGTGGAGGCGGTGCGGATGCCCTCGGAGGAATTCGTGTGGGCGGTCCAGTGGCACCCGGAGTTTTCTCATCACAACGACGAGCACAGCAGGATGATATTCCGAGCGTTTGTCGAGGCGGCCGCCCGCACGGCGGACAGGTGATAAAATGCGCGAATTTGTGAGCTGCGAGCCGGTGGAGAAGGGATGGTCGGGGGACAGAAAGTACCGCGTGACCGATGCGGAGGGGCGCGCGTTCCTGCTGCGCGTCATGCCGCCCGAGAAGGCGGCGGGCCGGCCGGAGCTCACTCGGTTCGAGAAGGAGGCGGCGGCGCTCGGCGTTCCGATAAGCGAGCCGGTCGATCGGGAGGAACGCCCGGACGGCGTGTACATCCTCTACCGCTGGGTGAATGGAGTCGACGCGGAGGAAGCCGTCCCGGAGCTCCGTGAGGCGGAGCAGTACGCGCTCGGCCTCGACGCGGGAAGGTACGCCCGCCTTATACACTCCATCCCCGCGCCGGAAAATCTGGAGGACTGGGCGGCGCACTTTGGCCGCAAGATGGACCGTAAGATCGAAGGATACAACGCCTGTCCCGTCAAGGTAGAGGGAGGGGAGAACTTCCTGCGGTACATCGAGCAAAACCGCGGTCTGCTCGCTGGACGTCCGCAGACCTTCCAGCACGGCGACTATCATATCGGCAATATGATGCTCGAGGACGGACATCTTGTCGTTATCGACTTCGACAAGTACGACTTCGGCGACCCGTGGGAGGAGTTCAACCGAATAGTCTGGAGCGCGCAGGCGGCGCCCGCATTCGCGCGCGGAACGCTTGACGGATACTTCCCGGACGGCGTGCCGGAGGAGTTCTGGCGGCTGCTCGCGCTCTACATCTCGTCGAACACTCTGAGCACGATACCGTGGGCCGTGGCATACAGCGAGGAGGAGAAGGATACAGCACTCCGTCAGGCGGCGGACGTCCTCGACTGGTACGACAACATGGAGCGTATCGTCCCGCGATGGTACAGCGACGGGTACACGGTGCAGACCGTGGACGGCGCGCGGTTCAGGATGAAGGAGCGCTTCGACTTTTCGTTTCTCGCGAAGTACGGCAGGGTCTTCCGCGTATTTGACGACCAGGACTCGGGGAACATCTGCTTCGGCGTAGAGCGGGACGGGGAACGGTTCTTTGTCAAATTCGCGGGCGCGGCGACATATCGGTACGACGGCACGGCGGCGGATGCGATAGAGCGGCTGAAGCGGGCGGTCCCGCTATATAAAGCGCTGAGGCAGGACAGCCTCACCGAGTTCATCTCGGCGGAAGATATCGGCGGGGGATGCGCCGCCGTATTCCGCTGGGCGGAGGGCGAGGGGATAGGGCTTATGTACCCGTCCCCGCACAGGCGGTTCAATGAACTGTCTGTGTCCGAGCGGACAGCGGCCTTTGAGAGCGCACTTGAGTTTCTGCGGTCGACGGCGGAGCGGGGATACCTCGCCGTGGACTTCTACGACGGGAGCCTCATATACGACTTCGACACGCGCCGGCTCACGGTCTGCGACATAGACTTCTTCCGGCCGCTCCCCGCACGGAACGACATGGGCAGGATGTGGGGAAGCTCCCGCTTTATGAGCCCGGAGGAGTACACGCTCGGAGCGGAGCTAGATGAAGTAACGAATGTCTACACGGCGGGGGCGACGGCGTTCGCGCTTCTCGCGGACGGCGACCGCTCGCCGGAGGCATGGCCGCTCGGGCTCCGGACTTACGCGGTCGCGGCGCGTGCAGTGAGTGAGGCCCGCGGGGAGCGGCAGCAGTCACTCGCGGAGCTTACCAAGGAATGGAATGCGGCCAAACTGTATGAAAACGGAGGAAAAGACGAATGAGAGCACCGTTTCAGGTTCTGATAATACTGTATAGAAGGACGGCGGATGGGATGCGGTTCTGCATCTTTCACCGCTCGGACAGGGATATATGGCAGTTCGTGAGCGGAGGCGGCGAGGACGACGAGACGCCGCCGGAGGCGGCGCGCCGCGAGCTCTTCGAGGAGACCGGCATCCGCGCGGAGACGCTTCTGCCGCTGAAATCGCTTGCGTACATACGTACGAACGTATACTCCGCCGTAGCCCGTGCAAACTGGCCGGAGGACCTGTACGTCCTGCCGGAGCACAGCTTTGCCTTCGAGTGTGAGGATGAGCCGATAATATCCGGCGAACACACCGGCTTCGCGTGGCTGACTTACAGCGAGGCGCGGCGTCGCCTCGAGTACGACTCGAACCGCACTGCGATGTACGAGACGATGTGCACCGTCGAGCACCGGAACGCGCGGGAGGACTGACGTATATCCGCAAAATCAACGGCAAGACAGTAAAGCACGACGCTTTACGGCATAGACAAATATATAAAGTAAAATAATTGACAGCAGGCGGAAATCCGTTCGCTGTCTGCGTTTCGGTGTCGCTATGTTTTTGCGCCGGATGTAAAGTCGCCGCGCGCGGCGCGCTCGATCTCCCGCTTTGTTCTGAGGCGTACCGACTTATCGGGATAGCGCTGAAGCATCGCCTCGTACTCCGCGCGGCCGCCGCGCTCGAAGTCCCGCGTCCACTTGAACATCATCCGAAGCATTTCAAGCGACGGCTTGTATCCCGCTTTCTCCACGCCGAGGCGCTGACGGAGCCATCGCGTGACTATCCTGCGAAGGCGGGTGCGCTTTGGCGTGTCGAGAAATATTATCCTGTCCGCGCGCTCGAAAAACACGCTCTGCGTGCCCCGCAGAACTCCCTCGAAGACCCATCCGTCCCCGGAGGAGAAGCGGTCGGAGCGCTCGTGCTGCTCTGCGTCCGAGCGCTTGAAGCGTTCCTCCGTGGGAAAGCCGTGGGTTATCTCGTCGCCGCCGATAACGGAGAGGCGCAGATGTTCGCCGAGCTCGCGCGCAAGCGTGCTCTTTCCGCTCGCGACTATGCCGTATATCGCTATCTTCATTCCGTACTCCTCCGAAGGTGATGAATGAAGTATAACATCAAAAGAAAGCAGCTTCAAGCCTTGACTTGAAGCCTCAAGTGATTTACAATAAAATCACTAATTCCGGGCAGAATCAGGGAGGGATATTTTATGACTTACGACGAGATAGAGCGAAAGGCGGAGGAGCTTGTAGACGCCATGACCGTAGAAGAGGCGGCAAGTCAGCTCCTGCACTCCTCGCCCGCGATAGAGCGTCTCGGCATACCCGAGTACAACTGGTGGAGCGAGGCGCTGCACGGCGCGGCGCGAGCCGGTACGGTTACGGTCTTCCCGGAGCCTATCGGCATGGCCGCCATGTTTGACGACGAGTGGGTGGAGCGCGTCTTCGACGTAGTGAGCACCGAGGCGCGCGCGAAGTACAACGCCGCCGTGAAGCACGGCGACCGCGACATCTACAAGGGCCTCACTCACTGGACGCCGAACATCAACATCTTCCGTGACCCGCGCTGGGGACGCGGTCAGGAGACCTACGGAGAGGACCCCTTCCTCACGGAGCGGATGGGCGTCGCCGTGGTGAAGGGCCTCCAGGGCAAGGGAAAGTATCTCAAGATAGCCGCCTGCGCGAAGCACTTCGCCGCGCACTCCGGCCCGGAGGCCGAGCGGCACAGGATGGACGTCCGCGCGAGCAAAAAAGACCTCGAGGAGACCTACCTCCCCGCGTTCGAGGCTGCGGTGAAGGAGGGGCACGTCGAGGCAATAATGGGAGCGTACACCCGTCTCAACGGCGAGCCGTGCTGCGCCTCGCACCTCCTGCCGGAGAAGGTCCGCGGCGAGTGGGGCTTTGACGGGCATATCGTGAGCGACTGCTGGGCTGTCCGCGATTTCCACGACAACCACAAGTACACGCCGGACGGCGCGCACTCCGCGTCGCTCGCGGTGCGGATGGGCTGCGACATCAACTGCGGCTGCACCTACCGCCGTCTGCTCGAGGGCCTCCGTGAAGGACTTGTCACCGAGCAGGAGATACGCACGAGCGCGAAGCGCGCCATGCGCACCCGCATCCGCCTCGGTATGTTCAGCGACGACTGCGAGTACGACGATATCCCGTACTCCGCCGTGGACACTCCCGAGAACCGCGACCTCGCGCGCCGCACGGCGGAGCGCTCCGCCGTCCTGCTGCATAACGACGGCGTGCTGCCGGTAGACCTCTCGAAGATAAAAACTATCGGCGTTATAGGTCCCAACGCGTACTCTGCGGACGCACTTTTCGGCAACTACAACGGCGATTCGAGCGAATATGTGACCTATCTTGACGGCATACGCCGCGCGGCGGAGGCGAAGGGCGTCCGCGTGATGTACAGCAAGGGATGCGACCGCTCACGCGAGGCGGACGAGGCTCTCGCAAAGCCGAACCGCTTTATAAGCGAAGCGCTGAGCGTCGCGGAGGAGGCGGACGTCGTGGTGCTCTGCCTCGGCCTCAACTACGCGATAGAGGGCGAGGAGGGGGACACCTCCAACGGAATGCCGGGCGGCGACCGGGCAGACCTCCTGCTTCCGAAGACTCAGTCGCTCCTTGCCGAGAAGGTGCTTGCCGCCGGCAAGCCGACTGTCCTTGTGCTCTCGAGCGGCAGCTGCATCGACACGCACATGCACCCCGCAAATGCTCTGCTCCAGATGTGGTACAGCGGCGAGCGCGGCGGCGAGGCGCTTGCGAATATCCTCTTCGGCGAGGTGTCGCCCGCGGGCAAGCTGCCGGTCACGTTCTACTACGACAACCAGCCTATCCCGGATTTCTCGGACTACTCCATGCAGGACCGCACCTACCGCTATCTCCGCACCGCGCCGCTCTATCCGTTCGGATACGGCCTCAGTTACACGGATTTTGAGGTGAGCAGGCTAGAAGTGACGGCGGACGAAAACGGTTTGCACGGCTCGGTCACGGTGAAGAACGTCGGCCATGTCGACGGCGACGAGACCGTGCAGTGCTACATCTCCTATCTCGGAGACACCTTCGAGAAGCCGGCGGCGTCGCTCTGCTTCTTCAAACGCGTGAGCGTGAAGGCAGAGCAGAGCGTGAAGGTCGCGATAGAGATAGCTCCGCGCCGCCTCATGAGCGTCCTTGAGGATGGCTCGCGCGCTCTGCTCGACGGTGACTACGTCCTCTACGCCGGCACGAACGGTCCGGACGCCCGCAGCGTCGAGCTCACGGGAAAGATGCCGCTTGCGGTGGGAATCCACGCGGATGGCGGCGCGCTCACCGTCGCGGAAGCGGCCTGCAATGCGGCGCCGATAGAGTATCCCGAGACATTCGATGTCTCGGCGCTCCGCCGCCGCCCGAAGTACGACCTCAACACCGGCGTCGGGCTTGTCCTGAAGGACAGGCGGCTCCGCGCGGTGCTCGACCGGTTCTTCCCGGAGTTTACAGCAAATCCGCAGTCGGATATGCTCTATGATATGTATTTCCCGATAGGGAACATTTTGAGAAATCTGCCCGGTGTCCCGAAGGAGACGCTGGACGCGTTTACCAAAGAGCTTTCGGAGATAGAGTAGATTCTCGGGAAAATAACGCAGAGAAACGCGCGCCGGAAGAAATTCCGGCGCGCGTTTGTCAAAGCATCGCAGAGTTTCGCCGCTTTAGCGGCAAAAAAAGTGCAATCCGTTTTTTCTGGCGGCGTGTACGTCGGAAAAAACTCTTCTCACGCAGCGTGCGTCGATTTTTCGCCGCAGGCGGAAAACTCGGCGCGTAGCGAAGTGCTGCCGTCGGCAGAGCTCCGCTCTGTCCGACGGCTCGCGTGAAATAGGTCGCGGGCGAAGCCCGCGCGATTTCACGCGAAAGTTTCCTCGCTCGCCGCGAGTATCTTGTAGAGCAGGCGGTAGAGCTCCTTCGCCTCATCCTCGGTGAGGTGCAGGCAGGGCGCCATCTTCGCGGGGATGTCCACCGCGAGGTCGCGGAGCTTTGCGCCTTCACGCGTGATGGAGACTATCAGGCTGCGCTCGTCCGAGATGGGGCGGACACGGGTGATGAGTCCCTTTGCCTCAAGCTTCTTCAGCAGGGGGGTGAGGGTCCCGCTGTCGAGATACAGGCGCTTGCCGAGCTGCTTGACCGTTACCTCCTTTTCCTCCCAGAGTATCATCATGGTGATGTACTGGGTGTAGGTAAGGCCAAGCTCGTCAAGATAAGGCTTGTACCTCTTGATTATCTCACGGGATCCGGCATAGAGCGGGAAGCATATCTGATTTTCTATCTTGAGCGCATCGTACTTCGATTCTTTCATAGTTCTTTCCCCTTTATATAATTAATAGTGTCTGTCCGGATTGAATACCGTTATCTATGTATTATAATACTTGGAAAGGCCTCCGTTTACAATACATTAAAGGGACATTTTAGCTGAATTTACCTCACTAAAAGCGGATATTCTCTGTTTCGCCGCGCCCAAACACCTGCATCGTGCCGTTTTGGAGGTAATAGACCTCGGTATTGCCGTCTCCGGCTTTGTACATATTCCGGATGCCGGGGTTCGCGTCGAGCATAGCCTCCTGTGCTTCTATGCGTTCGTCGAGCACCGCTTCGGCGGAAATGCGGACCCAGCCGCCCGCAAACATGCCCGCTATCTCTATCTTAGGATTCGCCTTGAGCTGGTGAGCGACCGGCTTTACCTTGCCCGTCTGTATGTAGAGCTTGCCCTCGAAGAGCGCGAGCGAGCCGAAGGGACGGACGTGCGGCGTGTCGCCCTCGACTGTGGCGAGGTAGTAGACCCCGCACTTCTTAAGTGCCTCATAGACCTTTTCCATTATGACTTCTCCTCTCGCAATTTTAAAATATTTCCTTGCTTACGCCGAAACGGATAATAATTCCGGCGAATATCGCACCTAGTTTGATCTTGCAGTCAAGCGTCGCCCGTCAGGTATCTTTCTGAGCGGAAACAGGTCGAAAATGGTGCTGATTTGTCGACAAATCGTGCAAAAAGGTTCCCTCGTTTATCACAATATCGGTTTTGGTGATTTTGTCCCACGAAAACTCCCCGACAAGGTCGCGGGGAAGAACGTCCTCACGCCGGTCGATTATGCCGAGCAGATACGCGAGCGCCCCGATGATACGCGGCGGCCGGGCTGCCGCGAGCAGGCTTCCGAGGTCGAGCGACCTTTCGCGCTTCGCGAGCCGCTTTCCGTCCGGCGCGACGAGCATAGGCGTGTGCGCATACTCCGGCGGTTCGGCGCCGAGGAGCCGGCAGAGGTATATCTGGCGCGGCGCAGACATCGCGAGATCGCTTCCGCGCACTACTTCCGTCACGCCCATGTCTATGTCGTCCGCGACGACGGCGAGCTGGTAGGCGTATGTCCCGTCCGAGCGGCGAAGCACGAAGTCGCCGCACTCATGTGCGAGCTGCTGCGACACGTGCCCGAGCCGCCTGTCCTCAAAGGACACCGTCACGTCCGGCACGGCGAGGCGCAGCGCGGGGGAGCGGGTCTTCATAAGCTCGCTTATCTCGCCCGGGGAGAGGCGGCGGCAGCGCCCGTCGTACACCGGCGTGCCGTCCGAGGCGTGCGGCGCGGAGGCGGCATGCAGCTCCGCGCGCGTGCAGAAGCAGGGATAGACCTCCGCGCGGCTCTCTATCGTTTCGAGCGCCGCCGCGTAGACCTTGCCGCGTCCGCTCTGCATATACGGCGCAAAGACGCCGCCCTCGTCCGGCGTGAGACCGAGCGTCTCAAAGTCGAGCGCCGCCTGCTCCGCGTATTCTCTCCGGCAGCGCCCGCGGTCGAGATCCTCTATGCGCAGGACGACGCTCCCGCCGGCGCTCTTGGCCGAGAGCCACGCGAGCAGGTACGCCGCGACGTTGCCGAGGTGCATCCTTCCGCTCGGACTGGGGGCAAACCGCCCCTTCATGCTTTTCACAGCTCGACGCTTGAGCGCCCGTTTATGACCGCGAGCGCGGCTCCGACGGCGGTGCCGTGCTCCGAGTGCTCGGGGATGATGAAGCCGAAGCCGCGCACCTTACGCCCCACGCCGCCGAGTATCTCGTGGCAGTAGGGGATGCTCGTGAGGTTGCCGATAAGCACCACTTCCGCGGAGCCGAAGCCGCGCGCCGCAAACACCGAGAGCATCCCTATCGTCTGGAAGACGAGGTTGAATATCGCTCGTGCTATGTCCTGCTTCTCCGCACGGTCGCTCAGCTTGCCGAAGTTGGAGGCGGTGGCGTTCGGGGAGAGCTCGGGTATCCTGCCGCGCGAGATGTCCCCGACTGTGAGGTCGACCTTCGAGAGGTCGCCGTCCTTCGCGGTCTCGACGAGCACATCGAAGTCGCGTATCTTGAGAAGCTGGTCGGCAAGCCCTCGTATCGTTCCGCCGCCGACGCCGGTGCCGCCAAGATGAGCCACCGTGCCGTCTCCGAGAGCGCGGACAAAGGACGTGCCGGTGCCCATGCTGACGATTATCGCGTCATCAAGGCCGGAGAGGAACAGCCCGCCGAGGCCGTTGGAGAGGAATTCCTCCACACGGTAGGTGGGGATGCCGTATATCTTCTTTGAGACGCTCGAAGCGCCGACGCCGGTGAGCGCGATGCGGTCGACGTCCGATATGGAGAGCGAGTTTTCGTCTATAAACTTGCCGAACGCGCCGAAGAGCGACGCAGCCGGGTCGTTCGCGCGGACCATCATCGGGGTGATGATAGTCTTTTCCGGCCCGATGCCGACGATCTTCGTCGTGGTACCGCCGATGTCAATACCGATAGTGATGCCCATAGGGAACAGATACCTCCGAGGTCAAAGTTTAATAAGCTCTGTGATTATAGCATAAAAGCGGAGATTTGGCAAATACATCTGCCCCTCGGAATTTCTCCGAGGGGCAGGTCCGTGCGCGGCATAACCGTAAAGCAAATAGCCTTACAAGGCAATCCTAAGAGCAGACTCGTAATGCAAGATGCTTTACATCACTTCGGAGTGAAGGCAAGCTCGCCGTCGTGCTCTAACCGCAGCTCGTTTTCGAGCTCATCACCGTCCCGGAAGGCGGCGAGGCTCCCGACGGTGGTCTCAGCTATCGCGCGCATTGCGTCCTCGGTGAAGAACGCCTGGTGCGAGGAGAGAATGACGTTCGGCATAGAAAGAAGCTGAAGCAGCTCCTCGTCGGTTATGACCTCGTTTGAAAGATCTTCATAGAAGTAGGCTTCCTCCTCCTCGTAGACGTCGAGCCCCGCGCCGCCTATCTTCTTCGACTTCAGGCCGTCCAGGAGCGCCGTGGTGTCTACGAGACCGCCGCGCGAGGTGTTTATCAGTATAACGCCGTCCTTCATCCGCTCTATCGCGGCGGAGTTTATCATGTGGCGGGTACCGTCGGTGAGCGGGCAGTGCAGGCTTATCACGTCCGCGCGGCGCTCAAGCTCCTCGAGCGGCATATATTCCACCCCGAGCGAGGGATCGGGGTATGCGTCGTAAGCCGCTATCTTCATCCCGAAGCCCCGGCATATCGAAATGAACTTCTTTCCTATCCTGCCGGTGCCGACGACGCCGGCTGTGCGCCCCTCGAGGTCGAAGCCGAGAAAGCCGTTTATGCTGAAGTTCCCGCTCCGCACGCGCGCGTAGGCGCGGGGTATCTTGCGGTTCGTCGCGAGCATCAGCCCCACGGCGTATTCCGCGACGGCGGCGGGGGAGTACGCCGGTACGCGGACGACGCGGATGCGTCCCGCCGCCGCGCCGAGGTCGACGTTGTTGCAGCCGGAGCAGCGGAGCGCTATGAGCTTCACACCGGCGCGGAAGAGCGCGTTTATCGTCTCGGCGCCCGCGTCGTCGTTGACGAAGATGCAGACCGCCTCCGAGCCCGCGGCGAGCGCGGCAGTCTCGGGGGAGAGGCGGTACTCGCAGAACTTCACGTCTATGCCGGCGTCAGCAAGCATCGGCTCGAAGTATAGCCTGTCATACGGTTTTGCGTCAAAAAAGGTTACTTTCATATCATGCTCCTCTCAAATGCGGATCTGTCGGTAGCTTTCCCCGGCGACCCTGCTTTCGATACGCAGTCATACCGCCCGCGGTGCTGCGGACGCCGCGTTCGCTTGCAAAGCCGTGACGAGTATGCTATAATTCACATACTCGCGGAACGCTTCCCGCGGGGAAGGTGCTTTTATATTTCCGGGGGAATACGATGGAGACGTCTGCAAAAAAGGAAAATACCGGCTTTTTCGGCGCGAGAGTGCTTCTCGCACCGATGGCGGGCGTCACCGACTTTGCGTTCCGCTCCGTCTGCCGCGAATACGGCGCGGAGTACACCTGCACCGAGATGGTGAGCGCGAAGGCGCTCACCTTTGGCGACAAAAAGTCGCGCGCGCTGCTGCATATCGCCCGGGACGAGCATCCGTCCGCCGCGCAGATATTCGGCTCCGAGCCGGAGGTCATGCGCGAGGGCGCGAGGATAGCCGCGGATTTGAGCGGCGCGGACGTCATAGACATCAACATGGGCTGCCCGATGGGCAAGATCGTAAACAACGGCGAGGGGTGTGCGCTCATGCGCGACCTCGACCGTGCGGCCCGCGTCATAGACGCGGTCCTTGAGGGCTCGCCCGTCCCGGTGACGGTGAAGATGCGGAAGGGCTGGGACTCTGGTTCGTGCAACTGCGTGGAGCTTGCGCAGCTTGCTGAACGGCTCGGCGTATCCGCCGTGTGTGTCCACGGGCGCACGCGCACGCAGCTCTACAGCGGACTTTCGGACAGAGACGCCGCGCGGGACGTGAAGCGCGCGGTGAAGATACCGGTGATAGCCAACGGAGATGTCTTCTGCGGCGCGGACGCCGTGCGCCTCCTGCGCTACACCGGCGCGGACGCGGTGATGGTCGGGCGCGGCGCATTCGGGCGGCCGTGGATATTCCGCGAGATACTCGCCGCGCTCGACGGGGAGGAGCCTCCGGAGGAGCCGTCCATCGAGGAGAAGTGCGCGGCGGCGGTGCGCCAGTTCGAGCGTGCGCGCGAGGACAAGGGGGAGCACATAGCCTGTCTCGAGGCGCGCAAGCACTACGCGTGGTACCTGAAGGGGATACCCTACGCGGGATATTACCGCGAGAAAATATCGCATATTTCGAGCTTTGAGGACATCTATTCGATAACCAAAGGCATCTGCCGCGACCTGAAGTAGTCCGGCAGGCTTAGACGATAAGGATTGTATTCAGCGCCCGGAGGCGCGGGAAAGGAGGCGAAAGGCTACGGACGAGAAGCTTGCAAAACGAGCGGCCGGCGGAGATGACTCCGCCTTCGAGGAGCTTGTGCGGCGTTACGAGAAGCGCGTATACAACATGGCGCTCCGCATGACGGGAAACGCGGAGGACGCGCTCGACATCTCGCAGGAGGCGTTCATCCGGGTGTGGAAGTCGCTCAGAAAATTCAAGGGCGAGGCGAAGTTCTCGACGTGGCTTTTCCGTATAGTCTCCAATCTCTGCACCGACCATCTCCGCCGGCTGTCGCGGCGGAGGGAGCTGCCGCTTACGGTGAGCGCGGACGATGAGGAGCGCGACACCGAGATAGCCGACGAGAGCTTCGCCCCGGACGCTGCATTCGAGCGCGAGGAGCTCCGCCGCGAGCTCGACCGGGCGATAGATTCGCTTGCCCCGGAGCACAGGGAGATATTCCTCATGCGGGAGGTCTATTCGCTGAGCTACGCCGAGATAGCCGAGACGCTGAGGATCGAGGAGGGCACCGTCAAGAGCCGTCTGCACCGTGCGCGTGAGCGCCTGCGGGAGTTCCTGATAAAGAGAGGGAACATTCCGAACGGATTTGCGTCTAATAACAGGAAAGGCAGGGGAGAGCGTCAATGAGAGAGTGCGGATACCTCGAGGAACATATAGAAGAATATGTCCGCGGCGAGCTCTGCGGTGACGAGCGCGCCGAGTTTGAACGCCACCTTGCCGGCTGTGAGGAGTGCAGACGTGAGGTGGAGTTCTGGAAAACCGTCTCCGAACTCACGGAGGAGAATATGACGGAGCCGCCTGGGGAGCTGCACGGCAGCATAATGGCGGCGGTGAAAAAGGAGAAGCGGCGGAGGCGTGTCCTTCCCGGTGCTGCGGCGGGAGTCCTTGCAGCGTCGCTCGCGGTGGCGATAGGTTTGAGATGCCTGCCGTTCCGCAGTGCGGAGAGCGCCGAAGCGCCGTCCGGCACATATATGATGTCGGCAGGGTCCGATGCCGAAAGCGGCGTTGTCTACTCCATTGAGACACCCGTCGCTGTGGCCGATGCACCGGAGGAGCCCGAGACAGCGGATGGCGCGACCGCCGAAGACAGTCTCTCCGCGCCTCAGGCCACCCTAGGCGAAGACGGCAGCAACAAGCTGGGCTTAACGCAGGATACCGAGCGCGGCTTGGGCGGGACAGCGACGCCGCTCGTGTGCAACGGTTCGCTTGCGATAGAACCTTCGTCCGTGAAGGAGCTGCGCTTTGAAGAGAAAGCCGGCGGAGAGAAGCCGGCGGAGACGCTTGTCTTTGCCGGAGACGCCGAGGAGGAGACCGAGTATTTCGTAAGCCTTGTGCTCGTCCCGGTGGACGGGGACGGCGCACAGGATGGAGCGGTGACCGTGACCTACGCTCCGGCAGTCACGGGAACCATAGATACCTCAGGCTGGACGGAGACCACCAAGGAAACGGAGCCGTCCGGGGAGACGGGGGCAGTCGTGTCGAGCATCGAATCGGCAGACGGCGTGACCTTTACCACCGTCACCGTCGTATTTACCGACGACTCAACGGTGTCCTTCAAATACTCGGCGGACGGATACATCGTCGCGGACGATGTGTGGTACACCTTCGTGAAGCCGGAGGAGAGGCGCTGAAGAAGGGTAGAATGCAACAGATGCGGCCGTGGCGGCGCGGGACAGACCTTGCGCCGTCGCGGCCGATATGTTAAAATAAAATCGGTATGGCGGAGGGAAACGAACTGACGCTATACTGTAAAAAGGTGCATCCGCTATGAAAAGATTTGCGGCTATTTTGATCTCCCTGTGCCTGTGCCTGACGTCCTGCGCCGGCGGCGATCCAAATGTCAGCCTGCCGTCTCCGGAAGGTACAGACCCGGTTCGGTCCCGGCCGGCGGCAGAGCCTTCGGCATCTGCCGAAGCCGTCGACCCGGCGCTGTCATGCTCCACCGCGGAACCTTCGCTTGATCCCACAGATCCGCCGGATGATATCGACCTGACAGCTTTCAGTCAGACTCTGGTGGACAACTATTCCTTCGGAGTAACTACCACGAATAACGATACCGGAGAAGTGCGGATCTCACTGATGGTACTGGACTTCGATAATGAGTCCGACAAGCAGGTAATAGATAATTATTATGAGAGTCTGACAGACCTGGCGCTCCGGCAGTGTATTGTTTGCATCAACGATTTTACCACGGTCGAGTCGGAGCTTGCATTGGTACAGACCGGCGATATTGAGGACGTCGCTGCGGTCGAGGATATTTTCCGGTCGAGGATCGATTACATGGTGGGCGACGGCAGCGGCCCCGGCGGCGCATGGTATCCGCGGCCGACAGAGGTATGAAAAAACGATTCCCGAATAGTTTTCAACGGAACGTATGTCATTTTTGTTGTCCATCCCACCAAATACGACGATATTGCGGATGACTTCCAGGCTTTGTTCTGAAGGTGTGCCGGAAATACAGTAGTGCCGATATGAGGCCCGGAGGGGTAACGTGCTCGGATATACGATGATCTGAAAACGGCGGTGCGGGACCGGACTACCCGGTCCCGCACCCCTGCAATGAGGAGGCAGAAGCATGACAAAAGTTGAACGATGGGGAATATTTGAAGCCGAGGTGCACGGTCCGTCGGACGGGAACCCGTTCACAGAGCGCGAGTTCAGGGGGACGTTCCGGGGCGAGCACGAGACCGTCGAGGCGTGCGGCTTCTACGACGGGGACGGGGTGTACAAGGTGCGCTTCATGCCGTCCTTTGAGGGGGAGTATACCTACTCCACCGACGGCAGTTTCGACGGAGCCAAGACAGAGGGACACTTCACCGTCGTCCCGGCAGGCGAGGAAAATCACGGCCCGATGCGCGTCTCCGGCTGCCACTTCGTCTACGAGGACGGTACGCCGTACTACTCGGTCGGCACCACCTGCTACGCGTGGGCGCATCAGCCGGAGGCGGTGCGCGAAAAGACGCTTGAGGAGCTTCGGGAGGGATACTTCAACAAGATGCGCTTCTGCGTTTTCCCG
Source organism: uncultured Clostridia bacterium (assembly GCA_947630675.1). Lineage (GTDB taxonomy): Bacteria > Bacillota > Clostridia > Oscillospirales > JAAYOS01 > CANRIN01. Next base: position 13,546 of record CANRIN010000015.1, on the reverse strand, counting down.
AAGCACTACATCCACAACTTCCGTGACCCGGAGACCTTCCCTTACGAGGGTACGCCGGTGAGTAACGAGGGTCTCTCGGAAGAGACGTTTACTTATTTTGTCGACTTTGCGGGTAACGACTGGGACTTCACGCGCTTTGATCCCGAGCATTTCCGCCGGTTCGAGCAGCGGATAGAGGAGCTGATGGCACTCGGCATAGAGGCGGACATCATACTTTTCCACCCCTACGACCGCTGGGGCTTCTCGCAGATGTCGCCTGAGCAGGACGACCTGTATGTGAAGTATGTCACAGCGCGGTTTGCCGCGTACCGGAACGTCTGGTGGAGCCTTGCCAATGAGTACGACCTGCTCCGCACAAAGAAGATCTCCGACTGGGAGCGCATCGCGGCGCTTATCTGCGAGCGCGACCCGTATAAGCACCTCCGCTCGATACACAACTGCATGGCGTTCTACGACCACACCCGCCCGTGGATAACGCATTGCAGCCTCCAGCGGCAGGACCTCTACCGCCACGTCGAGTATACCTCCGACTACCGCACGCGCTACGGAAAGCCGGTCGTCTGGGACGAGATAGCCTACGAGGGCAATATCGACATGGGCTGGGGGAACATCTCCGGCCAGGAGCTCACGCGGCGGTTCTGGGAGGCGTCGATGCGCGGCGGCTACGCCGGCCACGGCGAGACCTTCGTCCATCCGGACGACATCCTCTGGTGGAGCCACGGCGGCGAGCTGCACGGTGAGAGCCCCGCGCGGATAAGCTTCCTGCACAAGATACTTTCGGAGACGCCGGGCCTCGGCCTGAAGGAGGGGCAGGGGTCGTTTGACGAGACCGTCGCCGTCCCCGAAAGCATGTTCGAATACGGGCATGAGATACACTACTACGGTTTCGGACGTCCGTCCTACCGCGACTTTTTCAAGGACGAGGGCGAGCGTTGGCACGTCGAGGTGATAGACACCTGGAACATGACGGTGGAGGACGCCGGGGTCCACGGCGGGCGCTTCCGTATAGTGCTCCCCGGAAGGGAGTACATGGCGGTCCGCCTCCGTCTCGAAAGATGAACGGAGAGCCGGCTGTGCGTGAGATAAGAACGTCCGCGAAGGCGGTGGTAGTTCGGGACGGAAAGCTCCTCGCGCTGCGCCTTCGGGACGCGGACGGCGTGTTCTACATCCTCCTGGGAGGGGGACAGGAGCCGGGAGAACCGCTCCGCGACGCTGTCCGCCGCGAGGTCGCGGAGGAGACCGGCATCGACGTCCGCCCGGGCGAGCTGCTTTTTGTGATAGAGGGTCCGAAGGGCGAGAGCTTCCACCGTATAGACCTCGTATTCGAGTGCGAGTATATAGGGCCGTCGCGTGGCGTCGCGCCTCACGCGGATACGAATCAGGAGGGCGTCGAGTGGCTGGACGTCGCGACTTTGTACTCGGCGCCGCTCTATCCGTCCCGCCTGCGCGCGGCTATAACCGAGCACTGCGCGGGTCGGAGGCGTGAGGTGTACCTTGGATGCGAGAGCGAGGGAGACCCCGAGATCGCAACACCGCCCGCGCTCACACCGGAGGAGCTTGAACGCGCCGCGGGGTATACGTCCTCGGCGCAGTAAGAGATCCAGAAGCGGTTTTGTACATGCCTCGTAGAGAAATGCGCCCCTCGGGATATACCGCACTCAACTCTCTACTGGGCGCATCAGACCTCGGCGCGAAGCGCCGACGTCCCTACCGACGCCTCGCAGAGTTTCGCCGCTTTAGCGGCGAAATAAAGTCAAATCATTTTCGGCGGCGGCGTGTACAATGCGCCCTCGCACACACACCGCACTCAACTCTCTACTGGGCGCATCAGACCTCGGCGCTTCGCGCCGACGTCCCAACATTGTACGAATCAAAATAGAAAATACTGCTCGCGGAGCGCGCGTCGAAGACGGCGAAGCCGTACTCCGCGCCTGTTCGCGCGGTTAAAGTTGCTTGCCACAGGCAAGCAACTTTGCGCAGGGGCGATTCATTCGCCCCGAGCATTTCAATCGGAAGGGCTCCCACGCGGTCACCGACCGCGTGGGAATTGCGTCGATTTTCCGCCGAAGGCGGAAAACTCGGCGCGTAGCAGAGTGTTGCCGTCGGCAGAGCTCTGCTCTGTCCGGCGGCTTCGACTACAACAAGTCGCGGGCGAAGCCCGCAACTTGTTGTAGTCGAAAGTTATATTCCGCGCCTCGCATACATATCCTTCTCCGTGATACGATATCGACAGGGGAGGTGCGGCGCTATGGACAGGGCACGTCTCACGAAGCTCCGCGCGGGAAAGCATACGGAGTACGGCTCGGGGCGCGCGAGGTCGCGTCCGCTGCGGCTTGCGGCGGCGCTGCTTGCGGTGGCGGCGCTTGCCGCCGCAAAGGCGTGGATACCCGGCGCGGACGCGGCCGTGGGCAATTTAGTGGAAAAGAATCTTTCGGGCGGCGCGGACTACCGCGCGGCGCTCGCGGCGCTGGGAGAGGCGGTGTCCGGCGAGGGAGATCTTGCCGAGGTCTGGAGCGCGCTTGACGGCGCGGAGGAGGCTTCGGCGGACCGCGCGGCGCTTCCGGCGTCCGGCGGGGGAGACTTCGCGCTCGGACTTCCGGAGCCCGGGGACACCGTCACGGTGGACGAACTGAACGAGTCGATAGAGCCGGGATATGAGGAGCTGCTGCTTCCGTTCCCGGAGGACGAGGCGAGCGACGTCCCGTCCGACACGCCGAGTACCGTCAGCTATGAGCACCTTGTCCTCGACTTCGAGCATGTCCTGCCGGTGGAGGGGACCGTCACCTGCGGCTTCGGCTTCCGCATACATCCGCTCACCGGCAAGCGGAGCTTCCACTACGGCGTGGACATCGGCGCGCCGCTCGGCACGGACATAGCGTCTTTCGCGGCGGGGACGGTGGAGCTCGTCGGTTACAGCGACGTTTACGGCAACTATCTCTTCATCCGCCACGCGGACGGCATCCTCACCTTCTACGGGCATTGCAGCAAGGTGACGGCGGTCGAGGGGCAGCTCGTGAACCCCGGCGACGTCGTGGCGAAGGTGGGCTCGACCGGCTGGTCGACGGGGCCGCACCTGCACTTTGAGGTGCGCTCGGGCGACAAGATACTCGAGCCGACGCAGTACCTTGATCTCGGCTGACGGCGCGCTGCGGCTCGGACGGCTGGAGCTGCGGCCGGGCTTCATCGTCATAGCGGTGCTCGGTTGTCTGTTCGCGCCCGGACTGCTTTTTATGGAATTTCTCGCGGCGGCGGCACTGCATGAGGCGGCGCACGCCGCCGTCTCCGCGCTGTGCGGCGGAAGGGTGGAGCGCGTGACGATCGGCGCGCTCGGCATGGAGATGCGCTGTGAGTCGTGGCGGCTCAGCTACCGCGCGGAGCTCGCGGTGCTCGCGGCGGGTCCGATGATGAACGCCGCCGCCGGCGCCGTGTGCGCGTTTGCGGCGCGCGCGCTCGCGAGCGAGCCGCTCTACGTCTTTGCCGGCGTTAATATCCTGCTCGCGGCGTTCAACCTTCTTCCGGCGCGGGGGCTCGACGGCGGGGGAATGCTCCGCGTGCTGTCACTCATGGCCTTTGACCGGGAGGTGGCGGCGCTCCGCGTGATACACTTTCTCACCGCCGTCTCGCTCGCGGCGCTCGGGCTGTGGGCGGCGGCGCACGGCGGCTTCAACGCTGCGATGCTCTGGATCGCGCTGTGGATGCTCGGAGGGGGAAGGGGAGAGTAAAAAGGAACCCCCGCCGCGTGGCGGCGGGGGCGTTACTTATAATTGTACAATCATCCCGGTAGCTTAATATCGGTCCAATCGTTTACATCGCATTGACCAAGGCGATTGTTGCCTGCGGTGAACAAAGTTCCGTCCGCTTTTAGCGCAATTGTGTGCCGTGAACCGGCGCTGATTTCTACAATATCAGTCCAATCGGAACTGTTGCATTGATCGGTGGAATTGTCTCCGACTGCAACCACGGTTCCATCAGACTTTAACCCGACAGTATGGTCGTTTCCAGCACTGATGGCAATAATATCGCTCCAATTTGAAACGTTGCATTGACCAGATGAATTGCTTCCGACGGCAACTACGGTACCATCTGATTTCAGACCGACCGTATAATTTTTGCCGGCGCTAACTGCGATAATGTTGCTCCATTGGGAAACCATACATTCACCTTCGGAAGTATTACCGTTAGCTACTACGGTTCCGTCTGATTTGAGACCGACAACATGATTATAGCCTGCACTAATAGCAACAACATCTTGCCAACCGGAAACATTATATAAACTTCTATTGTTTTTGCCTGACACAACAACATGTCCATCAGATTTAAGTCCTACGGTATAATTGAAACCAGCGCTGATTGCAATAATGTCATTCCAATTTGCAACGTCACATTGGCCAAAGGAATTATTACCTGTAGCCACTACTGTCCCGTCTGATTTTAACCCGACTGTGTGCGTATCTCCTGCGCTGATTGCAATAATATCGCTCCAATCAGAAACATCGCCTCTGCCATCAGAATTGTAATCTGTGGCAACAACTGTTCCGTTTGACATCAGTCCAACGGTATGAGTACTGCCGCAGGAAATTGTTTCGCGATGAGCATTAACATTATTTCGAATCTCTTGTGCTATTTTAGATGTTTTGTCGTATGAGTCACGGTAATTTTCAAGACCGGCAAAAAGATACAGAGCTTTATAAGAATCTCCGGCCTCTAGCAGTTGTATGGCGTTTGCATATTGAGCTTCAATACTCGCTACTTTTTCAGCAGAATCCTTATAGTCGCCGAGTTCTGTAAAGAGAGCAACTGCGTTGCTAAAATCTCCAGATAATAGTGTGAGCTCTGCTTTTTTGTATTTTTCTGCATAAATTGTTTCCTCTGCCATGGCAGAAGAGTCTTTATAGTCGCCTAGTTCCGTAAAAATAGCTCTCGCTTCGGGGAAGTTTCCGGCAGACAGATAGAAAGTAGCCTTATCATATTTTTCGCTTTTGTATTTTTCAGCGGCATATTGTGCTTTTTCGGCAGAATCCTTATATTTGCCCAAGTCGGCGAAAGCGTCGGCAGCGCCAGTGTAGTTACCTGCGGCCAACAATTCTTCTGCGGCCTGATATTGGTTTGCCGGAGCAATCACCTGGGTGTGAATTATAACGGAAGCTGCGGCAATAACAGCAACAGAAGCTGCGGTTATTACAGAAATCAGTTTAATTTTTTTCTTTCTTTTTTTCTTTTTCTTTTCCGCGGCGACACGCTGTTCCTCCGCGACCCGTTCCCGTTCAATGCGTTTGGCTTCTTCCCGGCGTTCGCGTTCCTGCCGCTCGGCTTCCGCAATGCGCTTCTCCTCAACAAGCCGGGCATCTTTTTTGCGGGTGAGTTCACCAATGTCCAACGCAGAGAGCAGCTCATTCATTTTCCTACCGCAGGCGGGACAACCGACTTCATCCGCAAGGTAGATTGCGCCACAGGTGCAGAGTGAAAGACTGCCAAGCACTTCGGGAACATAAGTACATCCGTCGCCTACTTCTATAGAATACTGCTTTTGAAGTTCACTGTCTTTTAACAGCTCCAAAATGCGCTGCATTTTGAAGCCGGACTGAGACCACTCGGCGACCGGGTGCTGCCAGACCGTACCGTCCTCAAACACCGCCTGAATCACGCAGACAGATATGCGGCGCGTCGTATTGTCGGGGAGATAAACGGCCTCCTGCGACCCGAAATCTTTGCCCTTGGCGATGCGGATATCGAGATATAAATGTGTATCGACCCCTTCAAGCTCCGCCCCACCGGGTTCAAACGCCCGGATATGCACCTTGCAGGCGGTAAGCGGGGAGTGATAGAGGTTGCACATTTTGAGCTGTGCGAGAACCTTATCTGTCTTGTTATCCTTTAACAGCGCCCCTGCCGCTATAAGGACGGGGGAGCCGTCCAGGTATAGATTTTTCGGAAGAGCATACAGCTGCGAATAGCGTTCACTCATTTTGATACCTCATCAAAGCTGCGGAAGGCTGTCGTCTGGCTCGTTAGTGCCATATTTCGATTCCTGATTTGAAGCTGAATCTGCAAAACCGGAGTGATTAGTGGATGTCGTGTTACGGTCAGGCAAAGCTATAACCATAGCCCAACCAGCCGGACCGAACAACAGGCACCACCAGAAATATCCTTTATGTCCTTTCATTTCCGCTATTGCCTCAAATTGGCGGGCAACCAAAAATGCAAGTATCAATACTATAACACAAGCTCCAATCAATAACGGGACCCCAAATACAACCGCATCGCTGTACATACTACATCCTCCTAAACAACAGTATGGTATACTTTTCGGCAAATCGACACATACGGGAATTTGACCATATTATAGCATATTATTGTAGAACGCTCAATAGATTTTTGCAAATCCTGCCTGTCTGCGGCCCCGCTTTCGCGGAGCCTTTTTTGTTGCGCGCGCCCCGCAGTTGTGCTATAATACTATCCGTGAAAATGTGTTTTATCGTTACGGAGGATGAAAATGACCGAAACGCTTGAGAGGATACTTTCCCGCGTCGAGAAGCCGGCGAGGTACGTCGGCGGCGAGTACGGCGCGATAATAAAGGACAAGAGCACGGTGGACACGCGCGTCGCGTTCTGCTTTCCCGACACCTACGAGGTCGGGATGAGCAACCTCGGCCTGCGGATACTCTACGGCATAAAGAACAACATGGAGGGCGTGTGGTGCGAGCGCGTCTTCGCGCCGTGGCCGGACATGGAGGGCGAGATGCGCGCGGCGGGGCTCCCGCTCTACGCGCTCGAGTCGGGCGACCCGATAAAGGACTTCGAGCTGATATGCTTCACGCTCCAGTACGAGATGTGCTACTCGAACGTGCTGAATATGCTTGACCTCGCGGGTCTGCCGCTCCGCGCGGCGGAGAGAAAGGACATCTTCCCGCTCGTCATCGCCGGCGGCTCCTGCGCCTACAACGGCGAGCCGCTCGCCGCGTTTGTGGACGCGTTCGTCCTCGGCGAGGGCGAGGATATGAACGTCGAGGTCGTGCGCTGCATACAGCAGGCGAAGCGCGAGGGACTTACGGACAAGACCGAGCTGCTTATGCGCCTCTCGAAGATACCCGGGGTGTACGTCCCGTCGTTTTACGACGTCCTTTACAATGAGGACGGCACGGTGAAGAGCATCACCGCGACGCATGGCGCGCCGGAGCACCCGAGAAAGCGGATAGTCACCGACCTTGACAGTATGTACTTCCCGTGCGAGACGGTGATACCCTCCACCGAGGTCGTCTTCGACCGCGTCACGCTCGAGCTGATGCGCGGCTGCATCCGCGGCTGCCGCTTCTGCCAGGCGGGGCAGATATACCGCCCGGTGCGCCGCAAGAGCCCGCAGGTGCTCGTCGAACAGGCAAGGCGCGCCCTTGAGCACTCGGGCTACGAGGAGATATCGCTCTCGAGCCTCTCTACCTCAGACTACAAGGGTCTCGGCGAGCTGTGCGACGGGCTACTCGAATACTGCGAGCCTAGGATGATAAACCTCTCGCTTCCGAGCCTCCGCGCCGACAACTTCTCCTACGAGCTGATGGAGCGGGTGCAGAAGGTGCGCAAGAGCGGCCTCACCTTCGCAGCGGAGGCCGGGAGCCAGCGCCTGCGCGACGCGATAAACAAGAACGTCCGCGAGGAGGAGCTTGCAAACACCTGCCGAATAGCTTTCGAGGGCGGATATTCCACCCTGAAGATATACTTCATGATAGGGCTTCCCACCGAGACCGACGAGGATGTCGAGGCGATAGCGGGTCTCAGCTACCGCATGTGGCAGCTCGCGAAGAAGCGCTCGACCTCCGGGCGCGGCGTGAAGATAACCGCGTCGGTGGCGTGCTTCGTGCCGAAGGCGTTCACTGCGTTCCAGTGGGAGGCGCAGAACACGCGCGATGAGTTCCTGCGCAAGATCGAGCTTCTCCGCGCGAAGATGCCGCGCGCAATAAACCTCGACTGGCACGAGCCGTCCACGAGCTTTCTCGAAGCGGTGTTCGCGCGCGGCGACCGCCGCCTTGCGGACGTCCTCGAGCAGGCGTGGCGGGACGGCGCGAAGTTCGACGGCTGGAACGAATACTACGACTTCGACCGCTGGATGGAGGCGTTCCGAAAGGTCGGGATCGACCCGGACTTCTACGCCACCCGCGAGCACGGGGAGGACGAGGTCCTGCCGTGGTCGCACATCGACGTCGGCGTGAAATTTTCCCACATGCTCCGCGAGCGCCACGCGGCGTACCGCTCGGAGATATCGCCGGACTGCCGCGTGCAGTGCACCGGCTGCGGCGCAAACTGCCTGCTTGAGAACGGGGTGAAGTGCGATGAGTGAACTGAGGCTGATATTTCAGAAGGTCGGGACGGCGAAGTATCTCTCCCAGCTCGACGTCATGCGGACGTTCACGCGCGCTTTCATGCGCGCGGGCTTCCCGCTGAAGTTCTCGCAGGGCTTCAACCCTCACCCGAGGATATCGGTGGCGCATCCGCTGCCGGTCGGCGTCGAAGGATACGCCGAGCTGGTCGACTTCGACACGAAGGACGACATGGGCCCGGACGCGCTCGAGCGGCTTGCTTCGGTGCTTCCGCAGGACATTAAAGCAGTAAAGCTTTACACCCCACAGAGCTCTGTAAAGGAGATAACATTTGCAGACTACACGCTTGAATTTATCTACGACAGCGGCGTCCCGGACGGCATACTCGAGACCTTCTCGGCGCAAAACATCCCCGTGATGAAGAAGAGCAAGGGCGGCGTGAAGGAATCAAACCTCCGCGACGCGTTTACCGAGATAAGAGAGGAGTCGCGGGACGGACGCTCTGTCGTGCTCCTTGCACGTCTGGACGCGCGGAACGCGCCGATAAACCCGCGATACTTTGCGGACGCGCTCGCGTCGGCGGGGAAGGCGCCGGACTTCGCGCGGTACGCCCGGCGGCGCTTCCTGCGCGCGGACGGGGAGGCGTTCGAGTGAACCGCGTCTTTGCGTCCGGCCTCATACGCTGGGGAACGTGGCAGACCGTCCCCGAGATGCTTCTCGCCATCGCGAGCGAGTGGGTGCCGATAATACTTGCGGCGCTGATATGCATCATTCTCCACGAGTGCGCGCACGGATTTGCGGCGTACAGGCTCGGCGACCCGACAGCGAAGAACGCCGGCCGCCTCACACTGAACCCGCTGAAGCACATCGACTGGGTGGGCGCGATAGCCATGGTGCTCATCGGCTTCGGCTGGGCGAAGCCGGTTCCGGTGGATATGCGGAACTTCAAACACCCGCGCCGTGATATGGCGATAGTCGGCGCGGCGGGGCCGCTGATGAACTTCGTGATAGCGCTGCTCTTCGTGTTCTTCGGCGTATGTCTCGAGGCGTATGTGCGGAGCGTGGGACGCGTGAGCGAGCTTGTACAGATACTCTACAATTTCTGCTATTACACCGCCGCGCTGAGCGCGGGACTCGGGATCTTCAACCTCATCCCGTTCTCTCCGCTCGACGGCTCTAAGATACTCGGCGCGCTCCTGCCGGAGAGGGCGTACTACACGCTGCTGCGCTACGAGCGGTACGGGATGCTCGTGCTCGTCGCGCTGATGTTCCTAGGCAGGGCGTTCCCGCAGCTCGATTTGTTTGCGAGGATACTCACGCCCGCGCGCGAGGCGGTGCTTGACGCGTTCAGATGGCTCGCACGCCTGCCGTTCGGGCTGAACTGAGCGGTAAAAACTTACGGCTTTCGGAGGATATTTTGGAGCAGCTCACATTTCATCTTGACGGAGTGGTGCAGGACAGGGAGGGCGCGCGCGACTTTGACGGCCCTCTCGACCTCATACTGCACCTTCTCAACCGCAACAGAGTAGAAATAAAGGACATACAGATCTCGCTGATACTCGACCAGTACCTCGAGTGGATACGCGCGCGCAAGGCGCTAGACCTCGAGGTGGCAAGCGAGTTTGTCGTCATGGCCTCGCACCTTGTCTGGCTCAAGACCCGTATGATGCTCTCCGAGGAGGACGAGGAGACCCGCGAGGAGATGGAAAAGCTCATCAAATCGCTCGAGGAGCGGCAGCAGATGGAGGAGTACCGCCGTATGCAGCTCGGCGCGGACTACTTCGCCGCGCACAGCGAGCTCGGGCGGAACATCTATGTCCGCCCGGCGGAGCCTCTGCCGCAGGGCAAGGGCTACCGCCACACCCACATGACCGACGAGCTTCTGCGGGCGCTCGCGGATATGCGCGAGCGCACCGACAGAAAGCTCCCGCCGCCGGTGGCGGCGTTCCGCGGCATCGTCGGCCACGAGCAGTATTCGATAGATGCAAAGCTCTCCGAGCTCGAGCAGAGGTTCATATTCCGCCCGAGGGTGCATCCTGACGAGCTGTGGAAGACCTGTTCGAGCCGAACCGAGCTGATAGCGACCTTCCTCGCACTGCTCGAGCTCTGCCGAGTCGGCAGCATAGAGATAGAGGGCGACGGGGAGGATATGCTTCTCTGCGCTTCTTCCGGACGGCGTAAGGCGGAACCGAACGAAGGTGCGGAGCCTGCTCCCGAGACTGAGAGCACGGCGGAGAACGGAGAGAAACGATGATACTCTCCGCGTCACGCCGTACCGACATACCCTGCTTTTTCGGGGAGTGGTTCATGCGGAGGCTCGGCGCGGGATACGCGCTCGTGCGTAACCCGATGAACCGCGCGCAGATCTCGCGCGTGCCGCTCACGCCGGACGTCGTCGACTGCATTGTTTTCTGGACGAAGGATCCGGAAAAGTTCCTGCCGCATCTCGATGAGCTCGACCGGCTCGGTTACTCATATTACTTCCAGTTCACGCTGACGCCCTACGGGCGGGATGTCGAGCGGAACCTGCGCCCGAAGCCCGAGATAGAGGAGACGTTCCTTCGCCTGTCACGCCGCATCGGCGCGGAGCGCACGGTCTGGCGCTGCGACCCGATACTTCTCACGGACGGCTTCGGCGTGCAGCGCCACAAGGAGGAATTCCTTCGGCTGTGCGAACGGTTCGAGGGACACACCGACACGGTGACGCTCAGCCTTGTAGACATCTACACAAAGCTCCGCTCGCCGTCCTTCAGAGCGCCGGACGAGAGCGAAACGGAGGAGCTCGCCGCGTTCATGGCGGATACGGCGCGGCGGCACGGCATCCGTCCCGTCGCCTGCTGCGAGAGCGGGCTTGAGCGGTTCGGCATACAGCGCTCCGCCTGCATCGACCGGGAGCGGATAGAGAAGGTGATAGGGCAGAGGCTCGACGTTTCGCGGGACAGGAACCAGCGCGAGGGCTGCGGGTGCTACGAATCGGTCGACATCGGCGCATACAACACCTGCCTTAACGGATGCGTCTACTGCTATGCGACAGACGGAGCCGAGGCGGTAAAGCGCCGCCTTTCGGCGCACGACCCGTCCTCCGAGCTGCTTGTCGGCAGCGTAGGAGAAGGTGAGCGCGTCTCCGAGCGGAGGGTGAGGTCGAACAGAGATATCTCGCTTTTCTAGCGGCCATACGGTGGCGCGAAGAGGAAAAAATCCCGTCGAAACGCCTTTCCAGCCGGGAAAGCGGCGGGATAACTCTTGAAAAACGCCGGACGATGTGATATATTGATTGAGTAAAGCTATGTTTCCTTGAGGCCGCAGATTTGGCGGTCGGGAGTTGGAAAGCGGGTCGATAATGGATATAAACGATTTGGGCGCGGTGCTCGAGGGCATCCTCTTCGCGTCCGGGGGCGCGGTGGCGCAGAGCAAGATTGCCGAGGCGCTCGAGCTGCCGGAGGAGACGGTCGAGGCGGCGCTGTCCGAGCTCTCGGGCAGGTACAGCTTTGAACGGCGCGGGATGCGGATAGTCCGCCTTGAGGACTCGTGGCAGATGACCTCCTCGCCGGAGTTTGCGCCGCAGGTGCGGCGCGCGCTCGAACTGAGGAAGCCGCCTCCGCTGAGCCGTGCGGCCATGGAGGTGCTTGCGGTCATAGCCTACTATCAACCGGTGACGCGTGCGTATATCGAGCAGATACGCGGCGTCGACAGCTCGAGTACCGTCGGAAGCCTCGCCGAGCGCGGACTTGTCGAGGATTGCGGATTCATGGACGTGCCTGGCCGTCCGCGGCTCTTCCGCACGACAGACGCGTTCCTGCGCACCTTCGGGATAAGCGGCCTCTCGGAGCTGCCGGACATAGGCGCGCACGAGGAAGGTATGCTCGAGGGACAGCTTAAAATAGGAGACGAAGGTTCCGGAGCCCTGCCCGCAGAGGAAAACACGGAGGACGGCGCGGAGCCGAACGGTCTTGAGGAGCTTGCGGCGCTCGCCCGTCTCAGTGCGGAGCAGGCGGGCGGACCGGATACGCCGGAGGATGAGCCTCGGCAGAGCTGACGGGAGGTGCGGAGCATGACGGCGCTGATAGTATTGGCGTGTATTGCGGCGGTCTTCTTAGCGCTCGGATTTATCCGCATCCGCCTCGGCGCGGAGCTCGCGGACGGGAAGTTTGCGGCGTACGCGAAGGTCGCCGGGAAGAAAATAGACCTCTTTCCGCGGCCTGAGAAGCCGAAGATACCCGAGCCGAAGAAGGAAAAGCCCGAGAAGCCGGAAAAACCGAAGAAGGAGAAGAAGGAGGGCGAGCCCGGCATCATCGACAGGCTCGGCGGCCTCGGAGAAGTCATAGACTTCGCTCTCGAGGCGGTGGCGGACTTCTTTGACATGGTGTACACCGACATCTTTCGGGTAAAGTTCGTGTCCGCAAACAAAAAAGACCCGGCGTCCGCCGCGTCGATATACGGATACGCGTGGTGTGCGGCGGGTATAATCATCCCGCATTTGGACAATAACAAAAACGTAAAAAAGTACTCCGTTTCGATAGACCTTGACTTCGAGGCGGAGAAGCCGATAATAGAGCTGGAGCTCAGAGTGTCGGTATCTGTCGGGCGGCTCGTGAGGTTCGCGTTCTCCAAGGGCTCGCGGGTGCTCGTTACAATACTGAAAAACAGGAAGAAAGGCGGTGCAGTGCATGGAAAAGCCGGTAACCAATATGCTTGACATGGCGCTCCGGAGAATCAAAGAGATGGTGGACGTGAATATGATAATCGGGGATCAGATAACTACCCCGGACGGCACGACCATCATACCCGTTTCCAAGCTGTCAATGGGTCTCGGCGGCGGGGGAAGCGAGTTCGGGAGCAAAAACACGAACAATCCGAACGCCAATTTCGGAGGCGGAATAGGATCCGGGGTCAATATCACCCCCGTGCTCTTTCTTGTCGTGTCGGACGGCAACGTCCGCGTTATCAACGTCGAGTCATCCGGCGTGAACCCGCTTGACAAGATAGCGGAGGTAATGCCGATAGTAGCGGACAAGGTCGGCTCGTTCCTCGAGAAGCGCAAGTCGAAGAAGGCCGCGAAGGAGAGTGAAGCCGGCGAACCCGCCGACCACACCGACGGCGACGACACCGCCCTCCCCGAAGCGCCGGCGGAATAAGCTCATAATTTTCCCCACCCCGTGCAATACTTGTGCGGGGTGGTAGTTTTTGAAGAAGATACTTGCGCTTATCCTCGCGGCGGCTATATCCGCCGCGCTTCC
>CANRIN010000014.1 GCA_947630675.1 uncultured Clostridia bacterium | reverse complement strand
CCCATGCCGACGAAGCCGTTCACCGCGCCGGACGGGTTCTCCGCCGCCGACTCCATGGCGTTCGCGGAGGCCGCGCCCACCCTCGCGCCGAGCATCGCGCGGCTCTCGGAGTACACCCGCGACTCCTGAAGGTCGCGTATCTTGTCAAAGCTCTCGTCGTCGGGGAGGATGCTGCCGAACGTCAGCGTCATTATCTCGACGCCGCGCTCGTCGTGCCACTTGCGGCTGAGCCGCTCCTTCAGCAGCTTCAGTATCTCCGCGCTCTCGAGCGGCAGACGGTCGTAGTGCAGGCCGCGCCCGGAGAGCTCGCCGAGTATCGGCAGCATCTCGTTCTGGAGCTCCGCCTTGAGCTGTGCATTGAGCTCCGACTTGTTGTAGCTGTCCGCGACGTTGCCGCACACGTTCTCGTAGAACGCCATCGGGTCGGTCACGCGGAAGCTGTACACCCCGAAGCCCTGAAGGTATATCGAAAGATTGAACTCGCTGTCGCGATAGGGCACGCGGCCGAAGCCGAAGCGGTTGTCAAGTATCTCCTTGGTGTTGACGAAGTACACCCGCTGGTCGTTTGCGGGTATGCCTCCGAACTTCACCCTCTCCTTTATCCGCTCCACCGCCGCGTCAAGCGACTCGCCGAGGTCGCCGCGGAACATCGAGGGCTCGGTCGTGCTCAGATACTCGTATCCGCCGGGCTCCGTCGTGAAGTCGATGACGCGCCCGTTTTCCACCACGATGAGCGCCTGACCCGCATTGACGGCGACGCGGCTCCCCTCGGTTATCACGTTCTCATTCGCGCGGTCGCCGCCGCCGGAGCGGCGCTTGTGTCCCTTGCTCACGAGCACGTCTCCCGGAAGCGCGTCGCAGTATATGTAGTCCGCCCACATGTCGCCGATATAGCCGAGCGCACTGTCTGTAAACGCCTTGATAAGTCCCATACTGTCACCTCAAAAGCACTATTTCTGTGAAGGAAGGCGGGTAAGAACGAGAGTGCGGACGTCCACCCGCGCCGAAAATCCGTTGAAGGTCGTAAAACAAATCTCTTCGCCGTCTATGCGGAGAAGCACGCAGACGTCCTCCCTGCCCGTCGCGCGGCGGAGATCCCACACCTCCGCGCCGTCCCCGTCGAGGATGGAGAGGTTGTCCGCCGGGAGCTTTGCCGCGTCGCGCTCATTCTCATTGAAGAGCCAGACGACGGTGCGCCCGCCCACACGGTAGAGCCTCCTGCCGTCCGCGCCGCACATATCTTCGCCTGTCATCATTTGATGCGGAAAAATCCGCAGGAGTCGCCGGCGTTTGTTTTCCAGTCCTTATAGGCACACTTTCCGGCTCCGGGGGAATAGTAGGTGCAGTCGGCGCAGGTGCGGGTCCATCCACTGCCGCCGCTGTACCGCGGCGCGCTCTGCATCGCCTGCCGCCGCTCCCAGAAATCTGCGTTGGCCTGCTTCTGACGCTCGATGGACGCCATTTCGCGCTCGTGCTGTGCGTTCATCGCCTGCCGCCGCTGTTTGTTCAGCTCCTCCCGCTGTGCTTTCACTACCTTCAGCGATTCCGCCTCGACCTGGCCCTTTATCACCGCCATCATGTACTCCGAAAGCGACATCGCGTTGATCTCCGCCCCGTGTTCGAGCTGCTCGAGCGTCATCGCATACGACTCGGCGAGGTTCTGCGACAGCATGGCGTAACTGACCCTGTAGAGAAGGTCGTCCGCCGCATTGGCGTCATTCAGGAGCTGACTAATCTGCGTCACTATGACGTCCGGATAGAGGTTCCACACCTCGACCGCGCGGCGGCGCATCAGCCGCTTGAGCTCCTCCGGGTTTTTCGGAAGGTCTATCGACACCGTGCCCTCGGGGTACTCCGTGCCGCAGTAGGAGCAGACCGTCTCGCCCGGCTCGTAGGGTGCGCCGCAGAAGGTGCATTTGTCGCACTTCTTCACGCTCCGCAGCTCGGGATACATGAGCGCCTTCTCCATCTGGTGTACCTCGTCTATGCCGTTGTAGACCTTCTCCTGCGCGGCGGCGCACGCCGCACAGCGCTCGTCGTCTATCCAGCAGGTCATCCAGCACAGCTTGCCGGGCTTTTTGCGCTCCTCAAGCCTCTTGGAGCGCTCCTCGAGCTGCTTTTTGAGCTTCTCGCCGCCCCTGTCCAGGGTCTCGAGGTAGAGCCGGAACGTCCAGTTGTCAATACCGGGGACCGCCTGGAACGGCAGCATCGTGATACCGCTGTAATCCTGCACCTATGACACCTCCTATTGCTGCATTCCGCCGCCGAAGAAGCTCTTCAGCTTGTTTATACCCTTGTTTATGCCGTCTACCACATAGTCTATCTTCTCGGTCGGCGTCACGTCTACCGAGTACAGTGTGTCCAGGAGCCCGCGCTGCATGTTCTTCTGCTTGTAGAGGTTCGCCACGGCTTCCCGCGCGGTCTTGGCATCCACGCCGGTCGCGCTGCGGTAGTAGCTGACCGCCTCCACCCTCTCGAACCCCTCGAAGTTTGTAAGTATGTACTCCTCCACGGCAGAATATGTCTTCGGCGGCTCCGGCGGGGCGCCGAGCCTCGTGCCGCACGCGGTGCAGAACGCCGCATTGGGCGTGGCGGTCATGTCCTTGCCGCACTTCGGGCAGAGGCGGCGGACCGAGAGCATCCGCCTCGACTCTATGAGCCGCCTGACGCTCTCGTCGTCCGGGCAGAGCGCCGTAAACGAGAGGCTTATCAGCGTGGGCGAGTCCTCCGGCAGTATCTGTGCAAACACTTCCTTCGTGACCCCCGTGATAACGTCCGGCTTGACTGCCATGAAATTATACGGCACACCGCTGTCTCCGCAAATCTCAAAGATGTCCGGCAGGATCGCCGTCAGCGCGTCCCGAAAGGCGTCCGCCGTTTCCTCGTCCTTAGCGTCGACGCGGCACCTGCCCGCGCCGCTGAGGCGCAGTTCGACGGAGTCGTCCGAGCTGCGGTAGCTGACGCCGTTAAATTCAAATTCTCTTGTGAATTCCATACGGTTTTCCTCGCTTTCGGGGCCGGTGCTCCCGGGTCCGGAGCAGACTTATATATCTTACTGTCTCTATTTTATACCCTGACTGTCCAAAAATCAACGCTTTTTCGGTACGAAAAAAAACGGGACGGCATGAACCGTCCCGTTTGGAGTTCGCTTTTTCAGCGGAATTTACGCTTGTTCTTGCGCGCGGCCTCGCTCTTCTTGCGGCGCTTGACGCTCGGGCTTTCGTAATGCTCACGCTTACGCACCTCGGCGAGTACGCCGGCCTTTGCACAGCTGCGCTTAAAGCGCTTCAGTGCGCTGTCAAGACTCTCGTTTTCCTTGACATGTACTTCCGACATTTGTATCCCTCCCCCCGGGTGACGACTGAACATAGTTGTTCGTGGCTATTATTATAGCGCAAATAATATGCCTTGTCAAGACAATTTCATACAAAGAGGAAATGATGCGCAAAACCGCTCCGGCGTTCACGCGCGCCCCTACTCCGCCGGCCTCTCCACAGGCTTCAGGCGCAGGGTGAGCTCGTAAAGCCCGCCCGTACCGTCCTCGTTTTCACGGTAGCAGAGTGTTATACGGTACTCTCCGTCGGGGTCGAGCGGTTCCGTGTACATGCGGTCTTGGCTCAGGAAACCGTCCACGTCATTACCCGCAAACCGCCGCTTATCATCCTCCGGGCAGAGCCTCAGCAGGTCCGAGATGTCCTCCCAGCCGTCCTCCGTCCTCATCTCGAGCTTTCCTTCGGCCCGGTCGAGATACGGAGGCTTGCCGCGGTTAGCGCGTATCGTCGGCTCGACGCACAGCCCATACGACTCGTCTCCTTCCAAAACCCCCAATGATGCCAGGTCAAACCGGTTAACGCTGGCCTCCGGTATCTCATACTCGAAGGAAATGCTGTAAAGGTCCGTGCCGGTCTTATAGTGGTGGTTTTCGTTGCTCACGGCCTCGCGGAAGTACAGGCAGCATTTGTACCTGCCCGGCTCGCATACCGGGAGCGTCAGACTAGTGTATTCCGACTCGCCGCTCCACAGGATCGGATATTTCGGACCTGCGTCGTGCATCGCCAGAACCGCCATCGCGTACATCGAATTTGAGTACCAGTCCCACTCTCCGTCCGAATCCAGTTTATACACCGAATTCAGAACGGTCGGCTCGCTTGAAATCTCTCCGTCATTGTAGTACCCGGCCGTGAACGCGATATCTGTCGGCGCGTCGTACAGGATGTCCACATCGGTGCTTCGCAGGTTCAATATATCCGTGAACCCTATATAGACATGCCTGATGTTCAGCATACCTGTGTCGCCTTCAAGGTTCTCGATTTTTATCTCGTTTGCGGGGTTATATAAATAAAACCGTCCGGAGTAGTAGTACACGTCTTGGATGTTCCCGAAGTCCGCGTTCACGCGGTTCCGAAGCACCGCCGTTTCCGCCGCCGCGAGCGTTCCGAATACCGCAATGACAAGTAGCACCGCCAATATCTTTCTCTTCATTCAAAAGCACCTCCTTAAAATCCGTGGAGCGGCGGCAAAGCCCGCCCTCTCCGACGTTCCGACTGTATATGTCCGCACATCCGGTTTTGAGGACAGCTTTTTTGAAAATTTTCAAAAAATATTTTCGGACAAAGCTCGGCCGCACCGAAAGCGGTGCGGCCGAGGCTGTTACTTCACTATGAGGTTTACGAGCTTGCCCTTGACGACTATCGTCTTTACAAGCGACTTGCCCTCGGTGTGGCGCTTCACCTTCTCGTCCGCCATGGCCGCCGCGACTATCTCCTCGTCGGAGGAGTCCGCCGCGAGCTCGACCGTCGAGCGGAGCTTGCCGTTGACCTGTACGGCGAAGGTGATGTGGCTTGCCGTACACTTCGCCTCATCGTACTGCGGCCACGGAGCGAGCGAGAGCAGTCCCTTTTCGCCGAACATCTCCCACAGCTCCTCGGTGATGTGCGGGGCAAACGGATTGAGCAGCTGGAGCAGGACCTTCACCTCGCCGCGGGTCGCGCCGGTGTCGTAGAGGTCGTTGACGAGCGTCATAAGCGAGGCTATCGCGGTGTTGAACTTCAGCTCCTCGATGTCCGCGCTGACCTTCTTTATCGTGCGGTGGATGTTCGACTCGTACTTTTCGCGTATCTCGTCCGAATCTACGGCGGCCTCCGCGAGGTTCCACACGCGGTCGAGGAAGCGCTTGCAGCCCTTCACCGCATCGTCCGACCAGCTCGCGGCCTTCTCGAAGTCGCCGATGAACATGATGTAGAGGCGGAGAGTGTCCGCGCCGTACTGGCGTATCGTGTCGTCCGGGTTGACGACGTTGCCGAGCGACTTGCTCATCTTCACGACCGGCCGCTCCGCCATCTCACCGTACTTCGAGACGAGCCACTTCTTTGCGGCCTTCTCGCTGCCGTGCTCCTCGACGAGCTTCTTCTGCTCCTCGGGGGACATGCAGCTGAAGCAGTGCGGGTTCTGGCCGAGGATCATGCCGTGGCTCGTGCGCTTCGCATACGGCTCGGAGTAGGGCACGACGCCGATGTCGTGCAGGAACTGGTTCCAGAAGCGGCTGTACAGCAGGTGGAGCGTGGTGTGCTCCATGCCGCCGTCGAAGTGCGGGTCCATGTATCTGAGGAAGTACCAGCTCGAACCGGCCCACTGGGGCATGGTGTCGGTCTCGCGCTCCGCCTTCGCACCGCAGATGGGGCATGTGACCTCCACCCAGTCGCGCATGGCGGCTATCGGGCTCTCGCCCGAGTCGGTGGGCTCGTAGCTCTCTACGTCCGGCAGGAGGAGCGGCAGCTCGCTCTCGTCGAGCGGGACGTGTCCGCAGTGCGGGCAGTTGATTATCGGTATCGGCTCGCCCCAGTAGCGCTGGCGGCTGAACACCCAGTCGCGGAGCTTGTAGTTGACCGTCGCGCGGCCGACGCCCTTCTCCTCGAGGAAGGCGATTATCTTCTTCTTCGCGTCCGCGACCTCGAGGCCGTTGAGTATGCCGCTGTTGACGAGTATTCCGGTCTCGACGTCGGTAAACGCCGCCTCCTCGACGTTGCCGCCGCCCACGACCTCGATTATCGGCAGGCCGAACTTCTTTGCAAACTCCCAGTCGCGGGTGTCGTGGCCCGGAACGGCCATTATCGCGCCGGTGCCGTAGGTCATGAGGACGTAGTCCGAGACGTATATCGGTATCTTTTCGTCGTTGACGGGGTTGATGCCCTCCACGCCGTCTATCCGGACGCCGGTCTTGTCCTTTGCAAGCTCGCTGCGCTCGAAGTCGCTCTTGCGCGCGGCGGCCTCCTGATAGGCGTGTATCTCGTCCATATTGGATATCTTATCCGCCCACTTCTCTATCAGCGGATGCTCCGGCGACACGACCATGTATGTGACGCCGTAGAGAGTGTCGGGGCGGGTGGTGTATATCGTGAGCTTGTCCCCCGCCGTCGTCCCGAAGTCGACCTCCGCACCGGTGGAGCGGCCTATCCAGTTGCGCTGCTGGGTCTTGACGCGCTCGGGGTAGTCGACCTCGTCGAGCCCGTCGAGCAGCTTCTGCGCATAGTCGGTTATCTTCAGCATCCACTGGCTCTTCTCGCGGCGGACGACCGGACTGCCGCAGCGCTCGCAGACGCCGTTGACGACCTCCTCGTTCGCGAGCACGCACTTGCAGCTCGTGCACCAGTTGACCGGCATATTCGTCTTGTACGCGAGTCCCTTCTTGAAGAGCTGGAGGAATATCCACTGCGTCCAGCGGTAGTACTCGGGATCTGTGGTCTTTATCTCGCGCTCCCAGTCGAAGCTGTAGCCTATCGCCTTCAGCTGCTCCTCGAAGTGCGCGACGTTCTTCTCGGTCACCGCCGCCGGATGGATGTGGTTCTTTATGGCGTAGTTCTCGGTGGGAAGTCCGAACGCATCGAAGCCCATCGGGAAGAGGACATTATATCCGTCGCGGCGGCGCTTGCGCGCGAGGATGTCCATGGCGGTGTACGGACGCGGGTGGCCGACATGCAGCCCGTCTCCGGAAGGATACGGGAACTCGATGAGCACGTAGTACTTCGGCTTCTTGGACTCCGGCCCCTCGGTGTGGAACGCCTTCTCGTCCTCCCAGCGTTTCTGCCACTTCTTTTCTATTGCGGTAAAATCATACTTCATATCTCTATCACTTCCAGACGAATTTGTTTACTTGTTGAAATCGAGCTCAACTCTCGGCGCGTCTCCCCACAGGCGCTCCAGCGCGTAGAACCCGCGCGCGTCCTCAAGGAAGACGTGCAGGACCACCGTGCCGTAGTCGGTGAGCACCCAGCTCGATGAGTCGTAACCCTCGATGCTGAGGGGCGTCACACCCTCCTGCTTCAGTTTGAACTCCACCTCGTCCGCAAGCGAGCGGACGTGGGTGGTGGAGGTGCCGGTCGCGATAACAAAGTAGTCCGCTATCACCGTCAGCTCCTCTATCTTTATTACCTGCAGATCCCGCGCCTTGCGGTCGTCGAGTATCTTCGCTATCTTCATTGCAAGCTCAAGGGACTCCATGCGGTTCTCCTTTCTCCGTTCGGATGTAAAGCAGTTTTCATATTCATCTGATATATGTTTGTCACGCCTCCGGCGTCGCGGGCACAAACGGCTCCTCGCTCACCTCCACCGGCGGCGGTGTGACGGCAGGCTCGCCTGTCTCTGTCGGACCCTCCGACGGCTCCGGCGTGGGCTCGTCCGTCGGCGTTCCGCTCGGTTCGGCGCTCGCCTCCGATGTCTCCCCGCCCGAGACGGGCTCCGCGCTCGTCTCCGACGTGGGCTCTCCGGAAGCCGGCGCTGCCGTTTCCTCGACACCCGGCTCCGACGAAGGCGCGAGACTCGGTTCCGTGCTCGGCGCCGCCGTGGCAGTTCCCGACCCGGACGTGCCGGAAGCTCCGCTGCCTCCGGAGCCGGACGAACCGCTTCCCGAACCGGTCGAACCGCCCGAGCCGGCAGTCGAACCTCCTGAGCCGGTCGAGCCGCCCGAGCTTGCGGAACCGCTGCCCGTGGGCTTGGATGAGCTTGCGGAACCGCTGCCCGCGGGCTTGGACGAGCTGCCAGAGCCGGACGAACTGCCGCCCGAGGACCCCGAGGGGCTTCCCGTGCTCGTTGAGCCGCCGCTCGTGCTGGTCTCCGGGACAGCTCCGGCGCCGCTCGTTATCGGGTTGAAGATGTCCAGATCCTCCGGCTTTATATCGTGCGAGAGCGGGTTGACTGTCCTGTTTATCAGGTCGGCCATCGTGTCCGCATGCAGGAAGACGTAGGCCGCGCCCTGATAGGTGTAGGCGTTCAGCTCCGGCGTGTGGAAGTTCAGGTCTTTTTCCATGTCGACGTCGAACGCCTGCTGCACGAACCATATCATCTCGCCCGCCGTGAGGTCGGTGTCAAGGTAGTCGATGCAGATATTCACATAGTCGCCTATCTTGCCAAACGAGATGGTGTCCACCATCTTCTGCGCACAGGCAGTTAGGAACTTCTGCGCGGTCTTTATTCTTCCGAGGTCCTGATCGGCGTAGCCGGAGCGGTAGCGGACCAGTCCTAGCGCCTGTTCGCCTGTCAGCGTCTGGAGGCCCTTCTTGAGGTTGATATCGACCTTGCCGCTGTCCGAGACGTGGCGCATGTTGCGCGGAACGTCAAACTCCACCCCGTCGAGGGTGTCCACAAGGGCGACGAATCCGTCGTAGTCTATCATGACGTACTTGTCCGGCCGGAAGCCTATGACTCCCTCCACCGCCTTATACACGAGATCCATACCGCCGAGGTTGTAGGCGCCGTTTATCTTCTTGGGATAGGACGGTATATCGTTTGAATAGGTGTCGCGGGGAATGTTCACGACTTCTATCTTGTTTGCCCCCGTATCGAAGCCGACGACCATCATCACGTCGGTAAGGCCCTGGTTGTGACCCATCACGAGCACGGTGTACATCCCGTCAAGGCGGGAGGCTGCGGTGCCGCCGTCCGACGGCTGCGCGCCAGACGACGGGTCGCGCGACACGGTCGGCGCGGTCGGCTCGGAGGAGCCTGCGGGCGGAGGGGTTATCACCGGAGGCCGGACGATGGATTTGATGCTTGTCCACATCAGCAGAGCGAGAAGTCCCGCCATCAGCACGACCGAACCGAGCACTACGAGCGCCCGCTTACCGGGCGTCAACCGCTCCCAAAGGTTGCCCTGCCGCCTGTCCTTCGACTTCGCCGCGGCGTGCGAGGGCTTGTCCTCCGTTTTCTTCGATGTGCCGTGCTTGACGGAGCTTGCCCGCTTACCCGAGCCGCTCGCTATCTTCGTCTTTTTAGGAGCCATTTGTCACTGCGCCTTTCTGTGAGGGTTCAAAAGAAAATCATACATATCGACGGTGAGCGGATGCACCGGCCGTCTGTCCTTGACGAGCAGCGCCACCGTGTTCGCCGCCGCCTCGAGCAGGGCCTTCTCCGCGTCCTTTGCCGCGAGCTTCCGGAGGTGCTTTATGTTGTCGTAGCTCCGGGTCGGCTCTATGACGTCGGCAAGGTAGACCGTCTTTTCGAGCGGAGTCATGTCCGCGCGGCCGGTGGTGTGGAAGCGGATAGCGCCGCACTCCTCCTCGCTGAGCCGGAATTCGCGCCGCGCGACCTCCGCGCCGGTTATCGCATGTATCACCTGCGGACTGTCGAGATCCGCTTGAGTTAGTATTATACCATACTCCTCGCACAATTTCAACTGCTCATCGTCGCCGAGGCGCTTCGTACAGTCGTGCAGCAGCGCCGCGCGCACGGCGGCGGTCTCATCCGCGCCGAAGGCGCGGGCGAGCGTCCTTGCACACTCCGCGCACCCGAGGACGTGCGCGCGCCGCTTTTCCTTGACGAGCGCGAGCGCACGGCGGCAGAATTCCACGCTAACCTCTGTAAAGGTTTCGCCGTCCGATATATTCAAGGACTCCGTCCTGAAGGAACTCACTCTTCTCCCCCCTGCGTATCGCTTCCCGTATCTCGCTTGACGACGCCGGAAGCGCGTGATTCTCGATTACCTCGCAGTGCGCGCCGTAGCGCTCCATCAGAAAGCCTGCGTGCCGCACGAGCTCGTCGTACTGTCCCTCGTCGCGCGCGAACGCCACGGGGGTGCACCGCGAAAGTATCTCCTCCGAGCGCCGCCAGCTCTGCAACGAGAGGAACATATCCGCCCCCATGAGCAGAAAGAAGTGCGCGTCCGGATACTGCTCCGAGAGCTCCTCGAGAGTGTCTGCGGTGTAGCTCGGTCCCTCGCGCAGGAGCTCCATGTCGCTCACGACCGCGCCGGGTATCCTCCCGAAGGCTATCTCCGCCATCTCAAAGCGGTCCTCGGCGGAGCTGTGTCCCTCAAGCGGCTTGTGCGGCGGCTGCTTTGCGGGGATTATGAACAGCCGGTCGAGCTCGAGCTTTCTCATGGCCTCCGCCGTCGCGACGACGTGGCCGTAGTGCGGCGGGTCAAACGTCCCGCCGTATATACCTATCCTCATTTCTCTGTTTTCAGCCATTCTGTGCTCCCCTCAGATAAGCGGGTCTTCTTTGTCCGCAAGGTAGAGCACGAAACGGTAGCCAATGACCTGCACTATCTCCGCGCCGGTCATATCCGCAAGCTCCTGCGCCGCCTCGCGCGCGGAGAGCGGGCAGTTTTCGAGCACGCGGTACTTCACGAGCTGCCGCGCCGCGAGCGCGTCCCGCATCTGCACGGCGAGGTTCTCGTTTATGCCATCCTTGCCGACCTGCCCTATCGTGTCTATTCCGTTTGCCATGGCGCGGAGCCGCGCCCTCTCTTTTCCGGTCAGCATTATTTGCTCCTTTCCGCCCTGCGCGCCAACTCCTCGCGGAAGAGTGCGAGCGCGCGGGCGCGGTGTGAGATCATGTTCTTTTCCTCCGGGGATATCTCCCCCATCGTCCGGTCGAAGCCGTCCGGGATGAATATCGGGTCGTAGCCGAAGCCACCCTCGCCCCGGTACTCCTCCGCAAGCGTTCCGGGGCACTCCCCGCGCACTGTAAAGCTCTCCCCGTCCGGAAGGACGCAGGCTATGCAGCACACGAATTTCGCCGCGCGGTCGGTCTTTCCGCGCATATTCCGGAGCAGCAGCTCGGTCCTCTCACGGTCGTCTTTGCAGAGGTCTCCGCCGTAGCGCGCGGAGAAGATGCCCGGCGCCCCGCCGAGCGCTTCGACCGCTATGCCGCTGTCGTCCGCGAACGCGACACAGCCGGGCGCGGCGGATGCCGCCGCCCGCGCCTTTATCATGGCGTTCTCCTCAAAGGTCGCGCCGTCCTCGGTTATCTCACCCTCAAAGCCGATGTCCGCAAGGCTCAGAACCTCCCACGGGGAAAGTATCACGCGCATCTCCCCGGTCTTGTGCGCGTTTCGTGTAGCAAGTATCAGCTTCATGGTCTCACTCAAACAGGGCGTCCACGAAGCCCTTAGCGTCGAACGGCATGAGGTCGTCCACCTGCTCGCCGACGCCGATATAGCGCACCGGGACCTTCATCGCGTCCGCTATGCCTATTACTATGCCGCCCTTGGCCGTTCCGTCGAGCTTCGTGAGCACGAGGCCGGTGAGCTCGGCGGACGCGTCGAACTGCTTTGCCTGCTCGAGACCGTTCTGGCCGGTCGTCGCGTCGATGACAAGGTAGGTCTCGCGCGCCGCGCCGGGCATTTCGCGCTCGAGGATCTTGCTTATCTTCGTCAGCTCGTTCATGAGGTTCTGCTTGTTCTGGAGACGTCCCGCAGTGTCGCATATCAGCACGTCCACGCCGCGCGCCTTTGCCGCGGCGCACGCGTCGAACACGACCGCCGCCGGGTCGGAGCCCTCCGACTGACGGACGATGCCGCAGCCCGCTCGGCCTGCCCATATCTCGAGCTGGTCCGCCGCCGCCGCACGGAAGGTGTCCGCCGCGCAGAGCAGTACCTTCTTTCCTTCCGTGACATACTGCGCGGCGAGCTTCCCTATCGTCGTGGTCTTGCCCACGCCGTTCACGCCGATGACAAGTATCACCGTGGGATAGCCCGTCTTCGGCTCGCTCCTGCCGCTCTCGAGTATCTCGAGGACTATCTTCTCAAACTCCGCGCGGAGCTCCTCCGCCGAGTCGAGCTTGTCCCGCTTTGCGCGCGCACGGAGCTCATCGGTCGCCTTCATGGCCACCGGCGCGCCGACGTCCGCGAGGATAAGCGTCTCCTCGAGCTCCTCGAAGAACTCCTCGCCCGCCTTTGTGTAGCCCCCGAAGATGCTGCGGAGCCTTCCGCCCGCGCCCTCCTTCGTCTTTGTGAGCCCCTTGCGTATCTTGTCAAAAAATCCCATCGTCTTACCTCCGTACTATTTCAGCTCCATGCCGAGCTCGCGCTCGACCTCGCTTATGCTGAGCGGCAGTATCTTCGAGACTCCCGGCGACTGCATCGTCACTCCGTAGAGCGCATCGCAGGCCTCCATCGTGCCGCGCTTATGTGTTATCGCTATGAACTGCGTCGACTCACAGAGCCGCTTCATGTACGCCGCCGCGCGCAGGACGTTTCTCTCGTCGAGGGCGGTGTCCACCTCGTCGACGATGCAGAACGGCGTGGGGCGCACCTTAAGTATGGCAAAGTACAGCGCCGTTGCGACGAACGCCTTCTCGCCGCCGGAGAGTGATCCTATCGCAAGCGTCGTCTTTCCCGGCAGGCGGACGTCTATGGCTATGCCGCTTCCGAGCACGTCGCTCTCATCCTCGAGCCGGACGGCTGCCTTTCCGCCGCCGAAGAGCTCTGCAAACGTCTCTCCGAACTTCTCGTTTATTCGCGCAAACTCGCGGGTGAATATCTCCTTCATCTCGCCCGTTATTTCCGCAATTATATTCTTCAGCTCGTCTGCGGAGCGGGTCACGTCGTCGCGTTGGCTCGTGAGGTACTCGTATCTCTCACTCAGCCGTGCCCACTCATCTATCGCCCCGATGTTGACCGGTCCCAAAGCCGTCATCTCCCGGCGCAGCGAGGACACCCGGCGCTGCTCGCTCTGTAGGTTCTCGACCGGCTTTGCGACCTCCGCCGCCGTGAGCGGCGTCAGCTCGTAGGCTTCCCACATCCGGTCGATTATCTGCTTTTCCTGCATGTCCGCCTCGCCAGTGCGCTGTTCGAGGCGGGCGCGCTCGCGCTCGAGGTCCATTATGGCGCGGTTCCGCTCCTGCACGTCGCGGTCGACTGCCGACCGCGACGCGTCGGTCGCCATCCGTTCGCGCCGAAGCGTCTCGACCGAGGCGCTTTTGCCGTCCCGCTCGCGCCCGAGCTCTTCAACTTCGCCGCGTTTCTCCTCGGCGGCATGCAGCAGCTCGCTCTTTTCTCTTCCGTACTCTCCGATGAGCTCCTCGCGGCGCGCCACGTCGGACGCGTACTGCTCGCCCATCCGTCTGAAATCCTCGGCGCTCTGCCGCACCGACGCGAGCTCCGCCGCCGAGGCGCTCCGCTTTTCGCGGAGCTCCGCCATCTTCCCGGAGAAGCTGCCGCGCTGCTCCGTGAGCTCGCCGCTGCCTTCCTTCAACTCATCGAGCTCGGCCGACGCCGCATCCCGCGCCGCCTCGTGCAGGGATATCTTCTCAGCGAGCTCTGCCGCGCGCGCGGCGTTCTCCTTCAGGCGTTCCTCCGCCGAAGTCCTCTCGCTTTCGAGCGACGACGCCGCGTCCCTCGCGGAGTCCCGCCGCGCCTCTATCGCGTGCAGCTCGCCCTCCAGGCGTATCACCGCTTCGGATGCTTCGCGGCGCTCGCTCTCCGCGACGCCGTTCTCGTACTCCGCCGCCGCGACCTCGCGCTCGGCCTCTCTCACGGCCTTGTCCCGCTCCGAGAGCTGCGCTTCGAGCTTTTCGCACTCCGTCCGGAGGCGGGATATTTCGTTGGCTCTGCTCAGGACTCCCGTCCCGCGGCCGGCGGAGCCGCCGGTCATCGAGCCGCCGGCGTTGATTATCTGTCCGTCGGAGGTGACTATGCGGAAGCGCTGCGAGTGTCTCCGCGCCATCGCGATGGCGTTATCCATGTTGTCCACGACAACGGTGCGCGAGAGAAGGTTCGACACTATATTGCGATACTTCGCGTCGCACGTGACGAGCTCGCTCGCTATGCCTATAAAGCCCTTCTCGCCCGCCGGGTCCTCGCCGAAGTCCCGCGCGCGTATTGCCGAGACCGGCAGGAAGGTGGCGCGCCCTCCGTCGCGGCGCTTGAGGTAGGATATGGCCTCCTTGGCGTCCTCCTCGGTGGAAACTACGATGTTCTGAAGCGCCGCGCCCAGCGCCGTCTCTATGGCGAGGGCGCTGCGGTCGTCCGCGCTTATCAGCCGCGAGAGCTGTCCGTGTACGCCGCGAAGTCCGCCCCTCTCCGCTTCCGCAAGGACCATCTTCACCGCGCGCGGCGCCCCCTCGTTCTCGCGCTCCATGTCCGTTAGGAGCTTGAAGCGGTTTTGCGCCGCGGCGAGGTCCATTCTGAGCTTGGTGCGCTCTTCCTGCATGCCGCCGAGCTTGGAGCGGCGGCGTTCGAGGCGCATTGCGTAGCCGGAGATCAGATTCTCGAGCTCGGACAAATGCCCGCGCTCCTCCTCAAGCTCCCCGTTCTTTTCCGAAAGCTCGCTCTCGGCGGCGGCAAGCTCCGCTCTCTTTGCCTCAAGGCCGCTCTCCGCCTCCGACCTGCGGCGCTCGGTCTCCGCGTCCGTCGCTTCGAGAGCGCCGAGGTCCACGCGCAGCTGCGACAGCTCCGCTTCCTCTCCCGCTATTCTCGCCGCGAGCGCGTCGGCCTTCTCGCCGATCTCGCCCTCGCTTTCAAGCATCTCGCTTATCTTCTTCTCGAGCTCGGCTATCTCCGCGTCCGCACGGGCTATCTCGTCCTCACATTCCTGCGCGCGGCGCTCGCGTTCGGCTATCTGCTCTGCGCGGGACTGCTCACGCACCCTCTCGTCCTCCAGCTCCCGCGCCGTGCGCTCGATGTTCTCGTCGAGGTTTTTCACGCGTCCCTCTATCAGCTCCACCTCGCTCCGCGCGGCGGCAAGCCGCTGCTCGGCATCGGAGAGCTCCGCGCGTGCGGTCTCCGCCGCCACGTCGCCCGCGCGCATCTGCTCCGCGAGCTCTTCCGCCCGCGCGTACAGCCGCTCGAGCTCGGACTGCTCACGCCCGAGCTGCTCCGAGGCTATTGCGAGGTCGCTTTTTGACTTCTGCGCCGACTGCCTCAGCCGCTCGAGCGTGACCATCCAGACGGAGGTCTCGGCGACGCGCAGATCGTCGCGGAGCACAAGGTACTTCTTCGCTGTCTCGGCCTGCTCGCGCATCGGGCCGACCGAAAGCTCGAGCTCCGCTATCTTGTCGTTTATCCGCAGAAGGTTCTGCTCGGTGGCGTCGAGCTTCCTCTCCGCCTCCTCCTTGCGGTACCTGTATTTGGATATCCCCGCCGCCTCCTCGAATATCTCGCGGCGGTCGGTGCTGCGGGTGGAAAGTATCTCGTCTATGCGTCCCTGTCCGATTATCGAGTACCCGTCTCTGCCTAGGCCGGTGTCCATAAAGAGCTCGTGAACGTCCCTCAGGCGCACCGGCTCGCGGTTGATGTAGTACTCGCTCTCCCCGGAGCGGAAGTAGCGGCGGGTGACCATGACCTCTCCCGCCTCTATGGGGAGCGTTCCGTCGCCGTTGTCAAGCACGAGAGATACCTCCGCGTAACCTACGGGTCCGCGCTCCGCCGTGCCCTTGAACACCACATCCTCCATCTTCGCGCCGCGCAGGGTCTTGTTCGACTGCTCGCCGAGCACCCAGCGCACCGCGTCCGCTATATTCGACTTTCCGCTGCCGTTCGGGCCCACGACGGCGCTCATACCTCTGTCGAAGTCGAGCACCGTCCTGTCCGGGAAGGACTTGAAGCCTTGCAGTTGAAGTGATTTTAAGAACAAACTTTTCTCCTCATTTCTCCCGCCGGGCACCGCCGCGCGGGTAGGATATTGTCATATAACCACCTCAAAGCCTTCGAGTGTGTCCCGTTCGATGACTTTGAGCCGTCCTATGTCAAATTCTTTTTCCAGAAGCTCCAGATTTCTTCTGTGCTGTCCCGTCATGGTCGAGATCCTTCCGCGCGCGACAAAAAGCGCCGCCTCCTTTGCATGGCGGTACGGCGGAAGCACCTGCTCCGCACGGCGGCGCATGAGAACGCCGCGCGCCATGTCCCCGAGCGCCGGATGGTACGCGCCGGCGGCGACCTCGCCGCGCAGCTCCTCCGTGGGGTTCAGCCCGAGGCGGATGACCGGCACTCCGGCCTCCTCGAATATCTCGAGCACGTCGGCGGAGAGCTCCGCCGCCTGCTCAGGCGTGAGCGCGGTATAGAGTCCCGCGCGCCACATATCCTCAAGCGCCGTGTTCTTTACTACGACCGTCGGGTAGACCCGGACGAAGTCCGCGCCGAAGCGCACGAGGTCGTGCGCCGTCGCGATATGTCCGTCCGGCCTCTCTCCGGGGAGGCCTATCATCATCTGAAGGCCGAGCGTAAAGCCGTCCCGCCTCAGCAGCTCGCTCGCGCGCGCGATGTCCTCGCGGGTGTGTCCTCTCTCCGAGAGCTCCAGCACCCGGTCGTCGGTGGACTGTGCGCCGAGCTCCACTGTCTCCACGCCGCAGCGGTGCAGCTCGTCCATTATTTCGGCGTCTATCGCATCCGGGCGCGTGGACACGCGTATCGCGGAAAGCCGTCCGTCCCGGAGGAACGGCTGAGCCGCCCCGAGGTACGCAAGCCGCTTCTCCCGCTCTATGGCGGTAAAGCTGCCGCCGTAGAACGCGAGCTCCGCTCCGTCCCCGGAGCGTGCGAGCGCGGACTCTATCTCGAGGGATACCTCCTCCGCCGTCGGCTCGTGCGGGGACGCTATCGAGCGCTGGTTGCAGAAGACGCAGTTGCGCGGGCAGCCCAGATGCGGCACGAACACCGGGATGATGCTTCTTCTCGCTCTCATACGCCGAGACGCCTGCACGCGTCCTGTGCCGCCGCCTGCTCCGCCTTCTTCTTCGAGCTGCCGACGCCCCGCCCCACGACCTCGCCGTTGACTACCGCCTCCGACTCGAAGCGCTTGCTGTGGTCCGGACCTGACTCTCCCACGAGCCGGTAGCTGAGCACCGACGCGCGGTCGCGCTGCACGAACTCCTGAAGCACCGTCTTGTAGTCCTCGGTCCGCGAGGACGCCGCGACCCGTTCGGGCGTCAGTATAAAGCGGCGCACGAATTCGCGCGCCGGCTCCTCGCCGCCGTCGAGGTAGATGGCGCACAGCGTCGCCTCCACAACGTCGGCGCGGACAGAGCGGCGCTTTCTGCCTCCGCTCGCCTCCTCGCCTCTCCCGATACGCAGGTGGTCCCCGATATGCAGCTCCTCTGCCACCGAGGCGAGGCTCTCCTCGCATACGAGCGCCGCGCGCATGCGCGTAAGCTCTCCCTCAGCGTCGCGGCACTCTCCGAAGAGATACTCCGCCGTGAAGAAGCCGAGGATGCTGTCGCCGAGGAACTCAAAGCGTTCATAGTCCTCTCCGCCGCCCTCGCGGTGCTCGTTTGTGTACGAGCTGTGCGTGAGCGCGGTCTCAACAAGCGACTTGTCCTTAAAGACGTAGCCAATTATCTTTTCGTAACTTTCAATATTCCCGTTCACAGAAATCCCTTTCAGATACTCAAACCGTAAAATCTCCCGGCGCTCCGCCGCAGGCGGCAAATATAAAGCTGCCCCCGCCGCAGGCGAGGGCAGCTTTGCTCACTGCTTCGATGCGATCAGGTTTACGACGTCTCCGACCGTGCGAAGGTTTTCCAGTGCCTCGTCCTCAAGATCGCCGAGATCGAACTCCGCTTCAAGCGACATCGTGAGGTCAACCAGGTCAAGCGAGTCGGCACTCAGGTTATCCTCAAAATTGGTAGCCGGTGTTATTTTCTCCGGGTCTACGCCAAACTGCTCTGCCACTATTACTCTTATCTTCTCAAAAATCTCCGTGTCCATGCTGTTCACCTCCTCTGATCCGTCTCGGAAGGCATAACGCATTCCTCTAGAATGATGATATTCATATTTTGCCCGATTGTCAACCCCTTTTTCACTATTTTCCGGGGGCCGGCTCCAGGCGCATGTGTTCGATGTTTTTCGCTATCTCCTCTATTATGCCGCTCTCGACATACTTCTTCACGCCGCCTATCGCGCTCGTGACCGCCTGCGCGCCCGCAGAGCCGTGTATCTTGTACACGGGAAGCGAGATGCCGAGCAGCGGCGCGCCGCCGACGGAGTTGTAGTCCATCATGTTCTTGAGATCGTCGATGCCGTCCTTTACCATGAGCGCGCCCAGCTTCGTGCGGAGGCTCTTGTAGAAGATGTCCTTCAGCGCGTTCTTAAAGAACACGCCCACGCCCTCTATCCCCTTCAGGAGGATGTTTCCCGAGTAGCCGTCGCAGACTATGATGTCGCAGTCGCCCGACATTACCTCGCGGCTCTCGACGTTGCCGATGAAGTTAAGCCGTCCCGCGGCCTTCTCCGCCTCGAGGACCTTGTAGGTCTCGACCTGGAGAACGCGCCCCTTCGTCGGCTCCGCGCCGATGTTGAGTATGCCGACAGTCGGGTTTTTGACATCCATCATTCTGTCCATGTAGTAGCTGCCCATATACGCAAACTGAAGCAGATACTCCGGCGTACATTCGAGGTTCGCGCCGCAGTCGATAAGCAGCGCCTTTCCCTTAGCCGTCGGCACGAGCGAGCCGAGCGCGGCGCGGCGGATGCCGCGCACCCGCTTTGCCACGAGCGTCGCGGCGGTGAGGAGCGCGCCGGTCGAGCCGGCGGACGCGAACGCGTCGCCGTACCCCTCCGTCAGCATATTGAGCCCCACGACCATCGATGAGTTTTTCTTCGTGCGGACGACCTTTGACGGGTCGTCGCACATCTCCACGACCTCCGGCGCGTCCCGCAGCTCCACGCCCTGCGGCAGGTCGCCTATGCCCGCCTCCTTGAGCACGCCGAGCATGTCAGTTATCCGCCCGACGAGGCAGACGTCTACGCCGAACTGCTCCCTTGCCTTCAGCGCTCCGAGTACCGGAGCCTGCGGCGCGTTGTCGCCGCCCATGGCGTCAATGATTATCTTCATCGAGATCCCCCTTCCGTTCCTTCAAGATTTCCGCAAGCCTTTCAAGCGACCGCTCGCTTATCGCGCGGTAACGGTCGCGTTTTTTCATTTTCCCGCCGTCCCACGGCTGCATTATGCCGAAGTTGACGTTCATCGGCTGAAAGTCGCCGCTCTCCGCGCCGCCGCTTATGTATTCCGCGAGCGCGCCTATCGCGCTGAAATTCCCGAGCTCGAGCGGCGCGCGTCCTCGCAGCCGCAGTCCGAGGTTTATCGCGGCGTACAGACCGGATGCGCAGCTTTCTATGTATCCCTCGACGCCTGTCATCTGTCCCGCGAACACGACGCGCGGGTCCTTCCGCGCGCGGTAGAAGCGGTCGAGCAGCCTCGGCGAGTCGAGGTAGGTGTTGCGGTGCATCACCCCGTACCTCACGAAGCTTGCGTGTTCCAGCGCGGGTATCATCGAGAACACACGCTTCTGCTCCGGGTGGGCGAGGTGCGTCTGAAAACCCACCATGTTGTAGAGCGTCCCCTCGCGGTTGTCCCGCCTGAGTTGTACGACTGCGTAGGGGCTTTTCCCGGTCTCGGGGTCAAATATTCCCCTCGGCTTGAGCGGTCCGAAGCGGAGCGTGTCCTCGCCCCGGCGCGCCATGACCTCCACCGGCATACAGCCCTCGAACACCTTTCCGTCCTCAAAGCCGTGCACCTCCGCCTCCCGTGCCATCGCAAGCTCCGCGCGGAAGGCCGTGTAGGTCTCCTTATCCATCGGGCAGTTGATGTAGTCCGCGCCGCCCTTGTCGTAGCGCGAGGCAAAGAACGCCCGCGACATGTCCACGCTCTCGAAGGTGACTATCGGCGCGGCGGCGTCATAGAAGCTGAGCGCGCTCCCCTCTCCGAAGAACCGTCCGATGGCGTCCGCGAGCGGGTCGCTCGTGAGCGGGCCGGTGGCGACTATCACGTTCCCCTCCGGGATCTCCGTCACCTCGTCCTCAACTATCGTTATCCTCGGGTGGCTCCGCAGCCGCCCGGTTATCCCGCGGGCAAACCCCTCGCGGTCGACAGCGAGCGCGCCGCCCGCCTCGACGCGGTTCTCGTCCGCCGACGTCATTATGAGCGAGCCGAACATCCTGAGCTCCTGCTTGAGAAGCCCCGGGGCGTTCTCAAGCCCCGCCCCCCGAAGGCTGTTCGAACAGACGAGCTCCCCGAACAGGTCGCTCGAGTGCGCGGGGGTGCGCTTCTTCGGCTTCATCTCGACGAGCTCGACGTCTATGCCCTGCCTCGCGAGCTGCCACGCAGCCTCGCTCCCCGCGAGGCCGGCCCCGACGACCTTAACCTTCATTGCCGTTACCCGCTCCGCGCCGCGCGGACGACGTTCTCTTCGCGCCGGACGTCCCCGGCTTCTTTGCGGCGGTCTTTGAGGTCTTTGCCGCAGTCTTGGTACTCTTGGCGCTCCGCTTTGCGGTCTTGTCGTCCTTCGCGGCCTCCGCCGGCTCCGTCCCTTCGGACGACGTGCGGCGGCGATAGCCTCTCTTGTCCTCCGGCACGAACTCGGCGCACTTCTCGTTGATGCAGAACGTCTTTCTCTGTCCGCGCCCGCTCAGCTTGAAAAGGGTCCCTCCGCAGCTCGGACAGGTCTCCTCGGTGGGCACGTCCCATGTCATGAAGTCGCAGTCGGGGAAGTGCTCGCAGCCGTAGTAGGTGTACTTGTTTCTCGACTTCTTCTTGAGTATCCTGCCGCCGCACTTCGGGCAGACGCCCGGCGTCGGCTCGGTTATCGGCTTTGTGTTCTTGCACTCGGGGTATCCCGGGCAGGCAAGAAAGCGTCCAAAGCGTCCGTTCTTTATGACCATTCTCCGCCCGCAGAGCTCGCATATTTCGTCGCTCTCCTCGTCCGGCACGCGTATGCGCTCGTTTTCGAGCGCCTTTTCCGCGTCGGCAAGCTCCTTCTCGAACCCGTCGTAGAAGTCCGACAGGACGTCGCGCCACGCGCTCTTGCCCTCCTCAATGCCGTCGAGGGTGCGCTCCATGTTCGCAGTAAACTCAACGTCGATGATGTCGGTGAAGTGCTCCTTCATCATGTTCGTTATGGTCTCGCCGAGCGGCGTCGGGCGAAGATTCCTGTTCTCCTTTATGACATAGTCGCGGTCGATTATCGTAGAGACCGACGGCGCATAGGTCGACGGACGGCCGACTCCCCGCTCCTCCATTGCCTTTATCAGCGAGGCCTCGGTGTAGCGCGCCGGCGGCTGGGTGAAGTGCTGCTCCGGCTTCAGCTCGCCGAGCTCGAGCGGCTGCTCGGGCTTCATCGCGGGGAGCCGCGCCGCCTGCTCCTCCTCGGGATCGTCGCGCCCCTCCTCGTA
This sequence comes from uncultured Clostridia bacterium, assembly GCA_947630675.1. Taxonomy (GTDB): domain Bacteria; phylum Bacillota; class Clostridia; order Oscillospirales; family JAAYOS01; genus CANRIN01. The sequence continues at coordinate 17,073 of CANRIN010000014.1, read as the reverse complement.
GACCGCGGTAAAGCCCGCAAAGCGGACGCGCTGGCTGTTCGCGCGGAAGATATACCCCGCGGCCTCAACGTCCACCGCCTGCGTGTCGTAGACCGCGTTCTCCATCTGGCAGGCGAGGAAGCGGCTCCATATCATCTTATACAGGCGGTACTGGTCGTTTGTAAGCGACTGGCGCACCGCCTCCGGGGTGAGGTTCACGTCGGTCGGGCGTATGGCCTCGTGCGCGTCCTGCGCGCCGGAGCGGGTGCGGTAGACCTTCGGCGCGGACGGGACGTACTCACGTCCGTAGCGCGAGGCTATGAGGCCGCGCGCCGCCGCCACCGCGTCGTCCGACAGGCGGAGCGAGTCGGTACGCATATAGGTAATGAGGCCGACCGAGCCCTGTCCCGCTATCTCGACTCCTTCATAGAGCTGCTGCGCGACGGACATGGTGCGGCGTGCCTGCATGTTGAGCTTGCGGTTTGCCTCCTGCTGGAGCGTAGAGGTGTTGAACGGCGGCGCGGGGCTGCGGTGCTTCGTGCCGTCCTTTATAGCCGCGACCTTCCACGCGGCGTTCTCCACCGCGCGGAGGACGGTATCCACGTCGTCCTCGCAGGTGAGGTCTATTTTACCGTCCGTGTCGCCGACAAAACGGGCGGTGAAGCTGTGGGTCCTGTCGAGGCGCAGGAGCGCGTCGATGCTCCAGTACTCCTCCGGCACGAACGCGCGCCGCTCCTCCTCGCGGTCTACCACCATGCGGGTGACGACCGATTGCACGCGTCCCGCCGAAAGTCCCCGGCGTATCTTCCGCCAGAGCAGCGGCGAGAGGCGATAGCCAACTATGCGGTCGAGCAGGCGGCGCGTCTGCTGTGCGTCGACGAGGTTCTGGTCTATCGCGCGCGGATGCGCTATTCCCTCGGTGACGACCTTCTTGGATATTTCGTTGAAGGTGACGCGGAGCACGCGGTCGTCCGGTATCCCGAGCAGCTCCTTCAGATGCCACGAGATGGCCTCTCCCTCGCGGTCCGGGTCGGTGGCGAGGTAGATGTTGTCCGCCTTCTTTGCCTCGCTCCTGAGGTCGCTTATGATATTCTCCTTGCCCTTTATGGGCTGGTAGTCCGGTTCAAAGCCGTGCTCAAAGTCGATGCTCATCTTCGACTTCGGCAGGTCCCGCAGGTGTCCCATGGACGCCTTTACTTTGTATCCCCTGCCGAGGTACTTTTCGATGGTCTTGGCCTTGGCAAGCGACTCCACAATAACAAGATCAGACATTGCTCTCTCCCGTTTCGATTTTGATTATTCAAGAAGCGCCGCGCCGAGCGCGTACCGTCCGCCGGCAAGCTCCGCCGCAAATCCCTCTATAGTCATCATAGTGAGCTCCGCTATGACGACGTTTGCCTTGAGGCCGGTGGCGTCCACTATGTCGTCGATATACTTCGGGCCGTCCGCGAGCCGGAGCAGTATGTTCCGTCTGTCCTCGCTGAGCCCCGCAAGCACCTTCTCATTCAGTTTCTTCTCTCCCGCACCCTTCTCCGGCTCCTTCGCCGCGGGCTTCTCCGGCGGCTTCTTCCGCTCCGGTGCGGGGGACGCATCTCCGTGCCCCCGGCGGTCCTGCCGCCGCTCTCCACGCCTCTCCTCGCGGTGCAGCTTCACCGGGAACAGGAACTCGTACTCCACAAGCACGTCCTCGGCGCAGGTGACGAGCTTGGCGTACTTGTCGCGTATGAGCATATTCGTCCCCTCGCTCAGCTGCGAGTCTATCGGGCCGGGGACGGCAAAGACGTCGCGCCCCTGCTCGTCGGCACGGCGCGCGGTTATCAGCGCGCCGCTGTGCTCGCCCGCCTCGACTACGACAACGCCCTGCGCAAGTCCGCTGATTATGCGGTTCCGCTCCGGGAAGTGCTGTCCCTCCGGCTTCGTGCCCGGCGCGTACTCGCTCAGCACCGTGCCCTCCGCTATTATGTCCTCATAAAGCTGTTGGTTCTCCGGCGGATAGACGATGTCCACCCCGCCTCCGAGCACTGCCGTCGTCGGCATCCTCTCGAAGAGCGCACCGCGGTGCGCGGCGCTGTCCAGTCCCCGCGCCATGCCGCTGATTATCTCGCCGCCTCCGCGCGCGATGCCGCGCGCTATCCGCTCCGCCGCAGCCATGCCGTAGGCGGAGGGACGCCGCGTTCCCACCATCGCTATCGCGAGCTCGTCCTTGCGGGCGGGCGAGTGACCCTTGTAGTAGAGTATTCCCGGAGGGTCGGGGATATTGCGCAGTATTTCTGGATAGTCCGCATCCTGCAGCGTGACTATTCGTATATTCTCCGCGTCGCACTTCTCGAGCGTGCGTCTGCTCTTATCCAGATCCTTGTCGAGCAGCTGCCGTATCTTCTCCTCCGAGAGTATGCCGAGCCGTTCAAGCTCGCCCCGCTCCGCATAGTAGAGCGCATCCATGGAGCGAAAACGCCGAAGCAGCTCGGCCCGGAGCGCCGCCCCGAGCTTATCCTTCAGTGAAAGCCAGACCCAGTGTTCGGTTTTTGCCAACCTGCTCACCTCCGCCTTGATATCTCCCATATAACTATCGCCGCGGCGGCCGCCGCATTCAGAGACTCGGTGGTGCCGCTCATAGGTATCGTAAACGCGCCGTCCGTTTTTTCCGCGACGCTCTTTGAAATGCCCTGACCCTCGCTGCCTATCACCGGCAGGAAGCCGCCCTCTATCGTCCTTATATCTTTTGCGTCCGCTCGGGGCTCCGCCGCGAGGAGCGGAAGTCCGCCCGCTGCCTCTCTCAGTTCTTCCGGCAGACAGCGGCGCACCGATATGCGGAACACCCCGCCCATCGACGCCCGCACCGCCTTGTACCCGAACGGGTCGGCGCAGCCTCCCACGAGCAGTACCTCGCCTATCCCGAGCGCCGCCGCCGTGCGTATCACCGTTCCGACGTTTCCCGCGTCCTGCACGCCGTCGAGGGCGATCTTTCCGCCGCCGCCCGCCGGGATGTGCGGGATCCTTGCCGAGAATATCGCGCCCTGCGGCGTTCTCTGTGTGGATACGGCCTCAAAGAGCCGCTCGCTCACGACCGTCACCGGCAGGTTCGCCGGTAGCTCCGCCGCCGCGGACTCCGCGGCAATGACCGAGGTTATCTCGACGCCGGCCTCCGCCGCGTCGAGCAGGAGCTTCGTTCCCTCCGCCGCGAACTCTCCGGTCTCCCGACGGTACTTCGCCTGTGCCAGGAGCCGCGAGACGTGCTGCACGAGCGGGTTCTGTCTGCTTGTTACGACGCTCACAGCTTCTGCACCTTCTCGAAGTCCTCGCTCCGGCCGACGACTATGAGCACGTCGTTTTCCTTTACGACATAGCCTGCCGGCGGCGAGATGACGAAGTTTGAACCGTCCGGGTCGTGCGCCGCGAGGACGGTGATGCTGAACCTCTCGCGGATGTGCGATTCAAGCAGGCTTTTCCCCACCCACATGCGCGGGGCGGTCATCTCCACGAGTCCGAAGGTGTTAGAGAGCTCGATGTAGTCGAGTATGTTGGAATTGTTCAGAGTCTGCGCGAGGCGGCGCCCCATGTCCCTCTCCGGGACTATCACGCGGTCCGCGCCGACCTTCTCAAGCACGCGCTTGTATGTGTCGTCGCGCGCCTTGCAGACTATCTTCTTTGCCCCGAGGTCCTTCAGGGCGAGCGTTATCAGTACGCTGTGTTCGAGGTTTTCGCCTATGGCGACGATGATGCAGTCAAAGTCCTGCACGCCTATCGAACGGAGCACCGCTTCGTCCGCCGCGTCGCCTATCAGCGCGTGGGTGACAAAGGGCGCTATTTCATTCACCCGCTCCTCGTCGCTGTCTATTGCGAGCACCTCGCTCCCTATCCGCACGAGCTCCTGGGCAACGGCGCTCCCGAAGCGCCCGAGCCCTATCACGACGTAAGACTTCACCGTACTGCCTCCCGCAAATCGATTATCGTCCGCCGGACGCCGCGTCCGGCGGCGGCAAGCTATCCTATCATGATGCGCTGCTCCGGGTAGCGAAGCTTTCCGCTCCGCCGCGAGGAGATCATCGTCGCGAGCCCGATGGTCATTATGCCCACCCTGCCGGCATACATCAGCGCCGTGAGCAGCAGTAGCGACGCCGTTCCGAGCGTCGGCGTGAGCGACATGGAGAGGCCGACCGTCCCAAGCGCGCTCACGACCTCGAACGCCGCCGCCGAGACCGGCGCCCCGTCGAAGGCAATGAGGAGCAGCGTTCCGAGTATGTCGAGCAGAGCCACCATGCTCGCGAGCGCCGTGCAGTCGCGCACCTGCGCCGCGCTTATCCTCCGCCGGAAGAGGTTCACGTCCTCCTTGCCCCGGAGCACTCCGTGGAGGCTCACGAGCAGGACCGCCACCGTCACCGTCTTGACGCCGCCGGCGGTGGAGCCCGGGCTGCCTCCGATGAACATGAGTATCAGAGTTATTACCTTGCCCGCGCCGGTGAGGTTCTCCTGCGGCACCGTAGCAAATCCCGCCGTCCTCGTCGTGGCGGACTGGAAGAACGAAGCGAGAAGCTTTTCCCCCGTTGTCATGCCGCCTATCGTAGCGGGGTTGTTCCACTCGAAGGCGGCGTAGAGCGCCCATCCCCCGAGCAGGAGCGCCGCGGTCATGGTGAGGACTATGCGCGAGTGGACGCCGAGCCGCTTCCACGACCGTGCGGAGGCGAGATCCTCCCACACGAAAAATCCCAGTCCTCCGAGCACGATAAGTAGTATTATAACGATGTTCACCACCGGATCCGCGGCGTAGAGCGCAAGCGACGAACCGGGGCTTGCCTTACCCATCAGGTCAAAGCCGGCGTTGCAGAACGCGGATATCGAGTGGAATATCCCCCTCGTGAGTCCGCCCCAGAAGCCGAAGCGGCGCGCAAAGCAGACCGTAAGTATCACCGCGCCCGCACCCTCTATGGCGAGGGTTCCGAACAGGACGTGCCGCACGAGCCGCACTACCCCGCTTATGTCGTTTAAGTTGAAGCTCTGCACCATGACAAGGCGTTCCTTCAGCCCTATCCTTCGGTGCAGAAGGAAGCTGAACACTGCAAACACCGTCATGAACCCGAGCCCGCCTATCTGTATGAGCAGGATTATCACCACCTGCCCGAACGCGGTCCACATCGTCCATGTGTCCGCGACGACAAGGCCGGTGACGCAGGTCGCGCTGGTGGCGGTAAAGAGCGCGGGGACAAAGCCGCAGGAGCCCTCCGCGCGCGTCGCGAACGGAAGCGCGAGCAGCGCCGCCCCGATGAGTATTATCGCGAGAAATCCGAGCGCGACTATCCTCGTCGGCGAGACCGACAGGAGCCTGCGAAGGAACTTATGCAAGGCGCGCTCAACTCCTTCCCGAAAATACCGAAAGTCCGCGCCGGTAGGACCGGCGCGGCGGATCCGTGTCAGTTGCCGGACGTGAGAGCGCGGTACGCCGCCACGGCAGCGTCATAGTAGGCGGCATACTCCGGCTCGTTCCGTTTTGTCTCCTGGCAGGCTTTGAAGGCGAAGTAGTACTTCGACGCCCCGTCGTCCGGGAACATCTGCTCCACCGCTTCGCACCCTGCCGCCGATACGAAATAGACCTCGTCCGATTCTATGCCGAAATCGGACACGGGGAAATAGCTGGACTCCGGGTCGAAGTAGTTCTTCAAATCCTCATGGATGACGTAGAGCACCGACGACGGATCGGCGACGAAGCTGGTCTGAAGCGTCTGTATCATGTACGCGAGGTCGCTCGTGCCGCCGGCGTTCGCGACGGCGTAATCCTGAATGTCCACCCGCACCTCGCCGTTTCCGTTCATGTCGCCGAGAGCGGCGACGAGTTTACTCTGCACGTCCGCCTTACCGTCCTCATTGGCAAAGTTCAGGGAGACGGTGGTGAGCGTGAAGTCGGGAGAGTTGTCCTTTGTCATGTCGTGAACGAAAATGCCGACGATGATGAGGGCGGCTATGCCTATCAAAACAAACTTCAGATAATGGTAGACGAATACGTTTTTGAACCAGCCTTTGAAGCCGGTGGGCTGATTGCCCGCCTCCCGCATATCCGCGAGCAGACGCTCGCGCTCGCTGTTCTTCTTTGCCATGGTGCCGCTCCCTTCATGCTTCTTTGCGTGTATTTGCAGGGCATTTATCCGGCTTCCGCCGCCGGATATTTCCCGGGGAGGAAGTGTTTTTCAAATATACGGCTCTTATTATACAGCAGTTATTCAGCTTTTGCAAGTACCTTTCCCATACCAAGCCATTGAACAAAACCAAATCCTGCAAATCACCCGCAGCATTTTCCCGCAGGAGGCCCCTCTGCGCGAGACTCGGTCATCACCCCGGCGATGCAGCCTGCGAGCGGCTGCCGAAGCGTAAAAATCCCCTGAGAAAGCAGTTTTCTCAGGGGAAATGCGGCGATTGCATCTACGCCTCTATTGCTTCGCCGTTTTCCGGCACATATACCTGCGTAAGTCCGTGCGTGTTTACAAAGCTTCTGATATCATCGCCTGTCAGTAAGGCGTGGTCACGCTGTCCAGATGCGTTGCGATCACAAGCGCGTTCAAACCCAAGCGCAGCAGCTTTCGGCCGGGCAAACCGATATTCGTCACTGTGGATACCTGATAAAGTAGAAGCCCTCTCCCTCGCGGTACTCCGTTTTGCGGAAGCCGTGCCGCAGATAAAACCGCTCGGCGGACTGATTGTCCTTATGGCAGCCTAGGGCGATAGGTCTTACGCCGAAATCCCGGTATACTAGCTCTATTGCCTTTTCGAGCACCCTGCCGCCTATCCCCATATTCCGATAATGTCTGTCTATGGCAAAACCCATTAAGCGGTAAAACGGCGTCTCTCTCATCTCGGGCGGGTCGGTATCCCACTCAAGCGCCTCGCCAAGGAGCAGCATGCCTATGTATTTCCCGTCCGCCTTCACGGCAAAGGCGTGGCCGATGCAGCGATGCTCCACGCCGTAGTCCGTTATCTCCATTATCTCATCGGCAGAGCCGACATAGGCTTCGGAGACGTCGCTCCTGTCAAACATCCTCACCAGCGGGAGGTTGTCGTGAGTCAATTCTTCCAACTGAAAATCTATCATTCGTTTATATCCACCACCTCGGGGTCAGCTCGCCGAGAGTGACTACTTCCCCCGTCTCATAATCCATCAGCACTTCGATATCCCGATAGCCGTCCGGCATGAGCTGGACCATCAGCTCACGGCAGGCGCCGCACGGAGCGCCGACCTTTCCGTCCGACATTATCGCGAGCACCTTCTTTATTTCCTGCTCGCCGTTCGTTATCATGTTGAATATCGCGTTTCTCTCGGCGCATATTCCCAACGTCGAGCAGGTGTCCACGCAGACGCCGGTATATATCCTCCCCGAGGAGGACAGTATCGCCGCCGCGACCTCTCCCGCTTCCACATACTCTGATATTTTCCTGCCGTTTCGGACCGCCTTTGCAGCCTCGAACATCTCTTTCCATATTTGCTCCATTCGAGCACATCCTTTCACAAAATCCCTCAGTTATCTTGGTGTGCGCTCTACTCTTCGTCGAAAAGTATCGTAGAGCAGTAGCGTTCGCCGGTATCCGGTGCGAGGCAGACGACATTCTTTCCCTTGCCCAGCTTCTTTGCCATTTGCATTGCTCCCCAGACATTCGTCCCGGCGGATATCCCCGTCAGAAGTCCCTCCTCACGGGCAAGTCTCCGCGCAGTATCGATAGCCTGATCATCCCTCACTATCATTATCTCGTCATAGATGCCGGTGTCAAAGTTCTTCGGCACAAAGCCGTCGCCTATACCCTGCTGAAAGTGGCTGCCGATGGGTCCTCCCAAAAGCGCCGGAGCGTTCTGCACCTCCAAAACGGCGATGCGGACGTTGGGATTCACCCGGCGCAGCGCGCGGCCGACGCCCGTTATCGTCCCGCCGCTGCCGTATCCGGAGCAGAAGCCGTCGATAGAGAGCCCTTCCATCTGCCGGATTATCTCTTCGCCGGTCTTTTCAAAATGCACGGCCGGGTTGTACGGATTTTCAAATTGCTGGGGCACATAGACCCGGGGGTCGTTTGCCGCCATATCCTCCACATATTTCATGCAGTCTCGGACAGCCTTGCCTATATCGCCTTCGTCATGTATAAGGATGACCTCGGCGCCGTACTGTTTTATCAGCATGCGCCGCTCCCTGCTGACGGAGTCCGGCATGACTATCTTCACCTTGTAGCCCTTCACCGCGCCGACGAGAGCGAGACCGATGCCCTGATTGCCGCTCGTAGGCTCGCAGATAATAGAGTCGCGGTTCAGCTCACCCTCCCGCTCCGCCGCCTCTATCATATTGAGCGCGGTCCTTGTCTTTACCGAGCCGCCGATGTTAACAGCCTCGAACTTCACAAATATGTCGGCGTCCTCCGGCCCGGTCATCCGGTTGAGCTTGACGAGCGGAGTGTTGCCTACGGCTTCAAGGATATTGTCTAAGTACATTTGTTACCGCCTCCTGCATGGAATATCGAGTATACCGTCGCCGCAAATCACCGAGCCTGACAAAACGGCGCCGGAAATCCCACGATACGCGGGAATCAGCACCGTTTGCAGCTTTGCAATATCCGTTATTGTCCTTTTTCAGTCACTTGGCAGCTTTATCGCGGGGAAGATCATTGATATAAGTTAGCCGCTTCCGTTGGAATATCTATTCCGACGAACATAAGGTACGCATAGTCCTCCCGTTCTTTTGTGCCGCTTCCCTCGTTATCACTGGCATAGTAGGTGCACACCGGTCTTTTTCGGAACAGCTTGCCCTCGCTGCTCCACATTGCTTTGATTTTTGCGCCTATCAAGATACCGTCTTTTATCAGAAGCGCGCGAATACCGTCGTAATCGCAGAGCTTTTTTGCGTATTTCTGCAAATTTTCTTTTGATATTTCTCCGTAAGCCGTACTATAAAACCGGTGCGACTCAGTGACGTAATAATATTCCGCCTGCTGTACAACGGGTTTTCCCGCAAGGATCTGCAGCATTTCGGGGATCACGTTGCAGTCGGAAAATTCACCGTCATACTGTTCACAGGGAATAGTCCTGCCGTTTGGAAGACACAACCGCACTGCCTTTTCTGCTTCGCGTTCAATACTTTTCTTCGAGCTGTCGCCCATATCGTTTCTCTCCCTTATTTGCTCTGTTTTTGCGACCCCGTTATGGGATTTCCCACTCGATCTAAGAGGATCTGCGAGTTTTCATCTCTGCATCTTTTTGACATCGTTTGATGTAAAGATGTAAATTTCAAACCGTGATAAATCGTTACTCTCCAAATTTGCAATATGATAAACCGTTATCTCCCGTGATATAAAACCGTTTCATTCGATGTAGATTTTGATGTATGAACCTTTTCAGCGCTAAATGCGGATTATTTCTCAAAAATATATGCTCTCCCAAATTCTTTGTATCCAATTGACTTTGCAAGTTCAAACGAGGCAAGATTTCCAAGACCGCACTCCCATTGCGGGCAAATGCCCTTCTGGAGCAACCGATGCGTCGCCAGTGCAGCGGTGAGCTTTCCGTACCCTTTTCGCCGCTCATTTTCCAAAGTCATGATTCCGGTATGCTGAATTCTGCCTTCCATGTAGGGCATATCCGGCGCATCACAAACCGAAACGAGCCGTCCATCCTTAAAATATCCGGTAAAACAGCCTTCCTTTTCAGCAAAATAATCCGGCAGCCAATCGTCAGGATTGGCGTTTTTGTGCGTTTCCCGGAAAAATGTTTCAAAAAGAGGATAGTCCTTACTCTCCAACACTTTTGCGTCCCCGTACTGCGTCACAATCTCTTCCTGAAAGATGAGCAAGCTTATCTTTTTAAGGCGGTACTCTTTCTCGACTGCCTCAAGAATACCGTCCGGCTCGTTATGCTTCAGCGTATCGACAAAATCCCGAAGCGCGGGAGAATAGGCAACTATGCACAAATCCTCCCTTTGCAAAATATAAAGTGCATATTTGCGGCCGTACCCCTTTAAGAGATCGTTCCTTTCCGCAGAGCAAACGAAATAGACTCCGTGCTCTAATTTTGAAAGATCGGTACAACAAAACCGGGAGTAGTACTGTGTGGTGATATTGGCAATTTCTGCACTCGTCAATGGCACACCCTCACCTCTTTCAGATTCATCCCCCAATTCCATTTTTAGTCAAATACGGCGGGCTTATGATTCACAGGTTTTGCAGCCGCTTTTTCAGCTCCGGAATATCTTCGCTGATAATTTCCCAAACCAGTATGAGATTGACGCCCTCATAGTCATGTACGATGCGATTTCGCAGTCCGTATATTTCCGCCCACGGAATATCCTGGTGTGCTGCTGCAAATCCATCGTCCACCGCATGGCAAAGTTCCCCGATTTGACTGAGATTGAATACGCAGGCTTCTACCAGTTTTGTGTCTTTTGAGAAGGTTTCATAGGAATACCCTTCACAATAGCGAATCAGCTTCTCACAGTAGGCGATCATCTTCCCCACGATTACTTCATTTCTCATAGATGGTCACCCCGGTCGTCTCAATTTCCCGTTGGATTTTAGAGCCGCGCTCGATATGAGAAACATCCAGAATATCCACCGGCATCTGTGCCGCACGGCGAACGGCTTCCATAAACCCGACAAAACGCAGACCATGCAAATCGCTCGTCACCAACAAATCCAGATCGCTTTTCTCAGTAGCCGTCTTCTTTGCCACCGAACCGAACAACACGGCGCGGGAAATCCCATAATCTCTAAATACAGGTGTGAGCACCGCTTGCAGTTTTGCAATATCCGTCATGGCGGATTCTCCTTTTCATTGCATCATTCAATCGGTTTCATGGTCGGGAAGAACAGGACGTCCCTTATCGACGCACTGTCTGTAAAGAGCATCACGAAGCGGTCGAGGCCGATGCCCATGCCGCCCGTGGGCGGCATGCCGTACTCCATCGCGGTGACGAAGTCCTCGTCTATCTCGAACTCTCCCTCGACGGCCTTCTTCTTCGCCTGCTCGATGAAGCGTCCGCGCTGGTCTATCGGGTCGTTGAGCTCGGTAAAGGCGTTGCCGAACTCCCAGCCGTTTATGAACACCTCAAAGCGCTCGACGAGCCTCGGGTCGTAGCTCGTTCTCTTCGCGAGCGGGCTTATCTCTACGGGATAGTCGCAGATGAATGTGGGCTGAATGAGGTTCTTTTCGACGTACTCCTCGAAGAAGAGGTTGATGATGTCGCCGCGCTTGTGCTCCTTCTCGTAGTGGAGCTCATGCTCGTCCGCGGCGCGCTTCGCCTCCTCGTCGGTCTGGATGGTGTTGAAGTCCACACCGGAGTACTCCTTCACGGCGTCTATCATGGTGATGCGCTTGAACGGGCTCGCTATGTCTATCTCCTTACCTTGATAGACGAGCTTCCCGTCCGGGCAGAGCTCCGCGCCGACGGTGCGGAACATCGTCTCACAGAGCTCCATCATGCCGTGGTAGTCGGTGTAGGCCTGATACATCTCGAAGCCGGTGTACTCCGGGTTGTGGCGCTGGTCCATGCCCTCGTTGCGGAAGACGCGGCCCATCTCATACACGCGCTCAAATCCGCCTATAATGAGCTGCTTTAAGTGGAGCTCCTGCTCGACGCGTAGCACCATGTCGATGTCGAGCGCGTTGTGGTGAGTGTGGAAGGGACGCGCGGCGGCGTTCGTGGGCTTGTTCTGGAGGACCGGCGTGTCTACCTCCATGAAGCCGCGCTCCTCAAGGACGCGGCGGAGTATACCGATTATCTTCGCGCGCTTGACGAACGTGCCGCGCACGTCCTGATTCATTATGAGGTCGAGGTAGCGCATGCGGTAGCGGAGATCGGGGTCCTTCAGCCCGTGGAACTTCTCGGGCAGCGGATGGAGCGACTTCGCAAGCAGCGTGACGTTCGTCGCGCGGACGGTTATCTCGCCCGCGTTCGTGCGGAACACCTCGCCCTCGACGCCCACGATGTCGGCTATGTCCGTCTTCTTGAAGCGGGCATAGTTCTCCTCGCCCACCATGTCCTGACGGACATATATCTGGATATCGCCGTAGCGGTCGGAGAGGTGGCAGAAGGCGGCCTTGCCCATTCCGCGCTTACTCATGATACGCCCCGCTATGCGGACGGTGGTGCCCTCGAGCTTTTCGAAGTTCTCCAATATCTCGGCGGAGTGCGCGTTCTGGTCGTAGGTCTTTATCGCAAACGGGTCAAAGCCCTCCTCCACAAGTGCGGAGAGCTTGTCCATGCGTATCTTCTGCTGCTCGCTTATCGCCGTGTTCCTGTCCATACTCTTTATCCTTTCCTTTTCAGCGGGTGATGCTGACTATCTCTGCCGTGGCGAGCTTACCGCTCGGAGTTTCGTAGCTTATCTCGTCGCCCGCGGCGGCGCCTATCAGCGCGTGGCCGAGCGGGCTCTCGTCGGAGATCTTGCCCTGCCTGGGGTCGGCGTCGTTCGAGCCGACGAGGCGGTAGGTGAACTCGCGCCCGTTCATCGTGATGACTACCTCGCAGCCGACGTCCACGCGTTCGCTACCGCCCTCCTCGTCAATGAAGACGGCGTGTGCAAGGATGTCCTCTATCTCCGCTATGCGGCTGTACAGCTTGCCCTGCTCGTTCTTCGCCTCGTCATATTCGCTGTTCTCGCTGAGGTCGCCGAAGGCGCGCGCGGTCGCTATCGCGTCCGCGACTTCCTTCTCGCGCACCGTCTTGAGATACTTCAACTCTTCTTCGTACTCGTGGTACCTGTCGCTTGTAAGCTTGTGGACCTTCTGGCTCTGCTGATTCATAGTGACCCTGCCTTTCGATTACTCGGGCGGCGGACATCCGCCGCAGAGAAGTTTTCCGCTTCCCGGTTTTCAGCGTTCCAAATTGCATTATAATGAGAAAACGGCAAATTGTCAATAGCGTCTGCAAGGCAAACGTCTTTTATCCCGATCTCCTCCGGCCGCATCGCACCCGCCTTCAGCAGTGCGGACGCGACCCGCTCCGGCGGGTAAACGCTTCCGCTCACCGCCGGCGGGAAGGCGTACCTCAGCTTTGCCACGACCTCGAGACCCGTTTCCGCGTGCGGAACGTACCCGACCGCCGCTCCCCTGCCGAGCGGCGTCCACGGCTCCGCGAGGAGCAGCTTCACCTCAGACGACGCGAGCGCCGCCGTATCGGTCCGCACCGACAGTCCGAGCGACCACCGGAGCTCGCGGGCATAATCCTCCGCCCCGAGGGGAAGCATCACCGCGACGTTTCTCACCCGCGCCGACAATCTCCGCACCGCCGTGTCGAGCTCCCGCGAACGGCGGCGCGCGACTATCGCGACGCTCTCGGCCGCGCGATAGCGCACGACCTCGGTCGCCGTCCGAAGCAGCATCGCTTGTTCGAGAGGCTTTCTCCCCGGCGGCGGTACGCCCCGCGCCGCAAGCTCCCTTTCAAGGCGCGGCGACACGGCGACCGCCTCGCGGATGCGGCGGCCGCGCAGCAGCTCCGCCGCTGCATCCAAGGCTTCGGCGTCCCTTTCAGGGTCGCCGCACACCGGCACGGACAGCTCGAGCGCCCGCGCTCCGAAACGCACTGACGTGTCCGCTCGGAGCTCGGGCGCTCTTCTTCTGCGAAATATTACCCTGCGCTCCGTCGGCGCCGCATGTTCAAGAATAAGTGTCAGCATACAGCAGACTACGCGGCGCGGGGGAGAAATATGCCGGGAGTCTTTACACTCCCGCCTCGACGTTTATCGCGTCGCGCATCAGGTCGAGCGCCGCCGTGAACTGCGTGTCGTCCTCGCGGTCTATGAGATACAGGTTCGTGTTGTCCTCCTGCTCTACTTCGAGATCGAGCGGTACGCCCGTGCCTATCAGGCTCACACCGGACGGCGTGAAGTATTCGCTTATCGAGATGTTCATGGCGCTGCCGTCCCCGAGGGTGCGTGTCTGCTGGGCGTAGCCCTTGCCGCTCGTCTCGACGCCGACTATCATCGCCTTGCCGTACTCGCGCAGCGCCGCCCCGAAGAACTCCGCCGCCGAGTAGGTGTTCTCGTTGACTATGACGACCATCGGAAGGTCGACCTCGTGCTCCGCGTCGGAGTAGTCTACAGACTCGTTGCCCTGCTTGTCCCTCATTATAAAGAGCTTTCCCTCCGGGCAGAGCAGGTCGAGCATGTTCACCATCTCGCTCTTCATGCCGCCGCCGTTGTTGCGCACGTCGAAGATTATGCCCTTCACATCCGCCGCGACGAGGCGCTGTATCGCCTCCTCAAAGTAGTCGGAGGCGTGCTCGTCGAAGTTGTCTATCTTCACATACCCGATATTGCCGTCGATTATCTCGGAACTCACCGGGTTGTAGATGTAGCTGGCGCGCTCTACGGCGACGCTGTGCTCCGCCGTCTCGCCCGCGGACACGACGCCGAGGGTCACGGTAGTCCCCTCCTCGCCGCGCACGAGCTCGACCGCCTCCTCATATCCCACGTCCTCGACGCGCTTGCCGTCCACCGACACAATGAGGTCGCGCTCCTTGAGGTCGCTTGCCGCCGCCGGGGACCCGTCATGTATCTTGGCTATGAGTATGCCGTTTCTCTCCGCGTCGTACACGACCGTGGTGCCTATGCCTACGTAGGAGTTCAGCACCGACTGCTGGTACTCCTCATAGTCCTCCGCCGTCATGTAGAAGGACCATCTGTCGCCGGTGGCGGCGATTATCCCCGCCGCCGCGCCGTCCATGAGCGTATCCTTGTCGTAGTCTCCGACAAACTCCTCGTCTATTATGTCAAGCATCCGTGTCAGCTTCTTCAGCTGGCGCTGCTCGTTCTGCTCCACCTGAAGGATGTTCTCAAACTGCCGCTCCACGGCGAAGTACGTGAACATAAAGGACAGCGCCGCCGCGAGCAGCACGAATCCTATCACCGTCGCGAGATTGAATCTCTTTTTCATCTTGGCTACCTCCAAACGAAACGCCCCGGAAGAGCCTTCCGGGGCGCCTTCTTATCCGCTATTATACGCATCGGGGAGAAAAAATCAAGCTTGAAATTGTGAACATTTCTCACTTGAAATATTTCATCGGGTCGACCGCCGTTCCGTTCACATATATCGTGAAGTGGAGATGGTATCCGGTCGTATATCCCGTGAGACCGACGTATCCGATAGTCTCTCCCTGCTTTACCTCCTGATTGACCTTGGCAAGACGCTTGGACATGTGCGCGTAGAGTGTGACATTTCCGCCGCCGTGGTCTATCATTATATACTCGCCCCACGCCGTGTTCGTGCCGCTCTGTATGACCGTTCCGGAGTTCGCGGCAAAGATGGTGGTGCCGTTCGGCGCGCCGATGTCTATGCCGTTGTGCAGTCCGTACACGCCGGTTATCTGGTGCTTGCGGTACTTGAAGCCCTGGGTGATGTAGTTGCTGTAATAGGGATACGGGAGCGGCCAGAGGTAATCTCCGCCGACGTAGGTCTTTCTCTTCGCAAGCTCCTTTGCGACGCGGTCGATCTCCTTGCTGCAGTCGTTTATCTCCTTGGTGAGCTTCTCTATCTCGCCCGAGGTGTAGGTCTGCTCCTCCTGAAGGCCCTTGATGAGGCTGTCGACCTCGGCGGCCTTCGCCGTCGCCTCGTCGCGCGCAGCCTCAAGCTCCACCTTTACGCTCTCGTTGAACGCCCGATCCTCCTCGAGACCCGCCTTGAGATCCTCGATGTTCTCCCGGACGCCGCGCAGGTCGTCCATGAGGTTGTTGTCGTAGTCTATGACGTCGCGCACGACCTCGGAGCGGGCAAGGAAGTCGGAAAACGACGTCGAGCCGAGCAGCACCGCCCACGGCGAAACGTGGCTGGACTCCTCCATCGCGCGGACGCGCTTCTTGAAGAGCGCGTACTCCTCGTCCTCGTCCTCCATGGCGAGGGCTATCTCCTGCTCCTTGTTTGCTATCTCCTCATCGAGCGCGGTGATAAGCGCCTCGGCGTTCGTTATCTGCTCGTCGAGAACGGAGAGCTGACTTTCGAGGTTTGACTTCTCCGCTATGGCACTCCGCTCCTGGCTTTGCAGACCGGCAAGCTCGTTCTGGAGCGCTTTCTTGTCGTTCATAAGTTTGTTCTGCTCGCTCTTGAGGTTGTTGAGCGATTTTTCGCTGACGTCCGCAGCCTTCGCCGGCACTGCCATCACGACGATGGAGAGCACCATCAGCAGCGCGAGGAACGCCGCAAGACCCATGACTAACTGCTTTTTATGCTTTACGAAAAACAACCTTGTCACACCTCCGGCCTGTAAAAATATGAACCACTGCTCCTTACACCCGCATGAACTTGCGGATCGTGAGCGAACCGCCGAGCACGCCCACGGTAAATCCGACGCCGATGAATATCAGAAGCATCCTTATCGCTATAGAGCCGAACGCAATAAGCTCGTCGCCGAGCATCTCGAGGCCGACGTAGTTCAGCATGAGATTGCAGGCATAGTTGTATATGCCCCACTGGGCAAAGAACGCTATCGCGCCGCCGCACAGTCCGAGCAGCGCGCCCTGAATGATGAACGGCCATCGTATGAACGAGTTCGTCGCGCCGACTATCTTCATTATGCCTATCTCCTCGCGCCGGTCAAGCGTCGCAAGCTTCACGGTGTTGGCTATCATGAACATCGAGACTATGAAGAGTATCGCCGCAAGTATGTAGCTGACTATGCGGATGACGTTCTGCATGGAAAGCGTCGCGTCGCTGAGGCGCGGGTCAAACTGCACCTCGACGCCGTCTATCTCGGCTATCGCCGCGGCGGTCTCCTCCGCGAGGCTCAGATCCTCGGTCTTTATGACGTACCTGTGGCGGAGGTCCGCTGAGGTGATGCCGGTGAGCATCATGTCCCGATAGTCCTCCGGCAGGGTCGCCGCCCACTCGTCAAGCGCCTCGTCACGCGTCACGAACGTCGCGGAAGCGACGTTCGGCACCGCCGCTATCTCCGTGACGAGCGCGAGAGCCTCGGTGTCGTCAAGGCTGTCGTCCACAAAGGCAAGGATCTCGTTTTCATCCTCCACCCTGTCTATGAGCACGTTCACGTTCAACACAAGCAGCGAGAATGTGCCGGTGATGATGAGGCACGCCACGATGACGCTCACCGCGGCAAAGCTCATGAAGCCGTGCACGAAGATGCCCTT
>CANRIN010000013.1 GCA_947630675.1 uncultured Clostridia bacterium | reverse complement strand
TTCGCCATGACCCGCCGCGAGGCGCGTCAGGCGGTCACCCACGGCCACTTCACCGTCAACGGCAAGCGGGTCAACATCCCGTCCTACCTCGTCAAGGTCGGCGACGTCATCGAGGTCTGCGAGAAGAGCCGTCAGTCGCCGAAGTTCAAGCGCTTCGTCGGCGAGGACGCTATCATAGTGACGACTCCCCAGTGGCTCGACAGGGGCGATAAGAACCAGCTGCGCGGCACCGTTATACAGGCTCCGGCGCGTGAGGATATCGACCTGCCGATCGAGGAGCACTTCATCGTCGAGTTGTACTCCAAGTAATAGGCGGATACCCTCGACCCAGGATGCTTATAGGGCGGGGCTTTCCGCCCCGCACAGGACAAGGAGGGTCTTCAATGGTAGAAATCGAAAAGCCGCGAATAGAGTGCGTTTCGGACGAAGAAAACCCGAGCTACGGCAAATTCGTGATCGAGCCGCTTGAGCGTGGCTACGGCACAACGCTGGGAAATTCCCTTCGCCGCGTGCTGCTGTCCTCTCTGCCCGGTACCGCGCCGACCAATCTGAAGATAGCCGGTGTTCAGCATGAGTTTTCCACCATTCCCGGCGTCAAGGAGGATGTGACCGAGATAGTGCTCAACATAAAGGGCATTATCGCGAAGCTCCATTCCCCCGAGCCGCGCAAGGTCTATATCGACGCCGTCGGACCGTGTGAGGTCACGGCGGGCGCGATAAAGGGCTCGAGCGAGGTGGAGATATTGAACCCGGAGCATCGCATTGCCACGCTTGGCGAGAACGCTTCCCTCTCCCTTGAGCTCACGCTCAACCAGGGGCGCGGATATGTCCCGGCGGAGCAGAACAAGGGTGCGCAGACGATAATCGGCGATATTCCGGTGGACAGCTTCTATTCCCCGGTGCGCAAGGTCAACTACACTGTTGACAACACGCGCGTCGGTGGAATGACCGATTATGACAAGCTCACTCTCGAGGTATGGACGAACGGCACGATCTCCGCGCGCGACGCGGTGTCGCTCGGCGCAAAGATAATCTGCGACCTGCTCAGCCTGTTCACCGACCTCAGTGAGTCGATAAGCTCCACATCCACCGTTGTTGAAAAGACCGAGGCGCGCAAGGACAAGGTGCTTGAAATGACCATCGAGGAGCTCGACCTCTCGGTGCGCTCCTTCAACTGCCTCAAGCGCGCGGGCATCAACACGGTCCAGGACCTCATCAACCGCACCGAGTCGGACATGATGAAGGTCCGCAACCTCGGCCGCAAGTCGCTGGACGAGGTCATACAGAAGCTGGAGAACATGGGTCTCTCGCTTGCACACGAGGACAACTGAAGTGTCGCCGGGAAAGAGATGCTTTCCCGATGAGCGTTTCAACCGGCACGCTGCTCTCGAGGGGAGGGCGTGCGCGCGGGCGGGAGAACTTCCCGCCGCGTCGGTTGAGATTAGAAGCTGATAGGAGGTTTTTAGTATGGCAAGGAAGCTCGGGCGTCCCACCGCCCACCGTCGCGCCGACCTGCGCGGTATGGTGACGAGCCTCTTCGAGCACGGGCGTATACAGACCACGTTCACCCGTGCCAAGGAAGTCGCTCCGCTCGCCGAGCGCATGATCACCGTCGGCAAGACCGGTACATTGGCGGCGCGCCGCCGTGCACTCGGCTATATAACCAAGGAGGACGTCGTGACGAAGCTGTTCAGCGAGATCGCCCCGTCCTTCAGCGACCGCAACGGCGGCTATACGCGCATCATGCGTACCGGTCCGCGCCGTGGCGACGCTGCGGAAATGGCCATCCTCGAGCTCGTGAATTATGAGCTGCCCAAGCAGGATACCGGCCGCCGCAATAGGAACGCGAAGTAACAGAAGACAGGCAAGGTGAACCCGGGCACGGCTCGGGTTCTTTTGCTATAAGGAGAAGAAATGAACGAGAGAAAGGACGGGAAGACGCCAGCATGGAAGCGCGCGGCGGCGCTTCTGGGGGTCGCAGCGGTGCTGGGATTCTTGGCGTGGCTGTTCTTCTCGATGGTTGGCGTATGGTAAGGGTAGAGACTGAGGGCCGTTCACTCCGCATCCTTGTCGGCGACAGGACGGTCGCGGCGCACAGCCCGAACGCGCCGATGTTTTCGACGGGCATTTCCGCACCGGAGGCGAGAAGCGCACTCGGGGGATGGTCGTTCCGGAGCAGGGGACTGCCCACAAAGCCGCTCCCGCACGCCGAGTGGGACGAGGAGCGCTCGACGGTCACCTTCTCGAGTACGAGAAGGTGGCTGCGTTTCGTGCTTGCGGAGCGGGACGGCGCGGCGGAGCTGAAGCTCGACGACGCGTCGCAGGACTTCGGGCGCGTCGTCATACATCTGCGCGGCTCCGAGAAGGCAGAGGTGCGCGGCGGCGGGGATGCCGCCGCGGGCGACCTGCGCGGCCGCCGCGCGGTGCTCTGGGCGGCAGACCCCGGCCGGTACGGCGGCGCGAACATACGGGAGGCGCTGCGCTCGCGCGGGGAGAGCTCCGAAAACGGCAGCGCCGCCCCGCAGCCGCTCTTCTACGACTCGGACGGATACTTCGCCGCCGTGAAGCACGCGGGCGGCCTTGCGGCGGATGTGTCAAAGAGCGGCCGCCGCGACATAGAGCTCTGGGGGCTTCCCGAGAGTATCTTCCTCGGATATGAGGAGTCAGCGGAGGCGATATACCGCCGCTCGGCGCTGCTCGGCGCAAAGCGCGCCCGTCCGCCCAGGTGGAGCGTCGAAGGGGTTACGGTCGGCGTCTCCGGCGGGGAGGAGGAGCTTCTGCTCCGCCTCGACCGTGCGGTGCGCGGCGGCACGCGCCCCTCGGCGGTGTATATCCGCGACTGGAGCGGCCTCGGTGCGAGCGGCGCCGTGTTTGAGGACTACACGCCGTCTGGCGCGCTCTATCCGCGCATGAGCGAGATACTCGAGCGCCTTCGCGCGAGAGGGATACAGGGCATAGCACGCGTGACGCCGCTGCTTTCGGTGGACGGCGAGGGATACGCGGAGGCCGCCGCCGGCGGCTTTCTGCTCCTCGGCGCGGACGGGATGCCCGCGCTCAGCGACCGAGGCGGAATGACGGCCCACCTTGACCTCGAGAACCCGGAAGCTCGGGAGTGGGCGGCGGAGAAGCTGAGACGCGGCGTGTTCGGACGCGGCTTCGCGGCGGTACAGGCGGAGTGTGCGGAGGTCGAGCCGGCTAATGCGCTCTCGATAGCGGGCAAAGCGTCCATGTTCCACAACCGCCGTGCCGCGCGTTGGATAGAGATCTGCCGCGAGGCGGCGGGGCAGTCCGGCGGGGCTGTGTTCGCGTCGAGCGGCGCGGGCCTCGGCCTTGCGGACGCGGGCGAAGTGAGCGGCGCGGGCGCGGGCTGGGAGCTCGGGGTCGGACTGCGGTCTGTACTCTCCGGGCTGCTCGGACTCGCGGACGCGGGCGTCGGCGTCGCTTACTGCGACGCAGGCGCACAGCTCCACCGCACACCGAAGGAGCTGCGGGCAAAGCAGCTCGTGCGATGGGCGGAGCTTGCCGCGTTCACGCCGCATTTCCGTCTGCCGGCGCTGAAGGACGACTTCCTGATGCTAGAGCAGTCGGACATGTCGCTCGTCTGGAGCATGGCGCGGCTACATTCACTGCTTGCGCCGTATATCGCGGTCTGCATAAACGAGTTTGTAAACGGCGGACTTCCGCCGATACGCCGCACCGAGGAGGTGTACCCTGAGCTGAAGGGAAAGGTCCCGGGAAATCAGTTCATGCTCGGGCGCGACCTCATCGTCGCACCGGTGTGCGACATCGAGCAGGGAACGGTGGAAATAGCGCTCCCCGAGGGCTCGTGGGTACATCTGATGAGCGGCGGGGATTACATCGGCGCCCCGCATACGGTGGAGTCACTGCCGGGAAACCCGGCGGCATTCTTCCGCAGAGACGGCGAGAGCGCGGGTTTCTTCCGCGCGATAGCGGAGGAGCTGGAGTAGCCCTCACGGCAAATCACGGATTTTCACAGAAAACAAAAGTAATCCGCGCAGCAGAAATATGCGGATTACTTTTTGTCGAATAATGAAATATTATAACGATATGTAAAAAATCAGTGCCCGCGCGTGAGATAGTCCACGAGCTCGGCGGGCGTCGATACAGTTGCGACGGCTCCGGCGGAAAGCAGCTCCTCGCGCGAACCGAAGCCCCAGAGCACACCGAGAGTCTTCACCCCGGCGGCGGCCGCGCCCTCCACGTCGTAGAGGCGGTCGCCTATCATCAGCGCCTCGTCCGGCGCGGCGCCGAGAGCTTCGAGCGCGTACCGCACGACCTCCGACTTCTCCGAGCGCCGTCCCTCCGCCTCGCCCGCGACGAGGTCGAAGAGCGGGAGCAGCCCGAAGCGGTCGAGCAGACTGACGGCGCTCGACTCGCGCTTGGTAGTCGCGACGGCGAGGCGGAAGCCGCGGTCCCGCAGAGTGCGAAGAGCGTCTTCTATGCCGTCGAACGGCTTATCGAGGTAAGCGAAGCGCGCGTGATACTCGCGGTAGATGGCTATAGCGTTCTCGCACTCCTTCTCGTCGAGGCCGAAGAAGTGCGAAAACGAGTATTCAAGCGGAGGGCCTATGCACTTCCGCATATCCTCAAGGGTGAGCCCCTCGAAGCCGTATCTCTTGAGCGTCTCCAGGATCGCGTTTCCCACAGAGAGAAGCGAATTTCCTATCGTACCGTCAAAGTCAAAGAGAAGAGTTTCGTACATTCAAAGCTCCTTTCGCCGGGCGCAGGAAGCGCTCCGGCAGGTCATGACGGCGGACTCTGTGCGGGTCCTGTCAGCTGTATTATAGCCCGCCGCAGCACAAAAAGCAATCCGCGCTACGCACAAAAGCGATTGACGGCGCGGGCGTTTAGGTGTATGATATTTTCAGCAGGGAAGATCCCTCGGAAAGGATGGAAAGAAGATATGGCACGTTTCACCTGTAACTTTATCTCGTACACACTCTCCCGCGCGGTCGACATCACTGTCGTCGTCCCGACGCCCACCATTCCGGACAGCATGATGGCGGCGCAGCAGGGCACGAAGCTCTCGCACACGCCCGAGCATCCGTACCCCGTGCTCTACCTCCTGCACGGCTTCGGCAACAACCATGCGACCTGGGCGGGATATGCCCGTGTCGAGCTGTTCGCGGAGGAGCACCAGATAGCGATAGTTATGCTCTCCGCCGAAAACAAGGCGTACATCAACCAGCCGAACGGCGGCGACAGGCACTATGACTTCCTCGCAAAGGAGCTGCCGGACTTCGTCGGCGGGATGTTCCCGATATCAAAGCGCCCCGAGGATACCTACATAGCGGGACTGTCCATGGGCGGCTACGGCACCCTCGTCCACGGCCTCAGCCAGCCCGAGCGCTTTGCCGCCGTCTGCCCGCTCTCCGCCGCCGTATCCATGCGCCGCGACGGCGACTCGGACGTTTCGCTTGACTACGACCCCGCAACGCTCGCGGAGCGCATAGCGAAGAACGGCGGGAAGTTCCCGAAGTTCTACATAGCCTGCGGCAAGCAGGACTTCCTCTATGACGCGAACGTTGCCTTCCGCGACAGGCTCCGCAGCCTCGGCGCGGACGTGACCTGGGACGAGACCGAGGAGCACGGCCACGAGTGGCGCTTCTGGGACCTCGAGCTCGAGCGGATACTCGAGTGGCTGCCCCGCACCGACTTCTACGCGGGCAAGAAGCGCAAAGTCTGAGAAGAAAACCTATGTATCGACGGAAAGCGGCACGGGTCTCCGTGCCGCTTTTTGCGCGCTTCGGGTAAATTATTCCTCAATGTGGACAAATTGGCATTTTAGGGGTATAATAATAGTCGGCGTGAAATGTGCTCGCTTCGCTGTGCAATTCCCGCGCGGTCGGCGACCGCGCGGGAGCCCTTCCGATTGAAATGCTCGGGGCAAGCACGAGGGCGCCGAGATGTTCCGCGCCGAAACATATTCAGCCCTCGTGAGCTTTGCCCGCTTTGCGGGCAAAGCCCTACTTCGAATGTAACTCGCCTGCGCGAAGTTGCCTGCGGCAACTTCAACCGCTGCGAACCGCGAGGGCGCGAACTAAGTCCTCATCCGACATTTTACAGCCTCGCTAGCAATATTCGCTTTGCGAATATTGCCCGACATTGAGCTAGCTAGAATGCGGAATGCGCCTGCGGCGCGAAATTCTACGAAGTTTTCCGTTATTAGCCCGTCAGTCATTTGCCGCAATTAAAACCAATGCCTGCACCTACGGAGGAAACCATGAAATACAACCGTTTTGAACGCTTCTGCGCGCGCCACGAGAGATGGGGCGTGCCGAATCTGATGCTGTTCGTCATCGCCGCAAACGTTGTGCTGTTCCTGCTGAACAGCACGGTGTACGGGGCGGTGTTCGTCTACCGGTGGCTGACGTTCATACCGTCCGAGATAGCGCACGGGCAGGTGTGGCGCGTCATCACGTTCGTGCTCATCCCCAACGTGGGGGATATCTTCTCGCTCGCTATATCCTCGCTCTTCTACTTCTTCGTAGGCAGGGCGCTCGAGAACGAGTGGGGACGCCTCAAGTTCACGATATTTTACTTCACCGGCGTGCTGCTTCAGGCGGCGTTCGCGGGCGTCATGAGTATATGGTACGGCGACAAGGTTGCTGACTACACTCTCACCGGCGCTCACTACCTCAACATGTCGCTCTTTCTCGCGTATGCCGTCCTGAACCCGGACGGCATGGTCCGCCTCTACTTCCTTATCCCGATAAAGATGAAGTGGCTCGCGATCGTCGACCTTGCGTACATTCTGGTGGGCGTCATACTGAACCCGTTCCCCGCGAATATGTTCCCGCTCGTGGCGATACTGAACGTCGCGATATTCTTCGCGGGCAAGGCGTTCCGGACGCTGCGGAGAAAGAACTTCGAGCATTCGAACAGGATAGACTTCAAGAAGAAGACGAAGGAGATAAAGAAGCGCGGCTACACCCACCGCTGTATAGTCTGCGGCAAGACCGACGTCTCGAACCCCGAGGAGGAGTTCCGCTACTGCTCGCAGTGCAAGGGCTACGCCTGCTACTGCTCGGAGCACATAAACAACCACACGCACATAAAATAGTTCGTGGCGAATCGCGGGGGCAGACTTTGTCTGCCCCCTTACCAATTCGCCGCGAAGCCGCCGGACAGAGCAGAGCTCTGCCGGCGGCAGGCGCTGCGCTCTGCTCCTCGCGCCTGCGGCGCTTCGAAGCGCGCTCCGCGAGAGGTATTTTCGGCGACGTACACGCCGCCGCCGAAAATAATTTGAATTTATTTCGCGTCAAAGGCGCGAAACTCTGCGAGGCGTTGTCAGGACGTCGGCGCAGTTGAAGTGGGCGGCTTTGCCGCCCACTTCGCGAAGCCCCATTCCGAGCGAGCATGTCCATCAAAGGGACCCCAAACGGCGCTCCGCGCAGTACAAGGTCGGGACGTCGGCGCGGAGCGCCGAGGTCTGACGCGCCCGGTCGAAGGCTGGATGCGGTATAGGTTCGAGGGCGCATTGTACACGCCGCGGCAAAAAACAGATTTGACTTTATTTCGCGCCAAAGGCGCGAAACTCTGCGAGGCGTTGTCAGGACGTCGGCGCAGTTGAAGTGGGCAGCTTTGCCGCCAACTTCGCGAAGCCCCATTCCGAGCGAGCATGTCCATCAAAGGGGCCCCAAACGGCGCTCCGCGCAGTACAAGGTCGGGACGTCGGCGCGAAGCGCCGAGGTCTGATGCGCCCGGTAGAAGGTCGGGTGCGGTATAAGTTCGAGGGCGCATTCTCTGCGAGGCATTGAAAAAAGAGCCGTATCGCAAGATACGGCTCTTTTTATTGACTGTTGCGGCCTTGCCGGCGACACGTCTCTTTCTTGCTTCCCTGCGGAGAAAACGGGGCGTCAGTCGTTGTTCCCGTCCTCGTGCGTGACGTAGACGTCGAGCTTGTTGTAGGGTATCTCGATGCCGGCCTTGTCGAGTTCGAGCTTGACCTGCTCCATGAGGTCGAAGCGTAGGTTCAGGTAATCCGCAGACTTGCACCACGGCCGGACGGCGAAAATCATCGCGCTCGAGCCCTGCTCGTTTACGGCGACCGTCGGCGCGGGGTCCTGCAACACCCGAGGGTCGCGCTCGAGCACCGACGTGAGCACCTTCTTCGCCTCTGCGATGTCGGCGGTGTACGCCACCGAGAAGGTGAGGTCCAGGCGGCGGATGTTCTCGCGGGAGTAGTTTATTATCGTCTTGTTTATGAGCTGGCCGTTCGGAATGATTATCTGGCTGTTGTCCGGGGTGAGAAAGACGGTCGAGACGATGTCTATCTTTTTCACTGTGCCGGTTCGCCCGTCCACCTCCACAAAGTCGCCGGTGAGTATCGGGCGGGTTATCAGCAGGAACATCCCGCCCGCGATGTTCGAGAGGCTCGACTGCATCGCAAGCCCTATCGCCACGGCGCAGCTTGCGAACGCGGTGATGATGCTCGTCGTAGGTATGCCGAGCTGGGCGAGCGCCGTTATCGCCGCGAGGACGCTTATGCCTATCCGCAGCGCCGTAGCTATAAACGCGACAAACGACTCGTCGAGATGGCTCTTCGAGAGCAGCCGCGTGATGAGCCGCGACGCCGCGTATGCGAGGAGTATCCCCACGCCAAGTATCGCGAGCGCGATAAGTATGTTTATCCCGGTCGTTGTGAGCCAGGTCTGTATCATCGGCCAAAGTTCGTGATCATCCATACAAAGAACGCCCTTTCCGCAGATATTTTGGAAATTTATTTTAGCATACGGTGCAAAAATTGTCAATATACGGCGGACTGGCGCAGCTTGGAAGACGGCGGGCGGTATCTTGACAACCGCTGCGGTGCGGGGTAAAATGTATACGTTTACGAAAGCATATCGGAGGGATAGGAATGGCGGTGCTTGTTCGGGACAAATCGTTTTATAAGACGCTTGCGGCGCTGGCGGTGCCGATAGCGCTGAAAAACCTCATAACGCTGTCCGTGGGTCTTGCGGACAACGTGATGGTCGGGAGCCTCGGGGATGCGTCGCTCGGCGGCGTGTACATGGCAAACCAGCGCACGAACCTCCTCCAGACCATAGTCGCGGATGTCGCGACGGCGACGGCGATACTCTCCACGCAGTACTGGGGCAAGCGCGACGTCGAGCCGATAAAGCGTATCGTCGGCATAGGTCTGAAGATAGCGATGGTGCTGGGACTTGCGGCGTTTGTGATGGGATTCTTCTTTACCGAGACGACGCTGCGGCTCTACACGCCGGAGGAGGCGGTCATAGCCGAGGGTATGAGGTACCTGCCGGTGATAAGCGTCGGATTCCTCTTCTTCTGCGCCACCGAGATGCTCGTCGCGAGCATGCGCTGCGTCGAGAGCGTCCGGATAGGTCTTATACTCAGCATATCCACCTTTGTGATAAACGTCGGGCTCAACTGGGTGCTGATTTTCGGGCACCTCGGCTTCGAGCCGATGGGCGTGCGCGGCGCGGCGATAGCCACGCTCACGGCGCGGATATGCGAGTTTGCGATAATCTCGGTGTATGTCCGATTCATAGATAAGAAGCTGCGGATGAGGCTCCGCGACCTTCTCAAGCGTCCGGGCGTACTGCTGCGCGACTACGCGCGCTACGGACTGCCGGTGATAGCCGGAGGGGTGATATGGGGCCTCAACATGAACGTCCAGGGCGCGATAATCGGCCACCTCGGGAGCGAGGCGGCGATTAGCGCGATAAGCGTCGCAAACACCGTGTTCTCGATACTTACGGTGCTGGTGTTCGGCGTGAGCGCGGCGGCGGCGATAGTCATAGGCAAGACCGTCGGCGAGGGGGACGTCGAGCGCGTGAAACTCTATGCGAAAACGCTTCAGATAATCTTCCTGTGTATGGGCGCGGTGTCGAGCGCGCTTATCTTCGCTTCGCGGCAGGTCGTGGGTCTTATATGGAGCGGACTGGACGCGGAGAGCATCGAGATGGTGAAGCTGTTCCTCCTCGTCCTCACGGTGACCGGCTTCGGCTCGAGCTATCAGGCGTGTACGCTCACCGGGATAGTCCGCGCGGGCGGCGCGACTCACTTCGTATTCCTAAACGACACGTTCTGGGTCTGGTGCGTGGTGATACCCTCAGCCTGCATAGCAGCGTTCGTGTTCCACGCGCACCCGGCGGTCGTGTTCGCGCTGCTGAAGGGCGACCAGATATACAAGTGCGCCGTCGCGGTGATAAAGACGAACCGCTTCAAATGGATAAAGCCGCTCACGCGCGAGAACGCGGCGGCGTAGGCGACCCCACTTGTATCGTGCGGGGAAAAGATGTATAATAGATTCAGGTTCCAAATCAGGTATCATAAAGGAGGATTCATGACATGACTGTCAAGGTAAACGGGATGCATTGCCCGCACTGCGAGATGCGCGTCGAGAAGGCCGTCCGTGCCGTCGAGGGCGTCACTATGGTGAAGGCGAGCCACGAGCGCGGCGAGGTCGTCTACGAGGGCGGCAGCGACAGCGCCGTCCGCGCCGCGATAACCGCCGCCGGATACGAGGTGAAGTGAGATGCTGCCGAAGAAGATAAAGCGCACCGTCACCGTCGAACAGGGGACGTTTGAGGGAATACCGCAGGGCAACCCCGCATACACCGTCTTTAAGGGCGTTCCTTATGCGAAGCCGCCGGTGGGCGAGTGGCGCTTCCGCTGGGCGCAGCCGGCGGAGCCGTTCGAGGGCGTGAAGAAGTGCGACACCTTCCCGCCCACGGCGGTTCAGGACAAGGGACGCGAGGCCGGTCTATACAACAAGGAGTTCTTCCCGGCGGAGGTCGAGCAGAGCGAGGACTGTCTGTACCTGAATATCTGGACTCCGTCCGTCGAGCCGGAGGAGCCGCTGCCGGTCATGTTCTGGATACACGGCGGCGCGTTCAGCGCCGGCTACAGCTACGAGATGGAGATGGACGGCGAGGCGATGAGCCGCCGCGGCGTCATACTTGTGACTGTTACCTATCGCCTCGGCGCACTCGGATTCTTTGCACACCCCGAGCTGTCGCGGCGCTGCCCGATAGGTGTCAGCGGCAACATGGCCGTGAGCGACTGCATCGAGGGTCTGAAGTGGGTGAAGAAGAACATTTCGGCTTTCGGCGGCGACCCGGAAAACGTCACCGTCTTCGGACAGTCCGCCGGCGGCGCGATGGTCCAGGTGCTGCTCACGAGCCCCGAGAGCGAGGGACTGTTCCGCCGCGCGATAGTCCAGTCCGCGGGCGGGATAAACACCCTCGGCGGTGAGACAAAGATGTCCGACCTCGAGCACGCAGGCGAGATAATATGCGAGGGACTCGGCAAGAGCATCGACGAGGTCATCGCGATGGACGCCTACGAGTTCAACAACCGCGCGCAGGCGATACTCGCCGAGAAGGGTATGTTCATGGGGATGGCGCCCTGTGTCGACGGCGTGCTGCTGAAGAAGGCTCCCGGCGCGGCAATAGCCGCGGGAGAGCATCACAAGGTAGATATAATGACCGGCTCTGTGTCGGGGGACGGCGCGCTCTTCGGCGGCTTCCCCGTGACCACCAAAGCGGAGCATGAGACGCTCGTCCGCCGCACCTACGGCGCGGACGCCGAACGCGTCCTTGAGCTGTTCGGCGTGGAGAGCGACGCTGACGTTCCCGCGGCAAACGCGGCGCGCGCCCGCGTCGGCGGCCGCGTTACGCCCTACGCGTGGGCGATAGCGGAGGAGAAGAACGGACGCAAGCCTCTCCACATCTACTACTTCGACCGGCACATGCCGGGCGAGGATGACCCCGGCGCGTTCCACTCGAGCGAGCTGTGGTACATCTTCGGGACGATCGACCGCTGCTGGCGCTCGCTCGAACCGGGCTTCGGACCGGGTGACTACGTCCTCAGCCGCGCCATGACCGACTATTGGACGAACTTCGCAAAGACCGGCGACCCGAACGGCGCGGAACTGCCGCGCTGGGACGCGTTCACCGCCGCGAACCCGCAGACCATGTACCTAAACGAGAAGTCGGTGGAGCAGCGCGACATGACGGGCGACAGAGTCGCAGACGGCCTTGCCGCCATCCAGGTCGAAAACGCACTCGGGAAGTAAACCGATAGTAACCGGCGGCGCATTGCGCCGCCGGTTTTTCACATTGAGACCGGAGGTGATATAGATGCCCGAGATACGTTTTGCGGAGCCGAAGGATATCGACGCGCTCACCGCGATGAGGCTGGAGATGCTGTCCGAGCTCGGCCCGCGGGAGGACGGATTCCTGCCGGACGACGCGTTTGCCGAACGCACGCGCGCCTACTTCGGGCACGGAGACGGCCTCACAGTGCTTGCCGAGGAAGACGGCGTGACCGTCGGATGCGCGACTCTCTGCTTTGTCAGGGTCATGCCTACGCCCTCTCATCCCACCGGCCTGCGCGGTCACCTGATGAACGTGTATGTGCGCGAGTCCTTCAGACGCCGCGGAACGGCCCGAAGGATGCTGATGCAAATAATAGAGGAGGCTCGCCGGCGCGGCGCAACGGAGATAATCTTGGACGCCACGGACGCCGCCCGCCCGCTGCACGCGGCACTGGGCTTCGCGGGCTCGGACGAGTATATGCAGCTGGAGCTTTGAGGGCAGTTCCCGCCGGGCGCTTTGAAGCCTCGCAGAGTTTCGCCGCCTTTGGCGGCAAAATAATGTCTGATTCGTTTTTTCCGGCGGCGTGTACGTCGGAAAAAACTCTTCTCGCGGAGCGTGCGTCGATTTTCCGCCGCAGGCGGAAAACTCGGCGCGTAGCGCAGCGCTTGCCGCCGGCAGAGCCTTGCTCTGTCCGACGGCTTCACTTGGAATTGCGCCCGCGCAATTCCAAGTGAATTTCTCGCGGCAAATTGGTAAGAATGCGCCCACCGGCTTTTACTGCGCCCAACCGTTTACCGGGCGCATCAGCATTCGGCACGAAGCGCCGAAAGCCCGACATTATACACACCATGCGAGCGCGATTTGCCGCGATGCGCAAAAGTCCGTCAGGACTTTTGCGCAGATCGGGCGAGCGGATAATTCCGCTCGCCCTTTTGCTGCCTCGGCGCTGTCGGGGGACGGTCCGTATATAGGGACTCCTTGCCCCCGGCCTTGCCGACCGGCGCGCGCCGCGCCTCCAGAGCCCGGCCGCGCACTTGGCGGTTACTCTATGCCACCAGAGCATTTTCACCGTCTTTACCGCGCCCTCGTCCGCCTCGCGCGGGCGGGACACCCTTGACGGTGACTCAGGTGACCATTCGGAGAATAAGTCTCCACCGGTCTGATTGCCGTTGCTTCACCGTCCGAGCATAGTATGGCCGCTCTCACTGCAAATATCAGGGTTAAACTTTGCCTTTAAAGGAAAAAATTATATTGCCGTCCCGCCGGACATATATATTATACCGAGAAGACAAAGGAGGTCGAACCCATGGGTATATTCAGACTGCGGATGCCTGCCCCGGAGGAGGACGAGCGCCGGGAGCTGCTCGACGCGCTCGCCGACACCAAGCAGCGCCTCGAGACTGCGAGAAACTGCTTCGAGTACGTCTGTGAGCCGGAGCTTGTGGACGCGACGGCATTTGAAATAAAGTCGCTCGAAGCGCGGTACAGCTATCTGCTGCGCCGCGTGCGCGAGGAAGGATACGACAACCGGCCGGCCTTCAAGCCGCTGAGATAGGAGGTGCCGAATGGATAACGTACACAAATCCCGCGCGGGAGCCCGCGCCGGGAACAGGATAAGGAGCCGGCTGAAGCCGGAGCGGCTGCCGGGACTTGCGGCAAGGTTCATACTCCGGTCGGCGGGATGGGCGGCGGCGCTGCTCGCATTTGACCTCGCCGCGCCGTACACCGGCGTGAGTGTCGCGGTGAACCCGTTCACCGCCGCCGCCTGCGGGGCGCTCGGCGTGCCGGGATTCGGGCTCATACTCTGCGCCTCCGCAATGTTTATGTAGCGGCGACGATTGACAGTAGCGGAAAAAATGTGGTATCATATTTAAAAATGTATGGGAAAGTGTGATACCCGATGAGTGACTCCAAGCAGGAACGCCGCAGAACCATGATGCTCACGATGCCGATACCTTCGCTCGTGCCGCGCATGGCGATCCCGACGAT
Organism: uncultured Clostridia bacterium; assembly: GCA_947630675.1. GTDB lineage: Bacteria > Bacillota > Clostridia > Oscillospirales > JAAYOS01 > CANRIN01. The sequence goes on along the minus strand of CANRIN010000013.1, from coordinate 26,772 downwards.
AGTTTCGATGCTCGTGACAAGCTTCTACAATATGGCGGACACCTTCTTTGTGTCCAAGCTCGGCGACGCGGCGACCGGCGCGGTCGGCGTGAATATGTCGCTTACGAGCATGATAAGCATGATAGGCATGGCCATAGCGGTCGGTGCGAACAGCTACATAGCGCGCCTTCTCGGCGCGAACCGGGACGAGCAGGCGCAGCAAACCCTCTCCACGTCGTTTTTCACCGCGTTCGGAGTCGGACTGCTGCTGACGGCGGCGGGGCTGATATTCATGGACCCGCTTGTGCGGCTGCTCGGAGCGAAGGACCCCGCGCCGTTCCTCGGCGTCGATCCGGAGCAGTACGCGCTCTATGCCGCGCTCGAGGGATATGCAAAGGACTACGCGAGCTTCATGCTCTTCGCCGCGCCCATCTATGCCTCGCAGTTCGTGATGAACCAATGTCTGAGGGCGGAGGGCAACGCATTCTTCTCGATGGTGGGGCTCGTGAGCGGCGCGGTGCTCAATATCGCGCTCGACCCGCTGCTGATACACGTCTGCGGGCTCGGCGTCCGGGGCGCCGCGATAGCGACGGCGATATCCCAGCTCGTGAGCTTCTCGATACTGCTGTCGACATACCTGCGCGGCAAGTCGCTCCTGCGGATAAGCATCCGCAAGGTACATTTTTCGCGCGAAATCGTGGGCGAGGTCACGAAGATGGGCAGCCCCGGTCTCTTCCGCAACGGACTCACGACGATAGCGACCATCATCACAAACAACATGGCGTCCGGCTTCTCTGTAGCGGCGCTTGCGGCCATCTCGGTAGTCAACCGCATAATGATGTTCATAACCTCCGCGATACTCGGCTACGGACAGGGCTACCAGCCGGTGGCGGGCTTCAACTGGGGTGCGAAGCGCTACGACCGCGTGCTCGACGCGATGCATTTCATGCAGTGGACCGGCACCGTCGCGATAAGCGTGCTCGCGTTGGCAGTGGGCATTTTCGCGCGGCCCATCATCGGCGTGTTCAGCACGAACGAGGAGACGATACGCGTCGGCGTGTTCTCGCTTGTCCTCCAGTGCGTCGCTCTGCCGATACACGCGTGGTGCATCGTCACGAACATGACCTACGCCGCGCTCGGCAAGGCCGCGGGAGCGGCGGTCCTAAGCCTTTCGCGGCAGGGGATATTCTTCATCCCGGTGGTGGCGCTGCTGCCGCTTATATTCGGCGTGTACGGTCTCGCGAGTGCTCAGGCCGTGGCGGACATACTCTCGTTCGCGCTGACGCTGCCGCTCGCGGTGCGCGTCGGCCGGGAGCTGAAACAGAGAGCGACGGAGGCAAGCCAGCCGGTGAACAGCTCGCTCTTCTTCATTGAACGGAAAGGAAAGAAAAATGGAAAGTGAGTTCTCGCACGAATTCGGCAGAATGATAAACAGGATACAGCGGCGGAAAAAGCGCTTCATGACGGCGCGGCTCGCGTCGAAGGGGCTCGGGGGGGCGCTGTATAACTATATGCTCGCGATAAACCGCAACCCCGGGGCAAGCCAGGACTTTCTTGTCGGGTACTTCTGCGCGGACAAGGGAAACGTCGCACGGGCTGTAAAGAAGCTCGAGGACGAGGGGTACATCCGCCGCGAGCCGGACAGCGCCGACCGCCGTCAGAACCGCATCTTCCTCACCGAGAAGGGCGAGGAGGGCATGAAGGAGATATTCACGCACCTCGCGGACTGGAACCGCCTGCTCACCGTGGGGTTCAGCAATGAGGAGCTCCGTGCCGCGCACGGACTGATAGAGCGGATGGAGAAGAACGTGGCCGACGCGCTCGAGGGAAAGCAGGGTTAGCGCCGTTCCCGCTGCGCGGCGATATACACGCAGACAAAAAGATGTCCTCGAAGACGAGGACATCTTTTTCGTCGTATAATTTTTTCGGACGGTCTTACTTCTCGATGAGCTTGCCGAGCACCTTCACTATGAGCTCCCACGTCTGCGCGTAGCTCGGGAGGTACAGGCGCTCCTCCGGGGTGTGCGCGCCGCGCGTCGTCGGGCCGAGCGCGACGACGTCGAGCCCCGGCAGCCGGTCGCAGAAGATACCGCACTCGAGGCCGCCGTGGATGCTGAAGACGGTCATCGTGCCGCCGGTCATCTCATGCCAGACCTCGCAGACCGTGTCGCGGAGCGGCGAGACCTCGGCGTATGCCCAGCCGGGATACTGCGCGCCGGGCTCGGCGGAGAATCCGTAGCTTTCGGCGCAGGACGCGACCTTCTCCTTCAGCGCCTCGAGCTCGGCCGCTATCGACGAGCGGAGCGCGAAGGTGAGCGTCACCTTGCCACCCTCGCTCTTTATTACGCCGCAGTTGAGGCTCGTTACGACGAAGCCCTGCTGCTCGTTCTTAGACTGCACTCCGCGCGAGACGTTCGCGATGAGCTCGAAGAGGTCCTCGGTGTCCGCGTAGGACGGCTCGGGTTCGGCGCGGGTGACGCTGACCTCCGCCGTCGGCTCGCCCTCGACTTCGAGGGGGAGCAGGTCCATGAAGCGCTTCTCAGCGGCGAGCATGAGCGCCTCGTTCGGGTAGCAGACGAGCGCGGAGGCGCTGCGCGGGATGGCGTTGTCCGCCTCGCCGCCGCGTATCCACGCGAGACTGCCGCCTATCCGGAGAAGTCCCGCTATCCGCCCCGCGAGCCATATCGCGTTCGTGTGCGGCTTGTCTATCGCGCCGCCGGAGTGGCCGCCTTTGAGGTTGGAGATGTCCACGCGGAGGGCGTACTTCGGCTCGTAGGGCGCGGGGCGGAACTCGCGCTCGAGCTTCATCCGGCAACCGCCGGCGCAGCTCACGGTGAGCGAGCCCATCGACTCGCTGTCGAGGTTTATCATCCTGCGGCCCTGAAGCCACGAGGAGTCGAGCGCCTTCGCGCCGTCAAGACCGACCTCCTCGGAGACGGTGAAGACGCACTCGAGCGCGGGCGTCTCTATCTCGGGGCTGTCGAGCAGCGCGAGCATCAGCGCGACGGCGACGCCGTCGTCCGCGCCGAGAGTCGTGCCGTCCGCGTGCAGCCAATCCCCGTCGAGTATCGGCGTCACGCCGTGCTCCGCAAGGTACGCCTTTGCGTCCGAAACGCCCTTCTCCGGCGCGACGGCGCTCACCATGTCGGTGTGGCCCTGAAGTATCACCGGCGCGCCCTTGCCCGGGCGCTTGATGACGACGTTGTTTGACGCGTCCCGCAGGCACTCGAGGCCGCGCTCCTTCGCGAAAGCCTCGAGGTAGTCGGCTATCTTCTCCTCGCTCCCGGAGGGATGCGGGATGCGGCAGATCTCCTCAAAGAATCGGAGAGCCTTTGCGGGCTCGCGCCCGGCGGTGACATATTCCATAAAAACAGCTCCTTTACCTGAAAGTTATTGCACAGCGGCGGTGTTCGCCGCCGTTTTCTGCCTGAAATACCGGAAAAGCAGTACCGAGGTCACTATAACGAGCGCTATGCTTACCCACTGGCTCGTGGAGAGAAGGAACACGCCGCGTATCGCGTCCCCGCGCCAGAACTCGATGATAAAGCGCGCGGGCGCGTACATCAGCAGGTAGGCGGGGAGAACTATCCACTTTTCCCGCGCTCTGTGCTGTATTATGAGCAGCACGGCAAATATCAGCAGCTCGGCGCACGCCTCCACGAGCTGAACGGGGAAGAGCGGAACGCCGTTCGGCGCGGAGAGCGATTCGGTGAACACCACGCCGCGCTCCCACGGAACGCCGTAGCAGCAGCCGCCGAGGAAGCAGCCTATCCGTCCGAAGACGTGGAAGAGCGGTATCGACGGCGCCGCCGCGGCGGCCATGCCGCAGAAGTCCTCCTTAAAGCTGCGGCAGTACATATATGTGCCGATTATCCCGCCGATGAGCCCGCCGTAGAATACCCAGCCGTTCATAAACGCGCCGACCGCACTGTCCACCGACGAGAAAATGACCGATGCGTTCGATATGAAGAACGGTATCTCCGTGATGAGGGCGAGCACCTTCGCGCCTATGAGCATCCCCGCGAGGGCGTAGACCGCGGCGAGTCCGAGGTCACGTTGGGCGATATACCGGCTGCCGCGGTTGTGAAATACCGCAAACAGCGCGGCGACGACGGCGCCAATGAGCACCGCCGCGCCGTAGGCGGGGAGGTCAAAGCCGAATATGTGAATAATTGGATGCATGCTGTCTCCTTATACAACAAAGAGCCGCGCACGGCGGCTCCCTGTCGACGTTATGTTGTTGCTGAGGCTTACCAAAGGCCTAAAGCGGAACCTTCAGAGCAGACATAGGCGTAGGCGATGATCGAGCAGACGGAGAAGATCGCCGAGAAAACGACGCCGATGATGCCGAGAACGAGGCCGGCGGTGGCCATGCCGGACTGACCCTGGGGCATGAGCTTCTTCGCCTTGGCGCCCTGTACGCATGCGACGATGCCGAGTACCAGAGCGATAACGGAACCTACCGCCCAAGTGACATAGCCGAGCCAGCAGAGAACTACCGAGATAATGCCGCAGGCGAGTGCGCAGGTAGCGGCGCTCTTGCCCGGTACCGGCGGCTGAGGCTGATACTGGGGCTGCTGGGGCTGGTACTGGTTGTTCTGGGGCTGGTACTGGTTATTCTGATTATTCTGGTTGTTATCCATTCCAATTCCTCCCATAATATTTTGGGTATTATCCACTATACCCGTTATTATATTAACGGTGTTTTGTTAAATTGTCAATAGCCGCGCTGAATTTTTTCGACACGGGCGCCAACGCTTCGAGCCGCGAAAGGAACATTTTCGGCGAAATTGTCCTGCGCTCGGGGTTGATTTTGAACGTATGTTCTGATATAATGTTTATGCCGGAACGGTGCGCGGCGCAGACTTTCGCGCTGTTCCGGAACGAAACAAAGAATAGTGATATTTTTCCGACAAATATGACATTCACGCGCTCGGAGGAGCGCTATAATAGGGGCGCGGGAGAGCGCCCGTGAGGAGAGGAGAGACGCGGTGCCTAAATTCGAGGTCGTGAGCAAATACGAGCCTGCGGGAGATCAGCCGCAGGCGATAGAGGCTCTTGCGGAGGGCGTCGAGAACGGGCTTGACGAGCAGACGCTGCTCGGCGTTACCGGCTCGGGCAAGACCTTCACGATGGCAAAGGTGATAGAGCGCGTGCAGCGGCCGACGCTTGTGCTCGCGCACAATAAGACCCTCGCGGCGCAGCTTGCAAGCGAGTTCCGCGAGTTCTTTCCGAAAAACGCGGTCGAGTACTTCGTCAGCTACTACGACTACTATCAGCCGGAGGCGTATATCCCCCACACCGACACCTACATCGAGAAGGACATGTCGATAAACTCCGAGATAGAGCGCCTGCGCCATTCCGCGACGAGCGCGCTCTTTGAGCGGCGGGACGTGATAATCGTCGCCTCGGTGAGCTGCATCTACACGCTCGGCGACCCGGAGGAGTATGCGGCTCAGGTGACGAGCGTCCGCGTCGGGCAGAACCTAGATCGGGACGTGTTTCTCCGCCGCCTCGTCGATAACCACTACGCGCGAAACGACATGGCGCAGGAGCGCGGCACCTTCCGCGTACGCGGCGACATAGTCGAGGTAGTGCCGCCGAGCTTTGCGGACGAGAGCTACCGCGTCGAGTTCTTCGGAGACGAGGTGGAGAGGATAAGCGAGATAAAGCTCGTCACGGGCGAACGCGTCGCGGACGTGAACTACGTCGCGTTCTACCCCAATTCTCACTACATCACCTCGCTTGAAAAGCTGAACGAGGCGATAAAGGACATCGAGGACGAGATGGAGGAGCGGGTGAAGTGGTTCGAGTCGCAGGACAAGCTGCTCGAAGCACAGAGGATACGCCAGCGCACCGAGTACGACGTCGAGATGCTCCGCGAGCTCGGCTTCTGCTCGGGCGTGGAGAACTACTCCCGCGTGCTCGCGCGGCGCGCGCCCGGCTCCACGCCGACGACGCTGCTCGACTACTTCCCCAAGGACTTCCTGCTCTTCATAGACGAGAGCCACGTCACCCTGCCGCAGGTGCGCGGGATGTTCAACGGCGACCGCGCGCGGAAGACGTCGCTTGTAGACTACGGCTTCCGCCTGCCGTCCGCACTCGACAACCGCCCGCTGAACTTCGACGAGTTCCGCGAGAAGCTGAATCAGGTGATATACGTCTCCGCGACGCCCTCGCAGTACGAACGCGAGCGGTCGGGGCAGATCGTCGAGCAGGTCATACGTCCCACCGGACTTGTCGACCCGGAGGTGGAGGTGCGCCCGGTAGACGGACAGATAGACGACCTCATAGGCGAGATAAACGAGCGCGCGGAGAAGAACGAGCGCGTGCTTGTTACGACGCTCACAAAGAAGATGGCGGAGGACCTCACGACCCATCTGCGCGGCGTGGGCGTCCGCGTGCGGTACATGCACCACGCGGTGGAGACGCTCGAGCGCGCGGAGATAATCCGCGACCTCCGCGCGGGAGAGTTTGACGTTCTGGTGGGAATAAACCTCCTCCGCGAGGGCCTGGACATCCCGGAGGTGTCGCTTGTCGCGATACTCGACGCGGATAAGGAGGGCTTCCTCAGAAACGAGACCTCGCTCATTCAGACGATAGGCCGCGCGGCGCGGAACGCGGAGGGCAAGGTGATAATGTACGCGGACACCGTCACCGATTCGATGCACCGCGCCATCTCCGAGACGAACCGCCGCCGCGCTATACAGATGAAGTTCAACGAGGAGCACGGCATCGTCCCGAAGACGATACGCAAGGACGTCCGCGAGCTCATCGACATAGCGAGGGCCGCGGAGGAGGAGCGCGACGAGGGCGAGATGTGCATGACCTCGGGCGAGCGCGCCGAGCTCATAGCTCAGCTCGAAAAGCAGATGCGCGAGGCGAGCCGAATGCTCGAGTTCGAGTATGCGGCGATCCTGCGCGACAGGATAATACGTCTCCGCGGCGGCAAGGACGCCGCCGCGGCGGAAAAGCCCGCGCGGCGTGCAGGCACCGCAGCCCCGGGCAATCGGAAAAAGCGGCCGGGCGGGACGGGACCCGCCTCGGGCGGCAGGAAACGGAGCGGAAGAGGAAATGCAGAATAAACTTATAATACAGGGCGCGAGAGTGAACAATCTCAAGAACGTCTCGCTCGAGCTGCCGCGCGACAAGCTCATCGTCATGACCGGCATATCCGGCAGCGGCAAGAGCTCGCTCGCGTTCGACACGATATACGCCGAGGGGCAGCGCCGCTACGTCGAGAGCCTGTCGAGCTACGCGCGCCAGTTCCTCGGGCAGATGGACAAGCCGGACGTGGACTACATCGAGGGACTGAGCCCCGCCATTTCGATAGACCAGAAGACCACCTCGAAAAACCCGCGCTCGACCGTCGGAACGGTCACCGAGATATACGACTATCTCCGCCTGCTCTGGGCGCGCGCGGGCATCCCGCACTGCCCGAAGTGCGGCAAGGAGATAAAGCAGCAGACGGTGGACCAGATAGTCGACCAGATCCTCGCGCTCGGAGAGGGCACGAGGATACAGGTGCTCGCGCCGGTCGTCCGGCGCAGGAAGGGCGAGTACAAGAACGTCTTTGAGGACGCGCGGCACAGCGGCTACGCCCGCGCCCGCGTCGACGGCGTCACCTACTCGCTCGACGAGGAGATAAAGCTCGACAAGCAGAAGAAGCACAACATCGAGATAGTCATAGACCGCCTCGTCATCCGGGCGGACGGCGCGCGGCGCGTCACCGACTCGGTGGAGACCGCGTCCGCGCTCGCGGGCGGGCTGGTGCTCATCGAGATACCGGACGAGAAGCGCGAGATAATGTTCAGCCAGAACTACGCCTGCGAGGACTGCGGCATCTCGATAGAGGAGCTGTCGCCGCGCATGTTCTCCTTCAACACGCCCTACGGAGCGTGCCCGACCTGCGGCGGCCTCGGCTTCAAGCTCGAGCTCGACCCGGATAAGATAATCCCGGACATGTCGCTTTCGCTCCGCGAGGGAGCCGTCCGCGCGTGGGGCAAGCCCACGGCGGGCACGATGGCGGAGATGAACTACCGCGCCCTCGGCGAGGAGTACGGCTTCACGCTCGACACGCCGCTCTCCGAGCTCTCGGAGGAGGCGATGCACGCCCTCCTCCATGGCACGACGAAGAAGCTCAAAATGCAGTACGGCAAGGACGGCCGCGCCGGCACCTACATGCACGCGTTCGAGGGCATCATCCCCAACCTCGAGCGCCGCTATCAGGAGACACAGAGCGACTGGTCGCGCGCGGACATCGAGCAGTACATGAGCGAGCATCCCTGCCCGGACTGCCACGGCAAGCGGCTCCGCAAGGAGACGCTCGCCGTCACCGTCGGCGGAATGTCCATCGCGGACTACTGTGACTTCTCGGTGGTAAAGGCGCTGGAGTTTATCGACACGCTTCGCTTCAGCGAGTCGGAGCAGATAGTCACACGGGAGATAATCAAGGAACTGAAGTCGCGGCTCGGGTTCCTGCGCTCGGTAGGTCTCGAGTATCTGACCCTCAGCCGCGCCGCGGGGACGCTCTCCGGCGGCGAGGCGCAGCGGATACGCCTCGCGACGCAGATAGGCTCGTCGCTCGCGGGCGTGCTGTACGTCCTCGACGAGCCGTCGATAGGGCTCCACCAGCGGGACAACAACAAGCTGCTCGCGACGCTGAGAGAGCTCCGCGACCTCGGCAACACGCTGATAGTCGTCGAGCATGACGAGGACACCATGCGCGCCGCCGACTATATCGTCGACGTCGGTCCCGGCGCGGGCGTCCACGGCGGCGAGATAATCGCGGCGGGGAGCCTCGAGGACATCGTGGCAAATCCGCGCTCGCTCACCGGCCAGTACCTCTCGGGCAAGCGGAAGATAGCCCTCCCCGAGAAGCGCCGCCCCGGCAGCGGGAAGAAGCTCACCATACGCGGCGCAAAGCAGAACAATCTGAAGGACATCGACGTGGAGATACCGCTCGGGACCTTCACGGTCGTCACCGGAGTGAGTGGCAGCGGCAAGAGCTCGCTCATAAACGAGATACTTTACAAGCGCCTCGCGCGCGACCTCAACGGCGCGCACACGACCTTCGGGCGCCACGACCGCATCGAAGGGCTTGAAAATCTCGACAAGGTCATAAGCGTCGACCAGTCCCCGATAGGGCGGACGCCGCGCTCGAACCCCGCGACCTACACCGGTCTCTTTGACGACATCCGCAACCTCTTTGCCTCCACGCAGGACGCGAAGGTGCGCGGCTACGGACCGGGACGGTTCAGCTTCAACACCCGCGGCGGGCGCTGCGAGGCGTGCGCGGGCGACGGACTTGTCAAAATAGAGATGCACTTCCTGCCTGACGTGTTCGTGCCCTGCTCGGTCTGCCACGGCAAGCGCTACAACCGCGAGACGCTCGAAGTGAAGTACAAGGGCAAGAGCATAGCGGACGTGCTCGACATGACGGTCGAGGAGGCGCTGGGGTTCTTCGAGAGCCTTCCCCGCCTCAAGGCAAAGGTGCAGACGCTCTACGAGGTGGGCCTCGGCTATATCAAGCTCGGCCAGCCGTCGACGACGCTCTCCGGAGGCGAGGCGCAGCGCGTCAAGCTAGCGACCTACCTCTCCCGCCGCTCGAACGAGAAGACGATATACATTCTCGACGAGCCGACGACGGGGCTTCACATGGCGGACGTACACCGGCTGATAAGCGTCCTCCAGAAGTTTGTCGACGCGGGGAGCACGGTCGTCGTGATAGAGCACAACCTCGACGTGATAAAAGTCGCGGACTACATCATAGACCTCGGCCCGGAGGGGGGAGACCTCGGCGGAGAGGTCGTCGTCTGCGGCACACCCGAGGAGGTCGCCGCGTGCGAGAAGAGCTACACCGGGCAGTTCCTTAAAAAATACCTATAGACTTCGCTGCAAATTGGTAAGGGCGCGGATTTTCAACTTCGTACAAAGTCGGGACGTCGGCGCGAAGCGCCGAGGTCTGATGCGCCCAGTAGAAAGTTTCGACGCGTAGCAAGTCGAAGGGCGCATTCACGCCGCCGAAATTTACAGATTGGACTTTATTTCGCGCCGAAGGCGCGAAACTCTGCGAGGCGAATAGAAAAGCGGTACAGTCCCGGCGCGAATGCGCCGGGACTGTTGCATTTTATATAAATCTGTCGCCGGAAATAGGAGACAAGCGGGTCGAAGTGCAGAAAAATGCGAACAGTCCTTGACTTTGAAATATCTATATGGTACAATGCCTAAAATCAACACGAGGCCACACCTTGAGGGAAACGGCAATGTGAAAGGAGAGAGCAAATGAACGAGTTTATGAACTCGGAGAAGTTCGCCAAAGAGGGACTAACTTTTGACGACGTCCTGCTTGTACCCGCAGAGAGCGATGTGCTCCCGGCGGACGTCGACCTCAGCACGCATCTCACAAAGAAGATAAAGCTCAATATCCCGATAATGTCGGCGGCGATGGATACCGTCACCGAGAGCAGGATGGCGATAGCGATGGCGCGCGAGGGCGGTATCGGCATCATCCACAAGAATATGACAATAAACGAGCAGGCGGAGGAGGTAGACCTCGTCAAACGCTCGGAGAACGGCGTCATCAGCAACCCGTTCTTCCTCTCTCCGGACGATACCCTCGGCGACGCGGACGAGCTCATGGCGAAGTTCCGCATATCCGGCGTGCCTATCTGCGAAAACGGCAAGCTCGTCGGCATCATCACGAACCGCGACCTTAAGTTCCAGGACGACATGACCCTTCCGATACGCGGAGAGATGACCTCCGGCAAGCTCGTCACCGCCCCCGTGGGGACGACTCTTGACGAGGCGCGCGAGATACTCCGCAGGAACAAGATAGAGAAGCTCCCGCTCGTTGATGAAAACTACGCGCTCAGGGGGCTCATCACCATAAAGGACATCGAGAAGGCGCTTACATACCCCAACACCGCCCGCGACGAGAGGGGAAGGCTTCTCGTCGGCGCGGCGATAGGCGGCACGAAGGACGTGCTCGACCGTGCGAAGGCTCTGCTCGACGCCGGCGCGGACGTGCTCGTGCTCGACAGCGCGCACGGCCACTCCCTGAACATCGTCCGCACCGTCGAGAAGGTCAAGAATGCCTTCCCGGAGGCGCAGCTTATCGCCGGAAATGTCGCCACCGCCGAGGCGACCGAGGCGCTGATAAAAGCCGGCGCGGACTGCGTGAAGGTCGGCATCGGCCCCGGCTCGATATGCACGACGCGCGTCGTCGCCGGCATCGGCGTGCCGCAGATCACCGCGGTGTATGACGCGGTCTGCGCCGCCGCGAAGTACGGCATCCCGATAATATCGGACGGCGGCGTGAAGTACTCGGGCGACATAGTCAAGGCGATAGCCGCCGGAGCGTCGGTCGTCATGCTCGGCAGCCTCTTTGCCGGGTGCGACGAGAGCCCCGGAGAAGAGGAGATATATCAGGGCCGCAAGTTCAAGACCTATCGCGGCATGGGCTCGATAGCGGCGATGAACCGCGGCGGACGCGACCGCTACTTCCAGGAGAGCAACAAGAAGCTCGTCCCGGAGGGCGTCGAGGGACGCGTACCGTACAAGGGAGCCGTCAGCGAAACAGTCTATCAGCTCTGCGGAGGTCTCCGCAGCGGCATGGGCTACTGCGGCGCCGCCACAATAGATGACCTGCGCGTGAAGGGCAGGTTCATCCGCATCACCGGCGCGGGTCTGCGCGAGAGCCATCCGCACGGCATCTTCATCACCAAGGAAGCGCCCAACTACTCCATGGGCGAGTGATTTGAATAATTTCCGCCGGCGGGCGGCGACGTCCTCCGGCGGACGCTGCCGAAGAAGCCCGGCTCCTTCGGCAGTTATGCTGTATACCCCAGTGAAAAGGAGAACCGACAATGGATCATCGGCGCACCAAGCTCCCGTTCGTTACCAAGGAACAGCTCGACAGGATATGCGCGGAGTATCCCACCCCGTTCCATCTCTACGATGAGCACGGCATCCGCGAAAACGCACGCCGCCTTCTGAAGGCGTTCAGCTGGAACAAGGGCTTCAAGGAGTTCTTTGCCGTGAAGGCCACCCCCACTCCCGCCATACTCAAGATACTCCGGGAGGAGGGCTGCGGGGTGGACTGCTCGTCGATAATCGAGCTGAAGATGAGCGAGCAGTGCGGCTTTTCGGGAAGCGAGATAATGTTCTCCTCCAACGACACGCAGGCGCGCGAGTTCGCCTACTGCACGAAGCTCGGCGGCACGGTAAACTTCGACGACTACACCCATATCGCCTACTACGAGAAAAACGTCGGCCCGCTGCCCGAGACCGTCTGCTGCCGCTACAATCCCGGCGGTGACTTCCTCGTCACGAACGACATCATGGATACTCCCGGCGACGCGAAGTACGGCATGACCTACGACCAGCTCTGCGACGCTTTCCATTACATGCAGTCGAAGGGCGTGAAGCGGTTCGGGATACACGCCTTCCTCGCCTCGAACGTCCTCGCGGACGAGTACTATCCGATGCTCGCGCGGGTGATGTTCGACCTCGCGGTGCGCCTCAAGCGCGACACCGGAATTGCGGTGAGCTTTGTCAACCTCTCCGGAGGCATCGGGATACCGTACAAGCCGAAGGACCGCCCCTGCAATATCGACGTGATAGGCGAGGGCGTCCGCCGCGCCTACGCGGAGACGCTGGTGCCCGAGGGAATGGACGACGTCGCGATATACACCGAGCTCGGCCGCTTCATGCTTGCGCCCTACGGCGTCCTCGTCGCACACGCACAGCACGAGAAGCACATCTACAAGGAGTACATAGGTCTCGACGCGTGCTGCGCCGACCTCATGCGCCCCGCAATGTACGGCGCGTACCACCACATCACCGTCGCGGGCAAGGAGGATGCGCCGCTCGACCATCTCTACGACGTCACCGGCTCGCTCTGCGAGAACAACGACAAGTTCGCCGTTGACCGCGCGCTGCCGAAGATAGACATCGGCGACATCGTCGTCATACACGACACCGGCGCGCACGGCCACGCCATGGGCTACAACTACAACGGCAAGCTCCGCTCCGCCGAGATACTTCTCTGCGAGGACGGCAGCACGAGGATGATCCGCCGCGCGGAGACCGAGGAGGACTACTTCGCGACGACGAAGGATTTCTTCTGATAGTTGAATGATTTTCTCCCCCGCAGCCCCTTCGGGCGGCGGGGGAAGTTATGAAAGGATGTTTACGGCTTATGCGACACCTCATAGACTTCGCCGACATGACAAATGAGGAGTGGTACGACCTTTACGCGCTCGCAAAGGATATCATGGCGAGCCCGCTCGACTACAAGGACGCTCTGCGCGGCCGCGTCATGGCGAGCCTCTTCTACGAGCCGTCCACGAGGACGAACTTCTCCTTCCAGACCGCGATGCTCAAGCTCGGCGGAGGAGTGTTCGGGTTTGTGGACGCGAACACCTCGTCGGTCTCCAAGGGCGAGAAGCTGAAGGACACGATAACGATGTGCTCGACCTACGCCGATGTCATAGTCATGCGGACGCCGGTGGAGGGAATGTCGAAGGCGGCTTCGCTCTACTCCCGCGCGCCGCTGATAAACGCCGGAGACGGCGGACACTTCCACCCGACGCAGACGCTCGCTGACCTCACCGCCATCACCGAGCGGCGCGGTTCGCTCGAGAATATGACGGTCGGCCTGTGCGGCGACCTCAAGTACGGCAGGACGGTCCACTCGCTTGTGCGCGCGCTTTCACGCTTCCCGGGCAACCGCTTCGTGCTCATCTCGCCGAAGGCTCTCGCGGCGCCGGAATACCTGCTCGACTTCCTCCGCGAGCAGGGGATAGAGTACCGCGAGACCGACAGCCTTGAGGAAGCCATCCCCGAGCTCGACATACTCTACATGACGCGGGTGCAGCGCGAGCGCTTCGACGACCCCGCGGAGTATGAGCGGCTGAAGAACGTGTACATCCTCACCGCTTCTATGCTCGCGCCGGCAAAGAAGGACATGACGGTGCTGCATCCCCTGCCGCGCGTAGACGAGATAGCCATGGACGTGGACGGCGACGAGCGCGCGTACTACTTCCGCCAGGCGGAGTGCGGGCTGTATGTCCGCATGGCGCTGCTGCTGACACTCGTGCGGGGCGGCAAATTCGAGCCGGAGTACATCCCTCCGGAGACGCGGCCGCACCTCTGCCGCAATCCAAAGTGCATCACGCGCAAGGAGTCCTATATCCCGATACTTGACGAAGACGGGCGCTGCGGATACTGCGAGACGGAGCTCGAACGCTAAAATTTTTAAAGATTTTCTCTTTAGGTATTGACTTTTGAATGCGTTTTTGGTATAGTATTTGGGCGCGCGGGTGTAGTTCAATGGTAGAATTCCAGCCTTCCAAGCTGGCTACGTGGGTTCGATTCCCATCACCCGCTCCATTTCCGCAAATGCGAGAGATGCGCCTGTAGCTCAGGTGGATAGAGCAACTGCCTTCTAAGCAGTGGGCCGGGAGTTCGAGTCTCTCCAGGCGCGCCAGTTTCCGGCCTGAGCGGGTCAATATGGTGGGTGTGGCGTAGTTGGCTAACGCGTCGGATTGTGGTTCCGAAGACCGTGGGTTCGAGTCCCATCACCCACCCCAGAGAAAACGGAGAGGCGCGGACGAAATCGTCCCCGCCTCTCCGTTATTTAGCTCAAAGGCTCTATGTGAAGTTCTGCCGCCTCGGCGGCAAATGAGGCATGAAGCCTCGCAGAGAATGCGCCCTTAAACTTTTTACGCACCGGCCGCTCCCACCGGGCGCATCAGGATCCCAAACGGTAAGTAGACCGTTTGGGAGCTCTTCCGATTCAAATGCTCGGGGCGAACACGAGGTCGACGACAAATTCCTCATCGGAACATTTTCAGCCCTCGTGAGCTTTGCCCGCTTTGCAGGCAAAGCTGGACATTGTTATGAATCCCCTGCGCAAATTCGGCGCGTAGCGCCGAATTTGACCGCGTGAACTGGCGCGGAGGGCGGTTTAACGCCGACATTCCGCAACAGCCTCGCAGAGTTTCGCCGCCGCAGGCGGCGAATAGAGTCCAATCCATTTTCGGCGGCGGCGTGTACGGCGCCGAAAATACCTCTCGCGGAGCATGCGACGCTTTTTCGCCAAGGGCGGAAAAGTCGGCGCGAAGCGCAGCGCAATAATCTGTTCAAAAGGCTGAAAGCCTTTTGAACAGATTATTCTCCTGCAAAGCCTGCTTTGCAGGAGAAATACTTTGGGGTGTAGCCAAGCGGTAAGGCACGAGACTTTGACTCTTGCATCGCAGGTTCGACTCCTGCCATCCCAGCCATGAAAAATCCTCGCCCTTCGGCGAGGATTTTTCGTTTGATATTACCTTTCCCGCTTACGGATCGCAGATTTTGCAGGGAACGTAGCCCTTCGCGATTATCGCTTCGCGGCTCTCGGAGGAGTCGAGGCGGTTCTTGGCCTTTATTTTTTCGACGCTTGAGCAGTACGGCAGATGGAACTTCATCGTGTTGGTGTTGAGAACGTAGCGCACGCCTGACGAGGAGGTATCTTCCGGGGATGTTTCGACGCCGGACGGTTCCGCGGCAGCTCCGGACGGCGCTTCCGACGAGGACTTTGGCTCCTCGTCCGTGCCGGTATCGGGAGACGGCTCGGCGGATGCAGGTTCTACGGCCGCCGGACTCTCGGACGGCTCGTCGTCCGGGGACGGCGCTTCGTCCGGGTCGGGAGAGACCTCACCGGTGGGCTCGGATGCCTCCGGCGAGGCGGAGACCTCCGGCTCCGCAGACGGTTCGCCGCTGCTCTCCGGGAGGTAGGACGGTTCCGCAGACTCCGTGCTCTCACCGCCGGCGGGCGAGGCGGATGCCTCGAAAGACGTCTCGGGCGACCTGTCCACGCTGTACGAGGTCGAGGTCGAACCGCATGCGCCGAGCGCGAGCAGGAGCGATGCGGCAAGCAGAAGTGCCGCGAATCTCTTTGTGAGCGATGTGAACGTCATGTCTGACCCTCCTTCGGATACGCTGAGCAGGACCGTGTAGAAAAACATCGGATACAGTATTATATTTTATATAACGGGGCAAAGTCAAGACCTTTGGCCTGAATTTACAAATCAGGGATAGTTCGCTCTGGGTTTTTGAAAAAGCCGCGGGCTCCGCCGGGCAAAAAAGCGTTGCATTTTTGAAGATGCCGTTATATAATAGCAGCGAAGGGAATGAAGTTCTCCCTAAGGCCTATGGCCTTGAACCGCTTTTGAAGCTGATGACTTCTGTGATTTTATTTCGCAGAAAGTCGTCGGCTTTTTGCGTATAGGGAGGATAACTATGCTGACTTCTCTTGCATTCATCTTTCTTGTCGGACTTATGATGGCGACGCTGTGCCGGAAAATAAAGCTTCCGCGGATCGTCGGCATGCTCCTTGCAGGGATACTGCTGGGACCGTATGTTTTAGACCTGCTCGACCCGTCTATACTCGACGTGTCGGCCGATCTCCGTCAGATGGCGCTTATCATAATACTGATAAAGGCCGGGCTCTCGCTCGACCTCTCCGACCTGAAAAAGGTAGGCAGACCGGCACTTTTGATGTCTTTCCTGCCGGCGTGCTTTGAGATAGCGGCGTTCGTGCTGCTCGCACCCGCACTTCTCAAGGTGACCCGGCTTGAGGCGGCCATAATAGGCGCGGTTCTCGGCGCCGTATCTCCTGCGGTAGTCGTGCCGAAGATGGTGCAGCTTATCGAGGGGGGATGGGGGACAGATAAGGGCATCCCGCAGCTCATACTTGCGGGCGCGTCCCTCGACGATGTGTTTGTGATAGTGCTTTTTTCGGCGCTTGTCGGAATGGCGCAGGGCGGGGCTGCGGAGTTTAAGGATTTTGCTGCCATACCGGTTTCGATACTGCTTGGGATAGTACTTGGAATAATCGTCGGTTTTGCCCTGGCGGAGCTTTTCGAGCGCGCGCACAGAAGCGGAAAGAGCATCCGCGGCAGCAACAAGATGATAATCGTGCTCGGCACGGCGTTCCTGCTGATGGCAGTCGAAACGTGGCTGGAGGGCATCGTCTCGGTGTCCGGTCTCCTTGCGGTGATGAGCATGGCGTGTGTAATAAGGATGCGGTGCAGGACGGAGGCAAGCGGGGACCTGGCGGAGAAGAGCGGAAAACTCTGGCTCGCGGCCGAGCTCATCCTGTTTGTGCTCGTCGGGGCTGCCGTGGATATACGTTACACGCTGGAAGCCGGGCCGACAGCCGTGGCGATGATATTCATTGCGCTTGTTTTTCGCTCCGTGGGAGTGTGGCTCTGTATGCTCGGGACGAAGCTGAGTTTCCGGGAGAAGATGTTCTGCGTCATAGCGTACATCCCCAAAGCAACGGTCCAGGCGGCGATCGGCGGCGTGCCGCTGGCGCTTGGGCTAGCGTGCGGGAACATCGTGCTCTCGGTGGCGGTGCTTTCGATAGTGATAACCGCGCCGCTCGGCGCTTTCGGTATGGATATCACCTACAAACTGTTTCTGAACGGCCCGGAGCGGAAAGAATGAAAAATACTCTTGCGTATTTCCATTTCGTGTGGTATTATAACAAATAGCCTTGGATGTGCCGCCGGGTCGAAATGGCCGGCGGCGTACGGGGCGAACGTGACTTAGTAGCTCAGTCGGCAGAGCACCTGCCTTTTAAGCAGGGTGTCCGGGGTTCGAATCCCCGCTAGGTCACCAGAAATAGAGGGGTGCGCTTTGCGCACCCCTCTATTTCTGGTGATTTTGGGATCTATTCGAACCCCGGACACCCATGTCCATCACTCGCGGTTGTGCGGCGGAAGCCGCACGAGCGAGTGGACATCAGCGCTATAAATTGTTTTTGATATATTATTTAGGCAAGGCGAATGTACCACCCAAGTTAATTTTCCCCCAGGTATTGCGAGCACTGGTTTTTTAGTTTATGGTATATCCTGATTTTTTGGCTTCATCAACTATTTTTTGATAGTTTTTAGAGTTTCTAGTTTTCATTGTCCTGAATGCGCTTGCTGATTTGGGGCATATATCAGGCAAGTTCTTTTGTAACCACTCGTAAGTCTTATAATCTTGTTCTCGTTGGTGTTCTTCTTCGATTAACTGAGGGCATTTATATATTGATGATGGGCCTCCGTATGCGTCCGGACGAATGGTTGACAATATTTCTCGCATTGTCAAATCTCCGTCGTTATCATAAAAAACGTATTGCCAACCATCTGCCGCCATTTCCCAAGAACGTCGATTCCAACAATTTACTCTTGCGCTGGCGATTTCCCCGTTTGCGTAGTACTTTATTTCTCCGTTTACTTCGTATCCTAAACCAGATTGCGCCCGCTTTGAAACAAAATACAAAGACAGTGGAATTTTGCTGATTTTCCCTGTGTAGGTTAAAGGTGTGCATATCAAGTGTGTGTATCCATAACTCTGATTATATTTTCCAAACGCAATTCTTGATATGTCAATCCGTGCCCAATTCGGGATAATAGGAATTTTCTTTTTCGCAAAATCAATTACTACATTCAGCTTTTGCAATTCCGCGGTTGCTATTGATATATTCTCTCTTGTTAAATCCATATAGGCAGCGGCGTGGGCATTTGGCTCTAAGTGTTTTTCTAGCGGGCAGTTGAGATTATAAGGCATATTGGTGAATTGAAGTACATCTTGGGCAGTCATGCGTTGAACCATGATACGCTCTTTATCTATAGAAGATAAGGTTTTAGCGGGGACAGGCGTTCCAGAATGATTGTCCCCGGTAAAAGACGGGTCAGCGGATGACTCTTTTAGTTCATAGCTGCCCGGTTTGTTGTGGCCTTGCTTGAGAGCATTATAATATTCTCGATTCAAATCAAGCTCTTTCTTGATGTATTTAACTAGTTTTTTAAAAATCATATAACAATTAAAAAATAGTTCGGTGGACAGGTTGCCGTGGATGTACCAACAGACGGCTTTGCGCATGAAGCCTGCGGTGATGTCGAAAGGTTTTGCTGTGCACTAGTAGCGTTTCTATATTAGTCTATTTCTCAACAAACGTCAAGAATTTTTGCCATTTTTAAAAATAATAGCGAAGATATTCGCTTTGCGGGCAATTGAATGAGCGCGTGAGGCATACTGCCGCTATTCACTCTTCACTATTACTTTTTCACTGCTTTCTTGTCCTTTTCGGTCCCGTGTGATATAATTTCGGCATAACAAACATTTCGGAGGGAAACATGAGCTATCTTGAAGATTACTACAACTCCTACGACGAGGAGGGGCGGCTGCTCTCACGGCACGGTCAGGTCGAGTATCTGACGACGATGAAGTATATACGCGAGTGCCTGTCGGGGCTCCCCGAGCCGAATATACTTGAGGTTGGGGCCGGGACAGGGCGGTACAGCGTGACGCTCGCAAAGCAGGGACTTCGCGTGACGGCGGTGGAGCTCGTCCCGCACAATCTCGAGCTGCTCCACGCCAAGCTCGACGGCTCGGAGCCCATCCGTGCCGTGCAGGGCAACGCCCTCGACCTGTCGTTCCTGCCGGACGGCGCGTTCGACCTCACGATGCTGCTCGGGCCGATGTACCACCTCTACACGCGCGAGGACAAGCTGCAGGCGCTCCGCGAGGCCGTTCGCGTGACGCGCAGCGGCGGGCACATCCTCGCCGCGTACTGCATGAATGAGCCGACGGTGATACAGTACGTCTTCGGTATGAATCACCTCCGCGAGGTGATGGATCTCAAAATGATAACCGACGACTGGCACTGCGTAAGCGAGCCGAAGGATCTCTTCGAGCTGGTGAGGACGGAGGACATCGCCTCGCTCGACGCGGAGCTTCCGGCGGAGCGGATAAGGCTCGTGGCGACGGACGGCGCTACAAACTACAAGCGCGAGTACATAGACGCCATGGACGACGCGACCTTCGCGAAGTGGATGGACTACCACTTCGCCATCTGCGAGCGCGGCGACCTCATCGGCGCGTCCCACCATACGCTGGACATTCTGAGGAAACGGTGACTGTCGCGGCACAGAAAACGTGAATTGCCAAGTATTTACCGGAGGTGAAACACACAATGGGTACAAAAGCTGCGGGCATCCACTTTCTGACGCAGGAGCCGGAGAAGCTCCTGCCGGAGTTGGAGCGAAAATTCGGCAAAGCGCCCGAGCCGGGAGACAGGGACAGAGCCATGATGGCGCTCCTCCGCTCTATGGCGGAGAAGGAGATCCGGGAGACGAGCTCCGACGAGAAGGAGCGGGCCGAAAAGACGGCACTTTTGGACGCCGCCATGGCAAACGCCTTCCGTGAGGCCGAAGAGGATCGGGCGGTGGTAGTTCTCCGTCCCGGCGCGGCGAGTCTCTACTGGTACGACCATATCCGCACGGAGAACATGGCGCAGGAGGCGAAGGAGTACGCCAAAGCGATGGGCGTCCCTACCTTGGATCTGGGGGTGTACGACGACACCAACGCGGTGCTGTGCGCCGCCGACGGGCAGAGCGTCTGCCGCGGACTCTACTGGTTTGACGAGGACGACGTCGAGCCCGCCGACTCGGCGGGCTTCTGCGCCCTGCTCGGGTGTGAGGACAGAACCGAGGCCATGGCGCAAGCGCTTCAATATCGGGAGGCGGAGCCGATGGTTCAGGCGTTGGAGAAGATATTCGGGATAGAACTGTATCTTGACGCGGACGTGTGCCGGGAGCGGCACTATGAAGAAGCGGCCACGTGGCCGGGCGCGGACGTGTTCCGCGCCTAATCCGTGCCGGAAAGAAAGAGTGAGAGTCAGGAGACCGCCTGTCAGCTGTGCTCCGGGAGCAGGTTGCGCCGCGCAAAAAATTTTTCTGAAATTTTGAAAAAAGCTGTCCTCATTTTGCGATGTGCGGACATATACAGATAGACCTGGCATAAACAGGCCAAAGGAGGCGTCGAAACTGACGCCGAATAGGTGGGAAGCCGTCAAATCATCGCAGCTTGCGCCGCCGAGCCGGCAGTGCTGTTGCGGTAGAGTCCTATGGTCGGAGCGCGGGACATTCAGTTCATCATCGAAAACAAGGAAAGCTTCAGCGGCTCAGACCTGCGGTCTTGCGTGTTGAAAGGAGTGTACAATATGAAGCGCCTGAAAACTCTGTTCAGTACAGTGCTTATTGTCGCATTATTGGCGTCCTGCTCGGCAAAGGAGGAGTACACCGGCCCGTTTACCTTCAAGACCGAGAGCAGGGACGGGGTGTATCATCTATTTGAGCCGAGGAAAATAAAGACCCTCGGCGTCGGGGCGGAAATGGTCGATATATACTACGCCGGAAGAGGTGCGACAAATGCGCCTTTTTTTGAGACCCTGAGCTACCTGTCCGTGCAGTCCAAGGACGACAGCTATTACACCGTCGGCCTTGCGTTCTGGGAAAACGGCATGGACGTCTGGGATACTTCGGGAGAACTGGGCTATGTCGAG
Organism: uncultured Clostridia bacterium; assembly: GCA_947630675.1. Lineage (GTDB taxonomy): Bacteria > Bacillota > Clostridia > Oscillospirales > JAAYOS01 > CANRIN01. Next base: position 5,411 of record CANRIN010000013.1, on the reverse strand, counting down.
CGTCTTGAAGGAGACGAATGGGTGGCGTATTACCGCCTTTATGATTCGCAGGCGCGAAACTGGTACGGAGCAACAAACATTGTCCGTCCAGCCGAGAGCGCCGGAGGAAAAGACGGAAACGTATGCGTCAATCTCCCTCTGTGGGAACCGGGTACTTACCGAGCTGTTCTTACTCTCAGGGACTACCTGCCTCCGGATGACGGGAATGACAGCGATATGGGTGTCAGCGGCGTCAAGACCCATGCAGTCTATTTTGAATACGAGGTCCCCGAGTGGACAGACGAGCCGATGGAAGTCCTGCTTGCGGAGCCCACCTATGCGAGACGCCCGACCGCCTCGGAAGACGGTGACACGGCGTATCTAAACCTTACCCTCAGAGCGAACACTCCGGCGCGGTATATAGACTATAAAAATGTTGTGCTCGAACGATTTGACGAGGCCGCGGATGACTGGGTGGGAACCGACTACCTGTCGTGGTTCAACGAATACGCCGGTATCCATATCCTTGACAGGTATGCCGAGCAGGTTATGTATGAGGACTCGTTCAGCGTCTCTGATCCGGAAAGATACTACGCTTCAACGGAGCACAGCGAAAGCGAGAAATACAGGCTGTCGGTAGTATCGCTTTTAGGGATAGAGCTCGGCGCTCTCGAACCGGAGGAAGAATACCGCATCACCATACCCTTCACCGAGAACGAGGACGGCACCGGGGAACAGTACACCATTCAGCTCCGAATGCAGTTTGACTAGGTGGAGGACTGGCCCGATGCGCGGAGCGGCGTCGAAGTAAAGGCCGCACCCGATTGTCGACTGCGCTGCCGCGGCAAACAGGATATTATGTTATAGCATATCGCTCCGCGATATGCTATAATAGCCGCAGAGCGGCTATTATAATTGATTTGAAGCCGTTTTGCTCCCGCCCTTTGGGCGGAACCGCAAAACATGGCACATTATAGCATATCGCTCCGCGATATGCTATAATATTTTCAGATACGATTTTGTGTGTCGAGGGGGTGAGAGTATGGCGGACGGAGCGCCGCGCGCCGCGAGGCGCGTCTGCGTCGGGCTGCTCGCGCACGTCGACGCGGGCAAGACCACGCTCAGCGAGGCGCTGCTCTACACGAGCGGCAGCCTGCGGAAGCTGGGGCGCGTCGACCACGGAGACGCGTTCCTCGACAACGACGTGCAGGAGCGCGAGCGCGGCATCACCATATTCTCCAAGCAGGCCATGCTTTACCTCGAAAACACCGAGATGACGCTTCTCGACACCCCCGGCCACGTCGATTTCTCGGCGGAGATGGAGCGGACGCTCGGCGTCCTCGACTGCGCGATACTCGTCATAAGCGGCTCGGACGGCGTGCAGGGTCACACGAGGACTCTGTGGCGGCTGCTCGAACGGTACGATGTGCCGACATTCATATTCGTCAACAAGATGGACCTCCCCGGAACCGACCGTGGCCGCGTCCTCGAGGGACTGAAGCGCGCGCTCGGCGACGGCTGCATCGACTTCTCGGCGGACGCACACTCGCGGGACGAGGCCGTCGCCATGACCGACGAGTCGGCGCTCGAGGAATTTCTTGCGGACGGCGCGGTGACGGACGAACGGACGGCGGCGCTCATAGCCGCGCGTAAGGTTTTCCCGTGCTGGTTCGGCTCGGCGCTGAAGCTCGAGGGCGTGGAGGAGTTCCTGCGCGGCGTCGAGACCTACGCGCCGTCGCCGGAGTACCCGGCGGAGTTCGGCGCGAAGGTCTTCAAGGTGTCGCGGGACGCGAAGAACGTCCGCCTCACCTGGATGAAGATAACCGGCGGAACGCTCCGCGCAAAGGCGCAGCTCTTCCACGGCGAGGGCGAGGACGCGTGGGAGGAGAAGGCGGATCAGCTCCGCCTGTACTCCGGCGCGAAGTTTTCGACGCTCGAGGAGGCGGAGGCCGGCTCGATAGTCGCCGTGACCGGCCTCACGAGGACATATCCGGGCGAGGGTCTCGGCGCGGAGCGGGACAACCCCGAAGCGGTGCTCGAGCCGGTACTGAACTATCGGCTGACCCTGCCGGAGGGGACCGACCCGGCGACCGTCCTCCCGAAGCTCAGACAGCTCGAGGAGGAGGACCCGATGCTCCGGGTGCTCTGGAACGACCAGTGGAAGGAGATAAACGTCCGCCTGATGGGCGAGGTGCAGCTCGAGGTGCTTCAGCGCCTTATCGCGGACAGATTCGATATAGAAGTCGGGTTCGACGCGGGCAGTATCGTCTACAAGGAGACGATAGCGAACCGCGTCGAGGGTGTGGGGCACTTTGAACCTCTGCGGCACTACGCGGAGGTGCATCTTCTGATGGAGCCCGGCCCGCGCGGGAGCGGCGTGCAGGTAGAGGCGAACTGCCCGCCGGGACGGCTCGACTTCAGCTGGCAGAGGCTCATCCTCACGCACCTGCTTGAGAGGGAGCACCCCGGCGTGCTCACCGGCTCGCCGATAACCGACGTGAAGATAACGCTCGTCGCGGGCGCGGCAAGCGTGAAGCACACCGAAGGCGGCGACTTCCGCCAGGCGACCTACCGAGCGGTGCGGCAGGGACTCATGCAGGCGGAGAGCGTCCTGCTCGAGCCGTTCTACGACTTCCGCCTCGAGCTGCCGGCGCAGAACGTCGGCCGCGCCATGACCGACATACAGGGGATGGGCGGCAGCGTGGACGACCCGTCCGCGGAGGGGGACATGACCGTCCTCACCGGATACGCTCCGGTCGCGGGACTTCAGGACTACTGGCGCGAGATGACGGCGTACACGCGCGGACTCGGGCGGCTCTCCTGTTCCTTCAGGGGCTATGAGCCGTGCGGGAACGCGGAGGAGGTCGTCGCCTCGATAGGCTACGACCCGGAGCGCGACACCGCAAACCCAGCCGACTCGGTGTTCTGCGCGCACGGTGCGGGCTTTGTCGTCAAGTGGGACAAGGTTCCGGAGTATATGCACATTGAGGGACTGCGCCTGGAACAGGAGCAGCAGCCCGAGGAGCAGGCGGCGCCGTCCGCGCCGACGCACCGGGTATATGCGACGTCGTTTGAGCAGGACAAGGAACTGAAGTCCATCTTCGAGAAGACATACGGCAAGGTGGAGTACAAGGCGTGGGAGCCGGCGAGGAGCCCCGCCCGCACGAGCATCAGCGACGTGTATTCACGGCGCGGCGTCGGCGCGAAGAAGGCGGAGGGTCCGGAGTACCTGCTTGTAGACGGCTACAACATCATCTTCGCGTGGGACGACCTGCGGGAGGTCGCAAAGACGGACATCGCCGCCGCGCGGTCGATGCTCGAAGATATACTCGCAAACTACCGGGGGTTCCGCAAGAGCGTCGTAATACTCGTATTTGACGCGTACAAGGTGAAGGGCAACCCCGGCTCGGTCGAGAAAAGACACGGGATATATATCGTCTACACCAAGGAAGCGGAGACCGCCGACACATATATAGAGAAGACGACCTATCGGATAGCGCGGGACCATCCGGTGCGCGTCGCCACGTCGGACGGGCTTGAGCAGGTGATAATCCTCGGCCACGGCGCGCTCCGGATAAGCGCGGACACCTTTCGCGCGGAGGTCGTGCAGACACAGGTGCGCATTGACGAGATAATCGCCGAGTACAACCGCAAAGGAAAGAAGTAGAAAGAAATAAGTCAAAATACCGCGAGTTATGTCGCGGATAAATATTACAAAATGTTCAGGAGGAGATACTATGGTAAAGATCACATTCATGGGCGCGGGGAGCACGGTGTTCGCAAAGAACGTCCTCGGGGATTCGATGCTCTCGCCGGCACTGCACGACGCGGAGATCGCTCTCTACGACATCGACGCGGAGCGCCTCGAGGAGAGCTATCTGCTGATAACCCGCATGAACGAGAACATCAACGGCGGGCGTGCGAAGATAGAGAAGTACCTCGGGGTAGAGAACCGCCGCGCGGCGCTCAAAGGGGCGAAGTTTGTAATAAACGCGATACAGGTCGGCGGATACGAGCCGTGTACCGTCATCGACTTCGAGGTGCCGAAGAAGTACGGCCTCCGTCAGACGATAGGCGACACGCTCGGCATCGGCGGCATCTTCCGCGCGCTGCGCACGATAGTCGTCATGCGCGGCTTTGCCGAGGACATCGAGGCGGTCTGCCCGGACGCTTGGCTCCTCAACTACACGAACCCCATGGCGATGCTCACCGGCTACATGCTCCGCTTCACCGGCGTGAAGACCGTCGGCCTCTGCCACAGCGTCCAGGTCTGCTCGGAGGGCCTTTTGAAGGGCCTCGGCATGGAGGACAAGCTGGAGGGCCGCATCGAGACGATAGCGGGCATCAACCACATGGGGTGGCTGCTCGACATTCGCGACAGGGACGGCAACGATCTCTACCCCGAGATACGCCGCCGCGCGAAGGAGCGGAACGCCCGCGAGAAGCATGGCGACATGGTGCGCTACGACTACATCGACAAGCTCGGCTACTACTGCACCGAGTCGAGCGAGCACAACGCCGAGTACAACTATCTCTACATAAAGGAGAACCGCCCGGAGCTCATCGAGAAGTTCAATATCCCGCTCGACGAGTATCCGCGCCGCTGCGTCAATCAGATAGCGGGGTGGAAGAAACAGAAGGAGGAGCTGATGGCGGGTGGAGACATCACGCACAAGCGCTCTACCGAGTACGCCTCGCATATCATGGAGGCGATGGTGACCGGCGTGCCGTACAAGATAGGCGGCAACGTACTCAACCGCGGGCTTATCACGAACCTGCCGGACGAGGCGTGCGTCGAGGTCGCTTGCATGGTGGACAACGGCGGCGTCCGTCCGACGTTTGCCGGTGCGCTCCCGCCGCAGCTCGCCGCGATGAACATGACAAACATCAACGTCCAGCTCCTCACCGTCGAAGCGGCGCATGAGCGGAGCATGGAGCACGTCTACCACGCGGCGATGCTCGACCCGCACACCGGCAGCCAGCTCTCCACCGACGAGATAGTGGCGCTCTGCGACGAGCTCCGCGCGGCGCACGAGGCCGCGGGATACCCGATATTCTGATAATTACGCGGGGCGGGCCCCGCAAACAAGCGGGCAAAGCCCACCCCCTCCAGCGGGGAAGCCCCGCAGGGATCTGCGGGGCGGGCCCCGCGTCCTTGGTAGAGCGGAGCTCTACCGACACCTTCGCGGGGCTGTGCCGCCCCGCGCCCCTGCATTACTTTTTGCTCGCGCAAAAAGTAATCAAAAACGCGCTTAAGGGAGAGGGCTCCGCCCTCTCCCTTAATAAACCCTCTCCCAATACAGACACAACACCATTACCCCCAGAGTATGACGACACTCTGTATCAAACAAATCCATCATCCCACCGGGTGAGTTTCTATCCGACTTTCCCCAGACAGTCGACAACATCGAACGATTCCTGCGTCGTAGAGT
>CANRIN010000012.1 GCA_947630675.1 uncultured Clostridia bacterium | reverse complement strand
TTTTGCACAAGCAAAAAGTAGCGCAGGGTGCGGGGCAGCAGGCCCCGCAAGGTGTCGGTAGAGCTCCGCTCTACCAAGGACGCGGGGGTCGCCCCCGCAGATCCCTGCGGGGCTACCCCGCTATACGGGAGTGGGGCTGCACAGCCCCGCAATGCCCTCAGCCTCGCAGAGTTTCACCGCCGCAGGCGGCGAAATAAATTCAATCCATTTTTCCCGACGGCGTGTACGTCGGGAAAAATACTTTGCGCGGAGCGCGCTTCGAAGCGCCGCAGGCGCGAGGAGCAGAGCGCAGCGCTGCCACCGGCAGAGCTTTGCTCTGTCCGGTGGCCTCGGCGCGAAAGGGTGCGTAGCGCAGCGAGCACATTTCGCGCCGAGAATCTACACATTTTGCACAAAGAGGATATTGCAGAAGCCTGTAATATATGGTATAATATCTGTATAATTTTAAGGTCGGACGCGGGCGCTCGTCCGCGACGGCTGTTTTCGGAAGGAGAGAATCATTATGGAACTCAAGGCACGCATGGCCGCAAGCGCCGCCGTCGCGCGCAGGACCGCCGCCGAGGGCATGGTTCTTCTCAAAAACGAGAAGCACCTGCTCCCTCTGCATGACGGGACGAAGCTCGCGGTGTTCGGCATCGGCCAGATCCACACCATCAAGGGCGGCACCGGCTCGGGCGAGGTCAACAACCTCAAGAGTGTGAACATCCTCGAGGGTCTCGAGGGCTGCGAGAGCATCACTGTCGATGAGGACGTCGCCGCCGTTTACCGCAAGTGGGCGGAGACCCACGGCATAGTCAAGCAGGGCTTTTTCGCCGGCCCCGGCGAGCAGAAGAACTACAACGACGAGACGCCGATAGACCCGCCGGTGATAAAGACCGCCGCCGGGAAGAACGACGCCGCCGTAGTAGTCGTCAGCCGCATCGCGGGCGAGGGTCAGGACATGGAGGCCAAGCCCGGCACGATAATGCTCACCGCCGACGAGAGCGCGCTTATCGACGCCGTCGCCGCCGAGTTCGGCAAGGTCATACTCCTGCTGAACATCCCGGGCTATATGGATATCACCGCCAAGATTGATAAGCTCACCTCCGTCCTGTTCATCGGGCTCCCCGGACAGGAGGGCGGCTGCGCCGTCGCGGACATCCTCACCGGCGCCGTGCCGGTAAGCGGCAAGCTCACCGACACATGGCCGCTGAGCTTTGACGACGATCCGACGAAGGAATATTACAGCAAGCTCATCCCGAACGGCAACAAGACCTACAACCGCTTCATGGGCGGCGAGACCGACCAGACCGATGTTCCGTATCATGACGACATCTATGTCGGCTACCGCTACTATGACACCTACGGCAAGAAGGTCCTCTTCCCGTTCGGCTTCGGCCTCAGCTACGGCCATCCCGAGATAACCTGCGTCGACGTCGCGCTCGAGGGCGCCGATATCATCGTCACGGCGAAGGTAGAGAACAAGTGCCGCCATCACGCGGTCCGCGAGGTCGTACAGGTCTACGTCTCCGCGCCGGACGGCAAGCTCGAGAAGCCGTATCAGGAGCTCAAGGGCTACAAGAAGACCGGCGTGCTCGGCGTCGGCGGCGAGGAATTCGTCACCGTCCGCATCCCGGTCGCGAACCTCGCGAGCTACGACGAGGCTACCGCTTCCTACATCCTCGAGCCCGGCAAGTATTATGTGCGCGTCGGCAATTCGAGCCGCAATACTCACATCGCCGCTGCTCTTGAGGTCGAGAGCGAGATAACGACCCGCAAGCTGAAGAACCTCCTCGGCACCACTCCCGAGGGATACGAGAAGCTCACAAAGAAGGGTCAGACCCCGATCTCCTACGAGGGCGAGGAGGGCGAGAAGGCCGCAGCGAAGGTCCTCACCGTCTGCCCGAAGGCGATAAAGTGCGAGACCGTCGAGTACGGCAAGTACGACTACGTCCCGGGTACCGCAAAGCCGGGCATCACCCTCAAGGATGTCGCCGAGGGCAAGGCGACCGTCGAAGACCTCGCGGCCACTATGGACCTCGAGGACCTCTGCCGCTTCGTCTGCGGTCAGGGCATGGACTTCTCCGGCTTTGAGGGCATAATGCCGCCTCCGCCTCCCGCAGCAAAGAAGGACGACGAGAAGAAGGATGACGACGATGACGTCTTTGCCTCCCTCGTGAGCCACGGCAACGCCCAGCAGCTCAAGTTTGAGGTCCCGGGCGAGGCCGGACAGTCCCCCGATATGTGGGAGAAGTACAAGCTGCCGCCGATAATCCTCTGCGACGGACCTGCCGGCGTCCGCATCACGCGCGACGTCAAGGAGAACGGCGAGGTCGTTCGCCATCAGTACTGCACCGCGTTCCCGACCGGCTCGCTGCTCGCGTCCTCTTGGGACGACGAGGTGCTTGAGGCCGTCGGCCACGCCGCCGGCATCGAGATGGACGAGTACAAGGTCGACCTGTGGCTCGCCCCCGGCATGAACATCCACCGCAGCCCGCTCTGCGGCCGTAACTTCGAGTACTACGCCGAGGACCCGGTCGTCGCCGGCCGCTGCGCCGCCGCGATGACGAAGGGCGTTCAGGCGGAGGGCGGCGGAGTTACGATAAAGCACTTCGCCGGCAACAGTCAGGAGTTCATGCGCGGCAATTCCTCCAACACCATCTCCGAGCGCGCAATGCGCGAGATATACCTTGCCGCGTTCGAGTACTGCGTCAAGACCGAGAAGCCGAAGGCTCTCATGACCTCCTATAACGACACCAACGGCGTCCCGAATGCCGACAACTACGAACTCAACACCGCGATACTCCGCGACGAGTGGGGCTTCGACGGTTTTGTCATGACCGACTGGGGCGGAGGGACAAGCACCCCGATGATCTCGATGTGGGCAGGCAACGACATGATACAGCCGGGCGGCAAGCCGGTGTCCGACGGGATACAGAAGGCCGTCGAGGCGGGTGAGCCGGTCGTCTCGAAGGGTCTCGCGAAGGTCACGATAACCCCGACCCGCGCCATGGTCGAGAAGAGCGCCGCCGCGATAATGCGCGTGATACTCCGTTCGAGTTGCTTCACAAAGCACTGCTGAGACGCCTCACTACAGCTCACAAAGGCTAAGTAAACAGCAATGGGAAGGCTGGAGAAATCTCGCACTGCGGCTATTCTATCAACTATATTTTTTGTGCAGTCGCAAAAATAGCGCGCTATTCGACGCTGGTACGAAGCGCCTACGTTCGTCGCGAAGCTTTGATAGGCAAAAAGAGACAGCCGATTACTTCTCCCATTGTAGCTTAGGCACAAGACGGATGGGGATCGGACTGATTGTCCGACCCCCGGTTCCGAACTTATAGTAATAGGCGTTGTCTACGAAAGATGGTACTCGCTGACCATTTCAACCAGAAATTTATTTGTAAAGGAGAAGATTTATGTCTAAGTTTAAAAGAATCATACCTATACTTTGTATCGGTTAGTCTTTCACAAAGGAGCGCCCGAATATGCGAAAACGGATAATCTTATCTGTTGTGTTGGTGTTCGCAGTCGCGTTGGGATGTTATGTTGTTGAACGCTGTATATCTCTGAACAATAATGACGTCATTCGCAGTATAGGAAGCCCTGAAGTTGGTTGGAAAGAGGCGCCTGTCGGCTCCTCGGCATACCGTGATAGCTATATCGGCGATTCGATTGAAAACGCCGTCGTGAGAGTTATCTATTACGATACAGACGGCGAAGCGAGACTAACGGTTTTCGATTCAAAGAAGGGGTATATCAAGGAGTATAATGACGGAGTTTTGCAGGATATATATGACGTAAAGACCGGCAAGCTGCTAAGAGCTGTAACATTTGGCCTGTACAAAGAAATCATTCACCGGCAAATCAGGAGCGATGATGAATGTGCGCAGCTTGCCTCTCTGCTGAAAAACGAAGCGTATAACGACATAACTGAGTTGGGCGGTTCGATAATAACGACCGGCAGCGGCGAAACATATGTAAACTGACGTAAAAACCGGAGCGGCATGAATTATTCATGCCGCTCCGGTGAATTTTTATGAGGCGTTTCGAGGTGAGCGCCCGCGCGGTCACTCGCCGTCCGCGTCATCGCTGTTGTCTGTGTCGGTCGCGCCGTCCGCGCTGTCTACGCCGTCCACGACGGCATCCGTGTTGCCGCCGCCTTCCGTGTCGTCCGCGCGGGCGATCGCCGCTATGCCTATCACGCGCGCGCTCTCCGCGACGCGCATCACACGCACGCCCTGCGACACGCGCCCGTAGACGTTGATGTCCTCGACCGGCATACGTATCAGGGTGCCGTCATCCGAGACGGAGATGATGTCCTCGTCGCCCGAGACGACCGCTATGGCGCTCACCGGACCGGTCTTCTCGGTGAGGCGGTAGGCCGTGAGACCCTTGCCGCCGCGCCTCTGCGGGGTCTTTTCGCCGTCGGAGGAGCGCATGTAGTCCTCAACGGGGGTGCGCTTGCCGTAGCCGTTGTCGGTGACGCAGAGGAGCGCTGAGCCGGGCGTCGCTACCGCCGCGCCGACGACGTAGTCCCCGTCGCCGAGGCGGATGCCCCGGACGCCTATCGCGCCGCGCCCGAGCGGGCGCAGGTCGCGCTCGTCAAAGCATATCGCCATGCCGTGGCGGGTGGCGATTATCATGTTCTGCCCGCCGTCGGTCTTGCGGACGTCAATGAGCTCATCCCCCTCCTCGAGGGTGATGGCGCGGATGCCGGCCTTGCGCGCGGTCTCGAGCTCGTCGAGGACGAGCCGCTTGACCGTGCCGTTCCGCGTCGTCATAAACAGGAACTCGTGGTCTGTGAACTCGCGCACCGGTATCATCGCCGTGACGCGCTCGCCCTCCTCGAGCGGGAGAAGGTTGACGATATTCATGCCGCGCGCGGTGCGTCCGCTCTCCGGGATGTTGTAGCCCTTCTTGCGGAGGACGCGCCCCGCGCTCGTGAAGAAGAGGATGTGGTCATGGGTGGAGGCGAGGAATATCGTCTCGGCGAAGTCCTCCTCGCGCGTCGTCATGGCGCTGACGCCGCGCCCGCCGCGCCTCTGCGTGCGGTACGCGTCCGGCGTCTGGCGCTTGATGTAGCCGAAGTGCGTGAGGGTGAAGACGCAGTCCTCCTCGGCGATAAGGTCCTCGTCGTCTATCTCGTCCTCGATCTCCTGTATCTCGGTGAGGCGCTCGTCGCCGTACTTGTCGCGGATGGCGGTGAGCTCGTCTATGAGCACGCCGCGCAGCATCTCCTCGTCCGCGAGCAGACGGCGGTAGTAGGCTATCTTCTCCTCGAGCTCCTTGTACTCGGTCTCGAGCTTTTCCTTCTCGAGCCCCTGGAGCCTGCGGAGCTGCATTTCGAGTATGGCCTGCGCCTGTACCTCGGAGAGACCGAAGCGTGCCATGAGGTTCTCGCGCGCGTTGTCGTAGCTCGAGCGGATTATCCGTATGACCTCGTCGATATTGTCCTGCGCTATGAGCAGTCCTTCGAGGAGATGCGCGCGCTCGAGAGCCTTCTGGAGGTCGTAGCGCGTGCGGCGGGTGATGAGGTCCTCCTGAAACGCGATATATTCGTCGAGGATGTGTCTCAGCGACAGTATCCTCGGCTGGGTCTGGTTCTCGACGAGCGCGAGCATGTTCACGGCAAACGTGGACTGCATCTGCGTCTGCGCAAAGAGGTGGTTGAGGACTATCTGCGGGTTCGCGTCCCGCTTCAGCTCGATGACTATGCGCATGCCCTCGCGGTCGGTCTCGTCGCGTATGGCGCTGATGCCCTCGAGACGCTTATCCTCGACTTGGTCCGCCATCGTCTTTATCAGCATCCGCTTGTTCACCTGATAGGGTATCTCGGTGACGATGATGCGGGTGCGGTCGTTGCCGAAGGTCTCAAACTCTGTGCGGGCGCGCATGATTATCCTACCGCGCCCGGTGGCGTATGCGGAGCGGATACCGCTGCGGCCCATGATTATACCGCGCGTCGGGAAGTCCGGCCCCTTGATGTGCTCCATCAGGTCCTCGAGGGTGGCGTGGGGATTTTTGAGAACACATATCGTCGCGTTTATGACCTCGGTGAGGTTGTGCGGCGGAATGTTTGTCGCCATGCCGACAGCGATGCCGCTAGAACCGTTGACGAGCAGGTTCGGGAAGCGGCTCGGGAGCACGCGCGGCTCCTTCCGCGTCTCGTCGAAGTTCGGGTCCCAGTCGACCGTGTCCTTGTCGATGTCGCGGAGCATCTCGTCGGCCATGCGCGCCATGCGCGCCTCGGTGTAACGGTACGCGGCGGGCGGGTCGCCGTCCACCGAGCCGAAGTTTCCGTGACCCTCGACGAGCGGATAGCGCATCGAGAAGGTCTGCGCGAGACGCACGAGCGCATCGTAGACCGACGCGTCGCCGTGCGGATGATAGCGTCCGAGCACGTCGCCGACGGCGGTCGCGCACTTGCGGAACGGCTTGTCGCGGGTAAGTCCGTCCTCGTACATGGCGTAGAGGATGCGGCGGTGGACCGGCTTGAGACCGTCGCGCACGTCCGGCAAGGCTCGGCCGACGATGACGCTCATCGCGTATTCGATGTAGCTCTGCTCCATCTCGGGGACGAGCGGGGTGGAGACTATCTTCTGTTCGGGAAAGCGGTATTCTTCGGGGTCGCGGTCGAGCTTTTTCTTAGCCATGAGCGTTCCCTCCATTCAAAAACTTGATCTTCATGGTGCCGCCACACTCAGTAGTCGAGGTTGACGGCGTAGCGGGCGTTCCGCTCGATGAACTCCTTGCGCGGCTCGACCTTCTCGCCCATGAGGACGGTAAAGACCTCGTCGGCGCGTATCGCGTCGTCAAGCTCTATCCGCTTGAGGGTGCGCTTTGCTGGGTCCATCGTCGTCTCCCACAGCTCCTCCGGGTCCATCTCGCCGAGACCCTTGAAGCGGCTGATGTCCACCTTGGCGTTCGGATTGTCGCCGCGCAGCTCGGCGGAGACGATGTCCCGCTCCGCCTCGCTGTACGCGACGCGGGTGACCTTGCCGCGCGTCAGCTTGAAGAGCGGGGGCACGGCGGCGTAGACATAGCCGTGCTCGATGAGCGGGCGCATAAAGCGGAAGAAGAAGGTGAGCAGCAGCGTGCGGATATGCGCGCCGTCGACATCGGCATCCGCCATTATGATTATCTTGTGGTAGCGGAGGCGGTTGAGGTCGAATTCCTCGCCCACTCCCGCGCCGAGAGCCGCTATGACCGGCTGGAGCTTGTCGTTGCCGTAGACCTTGTCCGCGCGGGCGCGCTCGACGTTGAGCATCTTGCCCCAGAGAGAGAGTATCGCCTGGAACGCGCTGTCGCGGCCCTGCACGGCGGAGCCGCCTGCGGAGTCGCCCTCGACTATATACAGCTCAGTGAGCTCCGGGTCGTTGATGTTGCAGTCCTGGAGCTTGTCCGGCATCGCCGCGCCGCCGAGGACGGTCTTGCGGCGTATCGACTCGCGCGCCTTGCGCGCAGCCTCACGCGCGCGGGAAGCGTTCACCGCCTTCTCAAGTATCGCCCGCGCGACGGCGGGGTTCTCCTCTAGGAAGGTCTCGAGCTTCGCGGAGAACACGCTGTCGACGAGGTTCTTTATCTCGCTGTTGCCGAGCTTCGACTTCGTCTGTCCCTCGAACTGCGGGTCCTCGAGCTTGACGCTCACGACGGCGCAGAGCCCCTCGCGCGTGTCCTCGCCGGACAGCTTGTCGTCGTCCTTGAGTATCTTGTACTTGCGCCCGTAGGCGTTCAGGACGCGCGTGAGGGCGGTTTTGAAGCCGGTCTCGTGCGTTCCGCCCTCGGGCGTGTGGATGTTGTTTGCAAACGAGAGCAGCATCTCGTTGTATCCGTCGTTATACTGAAGGGATATCTCGGTGTAACCGGCGTCCGTCTCGCCGGAGACGTATATCGGCGCCGCGTGCAGCGGGGTCTTCGAGCGGTTGAGGTATTCGACAAAGCTCGAAACGCCGCCCTCGTAGCACATCGACTCGCTTTTGCGGAAGGTCTCGGAGCCCGGACGGCTGTCGGTGAGGGTTATACGCAGGCCGGCGTTGAGGAAAGCCTGCTCGCGCATACGGGTGAGCAGAGTGTCGTAGGAGAACTCGGTCGTCTCCTGGAATATCTCCGGGTCAGGTTTGAAGGTGACGACAGAGCCGCTCGTGTCGGTGGGCCCGAGCACGGTGAAAGGCTTGGATATCTCGCCGCGCCGGAAGCCCATTATGACGCACTTGCCGTCTCTGCGCACCTCGACCTCGAGCCATTCGCTGAGGGCATTGACGACGCTCGCGCCGACGCCGTGCAGTCCGCCGGACACCTTGTATCCGCCGCCGCCGAACTTTCCGCCGGCGTGCAGGACGGTGTACACGACTTCTAGCGCGGGACGCCCGGTCTGCTGCTGAATGTCTATCGGTATGCCGCGTCCGTTGTCGGTGACGCGGATGATGTCGCCCTCAAGTATCTCGACCTCGATGTGGTCGCAGTAACCCGCGAGCGCCTCGTCTATAGCGTTGTCAACTATCTCGTATACGAGGTGGTGAAGCCCCGCAGCGCTCGTCGAGCCGATGTACATGCCGGGGCGCTTGCGTACCGCCTCAAGCCCCTCGAGGACCTGAATGTTGCTCGCGTCATAGCGCTCTCCGGTCTGCGGCTTGTTAAGGTTTTCTTCCGAAAAGGCCATACTAACCTCCTGCTTAGTCTTCTGCGGGGCGCGTTTCGCCCCTCTTGATTCTGCCCTATACCTTATTATATTATAGCACTTGAGAACGTTTTCCGCAAGCGAAAATAAAGCAAAAACCCGCTCGCTGAGCGGGTTTCGGCAGTTTGCACATTCGATTTGTACGGGTAAGGCCGCGCTTCGTCAAAACGGGGAAATTTACCATTCCGGGTCCGAACCCGGAAAAACCCCGGCACGTTTCTCAAGCGTCCGTGCGGATATCTGCGAGAGGTAGACGGCATCCCGTCCGCCCTCGCGGCAGACGACGAACGAGCGCGGGAGATCGTCCGCCACCGAGATGAGCCGACCCTCCCGCTCGGCGCGTTCTAGATACTGCCGCGTGCGCGGAGATGCGCTCGCGCTGTCGAGGTCGAACACGCCCACGACGGTATCGAACGGAACTATCACGTTTTTTCCCAAGTGAAGGTACATCTCTTTTCTCCTGTTCCGATGTTCAGTCTGCGAGCCTCCCGTCCGCGACGCGGAAGACCTTTGCCGGCGCCGTGTCGAGATCGGACGCGTCGCACAGCGTTATTATGACCTGTCCGTCCCCGACGCGCCCGAGCACCCACTCGCGCCGCGAGGGGTCGAGCTCGCTGAGAACGTCGTCAAGCAGAAGGACCGGCAGCTCGCCCGAGTCCTCCGCGAAAAGCTCGCGCTCCGCAAGCTTCAGCGCGAGCGCCGCCGTGCGGGTCTGACCCTGCGAGGCATAGGCGCGCGCCGCGCGTCCGTTGATGTTGATCTCCAGCTCGTCGCGATGAGGCCCGACGAGCGCCATGCCGCTTGCAAGCTCTGCCTCGCGCCGCTCCTCGAAGTGTGCGGAGAGCTCCGCCGCTATCGCACTCTCCGGCGCGAACGGGTCGGTTACGGCGGAGTCGGTGCGGTAGCGTATCGCAAGCGTCTCGCGGCCGCCGGAGATCTCGCCGTGCAGCCGCGCCGCGTGTGCGGAAAGACCGCGCACGAGCCGCGCGCGGTAGCCTATCAGCGCCGCGCCGACCTTCGACGCGCGCTCACTGTACGCGTCGAGCGCGTCGAGAAGCGACGGCGCGTCGCGCCAGTCGCGGAGTATGCGGGTGCGGTGCTCGTGCAGGCGCGTGTACTGCGCAAGCGCCTCGGCGTATCGCGGGCGCATCTGAGAGAGCGCCGTGTCGAGAAACCGGCGGCGCTCGCCCGGCGCGCCGTTCACGAGCGAGAGGTCGCCCGGCGCAAAAAGGACGGCACGAAGCCGCCCCACAAAGTCGCCCACGCGTCTCTCACGGACGCCGTTTGCGTAGAGCCTCCGTCCCGCGCCGCGCACAAGCTCCGCGCGGAGGTGAAGCTCGCGGTCGGAGAGAACGACGTCGGCGGAGGCCGCCGCGCGCGGCGCTCCCTCGCGTATCAGCTCCGCCTCCCGTCCGGCGCGGAAAGAACGTCCCGAGGCGAGGTAGCATATCGCCTCGAGAAAATTCGTCTTTCCCTGAGCGTTCTCGCCGCATATCACGTTACGCGCAGGCGAGAGCTCAAAGTATTCTTCGTGATAGTTGCGCCAGTCGACAAGGCGCACGCAGGACACAAACACGTTACTTCAGTCTGACCGGCAGCACCATGAAGGTATAGCTGTCCCCCTCAAGCGGGGAGAACACACACGGGCTGAGTCCGCTTGACAGCTCGATGCGCACCTTCTCGTCCGGAACGGCGCGGAGCGCGTCCTGAAGGAAGCGGTTGTTGAAGCCGATCTCGGTCTCGCCGCCCGAGCCCTCGACCGCTATCTCGTCGTTCGCGCGGCCAAGCGCGGTCTGGCACCATATTTTCAGACGCCCGTCGGAGAACAGGCAGCGTATCGGGTTCTTCAGGCGCTCGCTGATAATGAGCGACACGCGCTCGACCGAGTCGCGCAGCTCCTCGGTGGATGCCGCGAGCTTGTACTTCGACTCGCGCGGTATGGCGGCCTCGTAGTTGAGGAACTCACCCTCGATGAGGCGGCTTATCAGCACGCGGTTGCCCATGTCAAAGGTGATGTGGCGCGAACCGAGGCTTATCGTTATCGGGTCGTCGGTGTCGGCGCAGAGACGCTCGCACTCGCGGAGCGCCGCGCCGGGCACGACAAACTTGAACCTGTCCGCGGTGGAGGCGACCTCCTCGCGGCGCACGGCGAGACGGTAACCGTCCACCGCGACGACGCTCAGGCACCCGTCGTGATAGTCGAAGAGCTCGCCGGTGTGGATGAGCTTGTTCTCGTTGTCGCTGACGGCGAAGATGGTCATGCTTATCATGCTCTTGAGCAGGTTTTGACTGAGCTCGACCGTGAGGTCGTTTTCTGTCTCGGGCAGCGCCGGGAAGTCGGTTGCGGCGAGACCCATCAGCTTGAACTCGCTCATCGCGCTCTTTATCGTGACGGTGAGGCGCTCGTCCGCCTCGACGGTGATGTAGTCGTCCGAGCTCTTGCGGACGATGTCGCCGAGCAGACGTGCGTTTATTACTACCGCGCCGGGTTCGGCGTTCTCAACGTCGATGATGGCGCGGATGCCGGTGGCCAGGTTGAAGCCGGTGAGAGTAACGGTAGTCGTCGACACCTCGCACAGCACTCCCTCGAGCGCCGGCATGGAGGTCCGGGATGTGACCGTGCGGCTCGCGGCGTTCACCGCCGCGGCGAGCAGAGCCTTTTCACAAGTGAATTTCAAAGAGCGTCGCCCCTTTCACTGAAATGACAGAAATACCAAATATAACTTATAAAATTATTATAGCATAGAAATATTCCCCGCGCAAGCCTCGAAGCGTGCTGCGGGGAATCAATTTTGATCGTCACTCGCCCTCGGGGCCGTCGCGGAGAAGCGCGCGGTATATCTCGCCCTTGGGAACGCCGAACATGGCGGCGGCTCTCTTTGCGGCCTCGCTTGCGGAAAGGCCCTCCTCGTGCGCGAGCCGCCGCGCCTCACGGACGGCGCTCTCCGGGTCGCGCGCATCGGCGGAGTCCTCCGGTGCGCCCTCGACGACGAGGGCAAACTCGCCCCGCGCTCCGCCGTCCGCATACATGGCGGCGGCCTCGCCGAGCGTTGTCACGAACGTCTCCTCGTGCAGCTTCGTGAGCTCGCGCGAGACGGACACCCGCCGGCTTTCGCCGAAGGCGTCCGCAAGGTCGCGGAGCGTCCTTGCGAGCTTGTGCGGAGCCTCGTAGAACACCATAGCCCGCGTCTCGCGGCTGAGCTGTGCCAAGCGCTCACGCCGCACCCGCGCCGTTGCGGAGAGAAATCCTTCAAAACAGAACCGCGCGGCGTCGAGCCCGCTCGCCGCGACCGCGCTCACTGCCGCGCTCGCGCCGGGTATCACGCGGACCGGCACCCCCTCGCGGTGGCAGAGCGCGACGAGCTCACGGCCGGGGTCGCTTATCGCGGGCATCCCCGCGTCGCTCACGAGAACGCAGACCTCGCCCGCGGAGATCCTTGCGGCTATCCGCTCCGCCGTCTCGCGGCTGCTGTGCTCGTGATAGCTCACGAGAGGCTTCTTTATGCCGAAGTGGTTGAGCAGCCGAAGCGTCACGCGGGTGTCCTCTGCCGCGATGAAGTCGCAGGAGCGAAGCGTCTCGAGCGCGCGCACGGTGATGTCGCCGAGGTTCCCTATCGGCGTTGCGGTGATGTAGAGTGTGGACAACCTGTCTCCCTCCGTTTCAGTCATTCCGGCGTCGGACGCCAAGAGCCTTGTGCAGTCCGTCTCCCTCGAGGATGCGGCGGTACTCCTCCCCGCCCGTGCGGAAAGTCGGGAGTATCCGGAGCTCTCCGGTGTATCCCTTCTCTGCCCGGAGAAGGGCAAGAGACGGCGGGGCGGACGCGTCATGTGCCGCAAGGCAGAGCTCGGCGGGCGCGAGACCCGCCGACGAGACCGCCGTGATGTAGTCCCCGAGCCGTCCCGCTCTCAGCACGAGGCAGAGCGAGCCCCGCGCGCGAAGGAGGTATGCCGCCGCACGCGCGACCGCGTCCGGCGGCGCGGTCCTGTCCACGCGTTCGAGGTCCGTGACGGGATCCGGCATGTCGCGCACCGTCCCTGCGCGCAGATACGGCGGGTTCATCAGAACGAGGTCAAACGAGCGCGGCGCGAGGCCGAGCGACGGCGCTTCCCGCAGGTCGCCCGTCTCGACGCGCACGCGGCTCTCGAGCGAGTTCAGCCGTATGCTCTCGCGGCAGAGCTCCGCCGCGCCCGGCTCTATCTCGACGCCGGTAAGCGTCGCGGAAGGCTGCCTCCCCGCGAGCGCAAGAAGGACGTTCCCGACGCCGCACCCGAGCTCGCATATCCTTTCCGCCGGAGGGCAGAACGCCGCGAGCAGGACGGCATCCGCGCCGATGCGCAGGTGACGCCCGTCCTGAAGGAGGCGTATCCCTCCGGGCAGGAGCTCCGCCGTGATGTTTTCTTTTTCGATCGAACCGTCGTTATAAAACATAGGATAACGTAATAATAAACGGGGGCGGATACCTTCCGTCCCCGGTGTGTACACTGTCTTACAGAGTTTCGCGAAATCCCAAACGGCGCTTTGCGCCGACGTCCCGCCGAGCCTCGCAGAGTCCGCCGCCGCAGGCGGCGAATAAGTTCCAATCATTTTCGGCGGCGGCGTGTACGTCGCCGAAAATACCTCTCGCGGAGCGTGCGTCGAAGACGGCGAAGCCGTCGAGGCGCGAAGCGGAGCGCCCGCTGTCGGTAGGGCTTCGCCCTATCCGACAGCTTCACTTGCAATTGCGCCTGCGCAATTGCAAGTGAAAGTCTCGGCGCGAAAGGGTGCGCAGCGTCAGCGAGCACATTTCGCACCGAGCAATCTCGCGGCAAATTGGTAAGCGAGCGAAGCGAGCGCGATTTGCCGCGACAACCTTTCGGAAAAATCCGCAAGGATTTTTCCGAAAGGTTGAAATTGGGGGCGGATATAAGATCCGCCCCCATCTTCCGATGCACTTCCAGGCTGTGCCGCTGTGCGGCACCGAGCCGCGAAATTACTCGGCCTTCGGTGCTCCGACAGGGCAGTTCTCTGCGCAAGCTCCGCAGTCAATGCACTTCTCGGGGTCTATAACGTAGATATCACCCTCCGAGATAGCCTCGACCGGGCAACCGGCGGCGCAGGCACCACACGCGATACACTCATCAGAAATCTTATAAGGCATTATGTAAGCCACCTCCTTTTTGAAGTAACTTTATTGTAGCACATTTTATAAAAAATGCAATCACTAATTTAGGTTCAATATAAACTTTTTTCGGCTGTGGCGGCGATTTGCGAAATGTTTTTGTAAGGTTAGGCTAACATCGGAGACGAAACCCAAAAGCGCGATACAGCGAGCAAATTTGCGAAATATTCAGCATAGCCGCGAAACAGCAAGATAATCAAAGGTCAAAGAAAGTCAAATGGTCAAAATAGGTCAAAATCGAATTTGTGTTTCCTCCATACTGTGATTATAATAAAGGTCAGAAAAGGTCAAAGGAGACTTTGCTATGGGACTTACGGATCTGGTGGCGCAGTTCATACGCTCGGCTCTCGAGAGCGACCGGTCGGTCGAGCTGCGCAGGGGAGAGCTTGCGGAACGCTTCGGCTGCGCGCCGAGCCAGATAAACTATGTGCTCTCCACCCGCTTCTCGCCCGAGCAGGGCTACATTGTGGAGTCGCGGCGCGGCGGCGGAGGATATATCCGCATAAGGCGCGTCGAGGCGGGACCTAGGCTGATACTCATGCACGCGCTTGCGAGCGTAGGGAACTCTATAGACGCGGTGTCCGCCGCCGCAGTCCTCACCAATCTCGACGCCGCCGGAGCGATAACCCCGGCAGAGGGACGCCTGATGGCCGCGGCGATGAGCGAGAGGGCGCTCGCCGGAGTTCCGGCGGAAAGGAAGGGCGCGCTGCGGGCGGAGATATTCAAGCAGATGCTCCTTGCCTGCGCGGATGCGGGGTAAGCAAAGAAAAGCGATACGGAGTAATTGACGGGAGGCAACGAATATGCTGTTTGACGAATTTTTCCTGCCCGAGATACGGGCTATGCAGGCGCGCAGGAACCATGTCTGTCCGACCTGCGGGATAAGCGAGGAGGAGGTCGCCCGCACCGGGCGCGTGGGCTGCGCGGACTGCTACCGCGAGTTTGCGCCGCTGCTCACGCCGTACATCCGGCGGATACACGGCAACGCGACTCACACCGGACGCGTCCCGGCCAAGGTCGCGGCGAGCCCGAAGCGCCGCCGCGAAGCGCTCGAACGCGAGATGCAGGAGGCCATAGGCGCGCAGAACTTCGAGCGCGCCGCAGAGATACGCGACGAGCTGAAGAAGCTCGCGGACGAGGGAGGCGAAAAGGCATGACGACCGAAAGATGGTACAGGCGCAAAGGAGACGAGGGCGACGTGTGCGTGTCCACGCGCGTCCGCTTTGCCCGCAATATATCGAAATATCCCTTCCCGGGACGGATGAGCGACGACGCGACGCGGCGGCTGATAAGCGAGACCGCGACGGCGCTGTCGAGAAGCGAGATAGGCGCGCACTTCCGCCTTGTGGATATGGAGCAGTGCTCATCGCTCGAGCGCGCGGCGCTCGTCGAGCGGCACATAATCTCGCCCGACCTCGCGGAGGGCGGTTCGCCGCGGGCCGTGCTGATAAGCGACGACGAGAGCATGAGCGTCATGATAAACGAGGAGGATCACCTCCGGCTCCAGGTGCTCGCGCCCGGCCTCGACGTGAAGAAGACCCTCGAGCGCGCACGGCAGCTCGACGAGGTGTTCGACCGCGAGCTCGGCTATGCGTTTGACGAGAAGCTCGGCTATCTCACGAAATGCCCGACAAACCTCGGAACGGGTATGCGTGTGTCGGTCATGCTGCACCTGCCCGCGCTCGAGGAGGCGCGCGAGATAGGCGGCGTCGTCTCGGCGGCGGGAGGCGCGGGCCTCACCGCGCGCGGCATATACGGAGAGGGGAGCGCCGCCGAGGGCTCGCTCTACCAGTTCTCGAACCGTATAACCCTCGGCTACACCGAGGAGGAGGTCTGCGACCGCCTCGAGCAGGTAGCACGGCAGATAATCGAGCGCGAACGTACGCTTCGCCGCCGCTCGTTCGAGAGCAGCCGCGAGGGCGTCGAGGACCGCGTCTGGCGCGCAGTCGGGACGCTGAAGTACGCGCGGCGGATGGACACGTCCGAGGCGCTGCGGCTGCTCGGCGAGGTGCGCGTCGGCGCGTCGCTCGGGATACTCCCGACCGACTGCGGCAGACTCAACGAGCTGCTGTGGGCGGTGCGGGCGTCCAACCTGTCGCTTTCGGCGGGGAAGGAGCTCTCCCCCGGCGAACGGGACCGCAGACGTGCCGAGCTGCTTCACGGCATAGAGGAAGGTTCGTTCAGTATATAAGTTTTTTGCAGAGCACGAAAGGATATAATAGAAGAGAACGGAGGTATCGATATGTTTTCCTACAACTCCAGATTCACACAGCGCGCAGAGAACGCGATAAGGCTCGCCCAGGAGGCGGCGCAGGAGCTCGGCCACGGCTACGTCGGGTCCGAGCACATACTGATGGGACTCATCCGCGAGACGGACGGCATAGCGGCCAAGGCGCTCGTCCGCGCTGGGATAGACGGCGACGCGTTGAGGAGCGCTATCGTCGAGGCGATAGGCGAGGGACAGTCCGGCGCGCCGGTGCAGGGCTTCACCCCGCGCGGAAAGAGGATAATCGAGCTCGCGATAGCCGAGGCGGTGCACCACGGCCACGCCTATGTCGGCACCGAGCACATACTGATGGGGCTCCTGCGCGAGAGTGACTGCGTCGCGGTGCAGCTCCTCGTGAGCCTCGGCGCAAACCCGCAGCAGCTCTATTCTTCGCTTGAGCAGATGACCGGCTCCTCCGGCGGCGAAGCGCCGCAGGGAAACGCCGAGCAGCCGCGCGGAGGCCGCGCGCAGCGCGGCGACCCGTCCTCTGCCGCAACAAAGACGCTCAACAAGTTCGGCCGCGACCTTACCGACATGGCCCGAGAGGGCAAGCTCGACCCGATAATCGGGCGCGACGAGGAGACCGCGCGAGTCATACGCATCCTCTCCCGCCGCACTAAGAACAACCCGGTGCTGATAGGCGAGCCGGGCGTCGGCAAGACCGCCGTCGCGGAGGGACTTGCGGAGCGGATAGCCGCGGGCGACGTGCCCGAGACGCTGAAAAACAAGCGTCTCTTCTCGCTCGACCTCGGCGGTATGCTCGCCGGAACGAAGTACCGCGGCGAGTTCGAGGAGCGCATAAAGGGCGCTATCGACGAGGTGAAGGACGCCGGCAACGTCATACTCTTCATCGACGAGATACACACCATTATAGGCGCGGGCGCGGCGGAGGGCGCCATCGACGCCGCGAATATCCTCAAGCCGGCGCTCTCGCGCGGTGAGATACAGGTCATAGGCGCAACGACGATAGACGAGTACCGCAAGCACATCGAGAAGGACGCGGCGCTCGAGCGGCGCTTCCAGCCGGTCATGGTGGGCGAGCCCACCGAGGCGGAGGCCGTCGAGATACTGAAGGGGCTCCGCGACCGCTACGAGGCGCACCACGGCCTGAAGATACCGGACGAGGCGATAAAGGCAGCCGTCGAGCTGAGCGCCCGCTATATCGGCGACCGCCGTCTGCCGGACAAGGCGATAGACCTTATCGACGAGGCGTGCAGCCGCGTGCGCATGGCGTCCGCCACCGCACCGGATTCCCTCAAGGAGCTCGAGGAGAAGCTTGACCGCCTCGCCGCCGAGAAGGAGTCGGCGGTGACTAGCCAGGACTTCGAGCTCGCGGCGCAGCTCCGCGACGAGGAGAAGAAGACCCGCGAGGAGCTCGAGCGCGAGCGCGCGGAGTGGCAGGGCAAGAGCTCCGGCGAGCGCGGCTCGGTATCGGAGGAGGACGTCGCGGCCGTCGTGAGCGGCTGGACCGGCGTTCCGGTCACGCGCCTCACCGAGGACGAGGCGGAGCGGCTCCTGCACATGGAAGACATCCTGCACCGGCGCGTTATCGGTCAGGACGAGGCCGTGAGCGCGGTGTCGCGCGCCATACGGCGCGGACGCGTCGGCCTCAAGGACCCGAAGCGCCCGACCGGCAGCTTCATCTTCCTGGGGCCGACGGGCGTCGGCAAGACCGAGCTCTGCCGCGCGCTTGCGGAGGCGCTCTTCGGCGACGAGAACGCCATGATCCGCGTGGACATGAGCGAGTATATGGAAAAGCACTCCGTATCGAAGCTCATCGGTTCGCCTCCGGGATACGTCGGATTTGACGAGGGCGGACAGCTCACCGAGAAGGTCCGCCGCACACCGTACTCCGTCGTGCTCTTCGACGAGATAGAGAAGGCTCACCCCGACGTCTTCAACATCCTGCTCCAGATACTCGAGGACGGACGCCTCAGCGACTCGCAGGGACGCGTCGTCGACTTCAAGAACACGATAATCGTCATGACCTCGAACCTCGGCGCGCACGACCTCATGGAGCGGAAGCGCCTCGGCTTCGGCGAGAGCGACGACGCACCCACCGACGAGGAGATCCGCGCCACCGTCATGCAGCGCCTGCGCGAGGCGTTCCGGCCGGAGTTCCTGAACCGCATCGACGAGGTGATCGTCTTCCACCGGCTCGACAAGGAGACTATACGGGAGATAGCGCGGTCGATGTTTGACACCGTCGCAAAGAGGATACTCGACGCGAGCGGCGTTGAGCTCACGGCGGACGACAGTGCGCTCGACCTCATAGCGGACGAGGGCTTCGACCCGACCTACGGCGCGCGTCCGCTCAGGCGGGCACTCAGCTCGAAGGTCGAGGACGCCGTTGCGGAAAAGATACTCGACGGCAGCCTGAAGTCCGGCGACAAGGTGACGGCGCGCGCACAGGACGGCGGGCTCGTGTTTGATAAGCAGTGAAATGCGTAAATCGGGCGCTCACTTTGGTGAGCGCTTGATTTCGGCCTGTCAAAAACGTTCGTCAGGACTTTTTTAGAGACTCAAAAGGACGACACCCTTTCGGGTGTCGTCCTTTAATTTGACCCTGTTTACGAACTTCTTACTGGAGGTACTGCGAACGCTGCATATAGCGGTCGAGAGCGTTCTGATACAACTCTTCCGCGCGGGCGATGTTCAGCGACTCAAGCTGCGGGACAAGCTCGGTCTCGTAGGTGTCGGCCGACTTCTGTCCGGTTATGACCAGCGCGGTCCACTCGGTGACGGCGGTGTTGCAGCCGCTCAGGATGCCAGAAGCCTCTGCGCCCTCGTCGGCGGTCAGGGTAACTCCGCCCGGCCACATCCAGTCGTTTCCGGCGGTGTCCCAAATCTTGGTGTAGTTGATCTCTTCCTCACTCAGCGCGCACCACTCGCGGCTCCAGATGCAGTAGGACGGTCCCATGTAGGCGGCGACCTTGTACTGGATGTTGGTGACGTTGCCGTACTTCTCCATCATCCACGGCTGATAGCACTCGATGTGTCCGTCGCCGTTGGCGTCGGTCTCGTCGACATAGTAGGTGGCGTTCACGTCGCCCATCTCGCCCTCGTACGGGCCCCAGTTGGAGGCGGTGATGCCGTCCGGGCTGAACACATAGTCCCAGTAGCGGCACGCAATCTCAATCTCATCGTCGGTGCAGCCGGTGGTGATGCCCATCGAGTAGTTGGTGCGGACAAGCTCCTGGGTCTGACGGATGTGAACGTCCTTTGAAACGTCCATATCAGCGGTCAGCTTCGGAGTCGCAAGCGCCGAGATGTGGAAGTCGGGCTGCGGATACAGCTCGCTTGTCGCGGCAATGTCCGCGAAGTTCGCAGCCATGGTGTAGACGAACTCGGCAAGTCCGATGTCGCTGTTTATCCAACGATCCTCGGCGGCATAGCTGCTCGCGTCGGCAATGTAGTTGGTGTTGATAAGTCCCTTGGCGTACCAGTCGGCCATCTTGGCAACGTAGTCCTTGAAGCCGGGCTGCATCGGCGAGTAGGTCGCCTTGCCGTCGACGTTCAGGATGCGAGAGCCGCCGCTGAGCACCGAACCGGTGCCGTACGAGCCGCAGATACTGCCGCCGACGTTAAGACCGCCGTTGGACAGGAAGAGCGCGCCCTGGTTGCCGTAGGTATAATCCTTAAACGCGGTCAGAACACGCTCCATACCGTCGATGGTCGAAGCATCCTCTATGGTCAGACCGGCCTTGTCCAGCCAGTCGCTGCGTACGCCGAGTCCGAGCCAAGCGCCCTGGGCGTAGTCGACGATGTGATGCACGCCCCACAGGTTGCCGCTGTCCGAGATGGCGCGGATGAAGGTATCCTCGTCACGGTAGACGGTAGCCTTGTAGTTCGGCATGTACCGGTCGACCAGCTCGTTGAGGCGGCGCAAAACACCGTCGTTTATCGCCTTGTCAACTCCGCCGCTGTAATAGCTGGAGAAGAAGCTGATAAAGTCCGGATATTCGCGAGACAGTATCATGGCCGAGAAGGCCTCGTTCTCACTGCCGACGCTCGGGTGGATGAAATTGAGGTGAACGCCGGTCTGATCCTCCATCCACTGATAGAACAGGTTGTCGTCGAAGCTCGTGTAGTCCTCGAACGAAGCGCTGTTGGGAACCCAGTAGTCAAAGGACACCTCGTCCGTGGTGAGGGGGAGTTCGATCTCGGTGCCTCCCGGCTCGGTCGAGGTCGACGCCG
Source organism: uncultured Clostridia bacterium (assembly GCA_947630675.1). Lineage (GTDB taxonomy): Bacteria > Bacillota > Clostridia > Oscillospirales > JAAYOS01 > CANRIN01. Next base: position 20,594 of record CANRIN010000012.1, on the reverse strand, counting down.
CGTAGCTCGGATCTGCCGACGGCTCGGTCGACGCCGCGTAGCTCGGATCTGCCGACGGCTCGGTCGACGTGGAAACGCTCGGGTTTTCTCCTCCGTTTCCGCAGCCGGCAAGAAGCCCGGCCGTCATGAGCACGGCGAGGAGAAAGGTAAGTACTCTCTTCATCTGTAAATCCTCCTATTAATTTTTATATCCGATACAGTTTTCGGTTCTGCTATACCCAGTATATTATACATATCTCGGACTGCTTTGTAAATTGGTAATATTCAACAAACAATTGCGGGCTGCATCCGCTTCCGTTTCGGCTATTCGTTATTTTCCGTGAGAGCGGGCTGTATTTGGCGGCGACCCGGGCTCCGCCCGAACCCGCAAGGGAAATCCCCCCTTGCTCCTCGCCGGGGAGGCAGGGAAACAGCATACGCCGTTACCCCGGCACAGGGTATCCCGTGTCGCTGCGTCAGGGGCTTTTGCGGCATAAATCCCCGCTCCTTCCTCTCCTCATTACAGCACAAAAGATGGCAGCCACTTTCGTGGCTGCCATCTTCTTGCCATATCACCATAAAGCGAGCCCCGGATTTTTTCGCGCCGTTCTCCGCAAAGCAGGGCCGGCTCTATTCTTCCCGAAAGAGGCTCGTGCGGAGCGGAAGTCCCTTCGCGTAGGAGTAGAATCCCTGCATCGCGTCCGCAACTTCGCGCGCGGACGGGAGCGGATTCCCGAGGGGATGCACCATGAGCCACATCGGAACGTGGTAGACCTCGTAGTCTATCTCGCGGTACGCGACGTACCCGAGGCGTTCGTAGAAGCTTATCCGCTTCTCGCGGACGGTGCGCTCCTCATCGTTTTCGGCGTTCTCCGGCCGCTCGGCCTCGAGGACGATACAGCGCATACCGCGTATCATCTCCAGAAGCTCGCGCATGAACCGGGTCCCGACGCCCTGCCCCCTGTACCCGTCGTAGACGGCGAAGAGAAAGAGCATCACCGCGCCGGAACGCTCGATGAGGAACGCATAGCCGCGTTCCTCATCGTTCTCGGCGTATATGTACCCGGTGTAGAGCCCCCGGTCGAGCCCGTCCGCGAACATCCTCTCCGGAGGACGCTCATCCGCGGGGAAGTCGAGGTCGATGTGCTTTCGATACAGCTCGGAGAACCGCTCTCTGTCGAGCGGGCGGATCATACGTCCTTACTTGCCGGCCTCGGCAAGCGCCTGCTCTATGGCGTAGCTTATCTGGTCGGGGCAGCTCGTGGGCTTCATGCCGCAGGTGGTGCCGCGCATACGCTCGATTGCGTCCCGCGCGTCCATGCCCTTCAGCAGACGGCTGATGCCCTTGAGGTTGCCGTTGCAGCCGCCGATGACCTCGACGGAAGCGATCTTGTCGCCGTCAAGCTCGACGCGTATCTCACGCGAGCAGACTCCGGTGGGTGTATAAACAGTCATAGCTTTTACCTCCATGCAGGGATATTTAGAGTATCACAGGGCTCAGCCCATGCAATCCTTGATGACGCGGGCGGCGTTCGTGTAGAATATCTTCTCCACGACGCGCTCCGGGATGCCCGCCTTCTTCAGCGCGTCCGCCACGAGCGGGACGCAGCTTGCGTTGTCGAGACCCTTCGGCCAGCCGCTGATGCCGTCGAAGTCGCTGCCGAGGGCGACGACGTCCTCACCCGCGACGTCGATCATATGGACGGCGTGGCTCGCGAGGTCCTCGAGAGTGCACTCGTTGCCCTCGTCCTGGTTCTGGTTGAACATGTCGCCGCCGCGCGGCGCGACGAAGTGATCGAGGTAGTTGATGCCGACCACGCCGCCCTTGTCCGCGAGCGCCTTCAGCATCTCGTCGGTGAGGTTGCGGGTGACGTTCGCGATGCTCCGTGCGCAGGAGTGCGAAGCGACGAACGGCTTTTTGCAGTTCTCGACGAGCGACCAGAAGCCGCCGTCCGAGAGATGGCTCGCGTCCGGAATGATGCCGAGATGCTCCATCTCCTCGACCATCTCTATCCCGTGGGGCGTAAGACCCTCGGCGGAGAACTCGGGGGTGATGTTCGGCGAGCCGGCTATGTTCTTGAAGTTCCAGGTGATGGTGACAAGGCGCAGACCGCGCTCGTAGAGGGCGCGCATCTTGTCGATGTCGCACTCGAAGATGCCGCTGTCCTCGACGGTGAGGAACGCGCCGATCTTCCCCTCGGCGTTGGCGCGCTCGAGGTCGGAGTAATTGCGGCAGAGCGTGATGCGGTCGGCGTTCGCAGCGAACTCCTTCTCGCCGTTTGCGAGCATGTCGAGGCAGCGGGCATACGGGTCCTCTATGCGCGGGACAGGCATGAACATGGCGAAGAACTGCGCGCCGCAGCCGCCCTTCTCGAGCTTGTCGAGGTCTATCTGGCAGCTGTTCGAAGCAAGGCTCTCGCCGCTCATCAGAAGGCGGGAGAGAGTATCGCAGTGCAGATCGATGTACTTCATGGGTATCTCCTCCAAATAATTACGGTTAGTTGCGTACAATGGTAATTATAGCGCAGTTTTCCGCAAATGTAAAGAGAAAGGGAAGAATAAATTTGCGCCCGCACAAGGCGGGCGCATCAGATCGCTTACACATTCATTCACATGACGAACTGCATCACGCAGAACGCCGCGTATATCGCGAGCAGCGCTATGCCCTGCACGCGGTAGAGCCTGCCCTTCGCGAGCGCCGGGACGGTCATGATGAGCATGACGGCAAACATCACCGGAAGGTCGAGCACGAGCGAGGCGTTGTGACCCATAATGACCGAGTTTTCCGGTATATTGAACGGCGCGAGCGCTATCGAAGCGCCGCTCACGAGTACGAGGTTGAAGAGGTTCGCGCCGACGATGTTTCCGAGCGACAGCGCGCTGTGGCCCTTCGCAAGCGCCGTTATCGCGGTGACGAGCTCCGGCAGGGAGGTGCCGAGCGCGACGAACGTCAGCCCTATCACCGACTCGGGCACGCCCAGCCACTCGGCTATTTTCGTGCCGTTGTCGACAAGCAGACGCGCGCCGACGGCTATCAGCGCCGCGCCTATCACGAGCATGAGGATGTCCTTCCAGAACGGCCCCTGCTTTATCTCCTCCGCCGGCTCCGAACCCTCCGGCGCGCTGCCTGAGCGCATGCTGACGGCGGAGATGACCATGTACACGACAAACCCCGCGAGGAGAGCTATGCCCATCGGCCGCTCGAACCTGCCCGTCGTGTAGCTTATGACTGCGTAGAAGGCGGCGGCTATGAAGAAGAAACAGACCGGAAGGCGGAGCGACTTCGAGTCGACCTTGCCCGGCCGGACGGATATCGTTATCGCCGCTATGAGCGAGGTGTTGCATATGACCGAGCCGATGGCGTTGCCGTAAGCTATTTCTCCGTGGCCGCCGATGGCGGAGGTAGTCGAGACCATGACCTCCGGCAGGGTCGTGCCGATGCTGACGACGGTCGCGCCTATCAGCAGCTCGGACAGGTGGAACCGCCGCGCTATGCCGCTTGCTCCGTCCACGAACCAGTCTCCGCCCTTTATCAGCGCTATGAGACCCACGATAAATAACAGTATCGGTACAAGCATATCAGGCATGAACTGTCCCTCCGTGTGCGGAACGGACGGATATTATCCGCCGCATCCGCCATTACTGTGTGGAATTTTGGGAGCTGCGCCCGTGACGGCGTTCTGTGCAAACCGTTCACGCACACCGTAAATAAAATTATACCACGTTTGCCGGAAATTACAAGGGGAAATTTGAGCTTTCATCCAACGGAAAAAGCGAAGCGCAAAATTTGAGCGGCACAGTACAGTGTGCCGCTCAAAGCTTGCCAAAAACCTCGCGCTGTTCGCCGCCGCAGGCGGCGAACAAATTTGAATCTGTAGATTTAAAAAATACTTGAAAATTCATAAATCTATTTTTTACGGCGTGTACAAGGCACCAACCGAGACCCATATCTCATTCGACCCCTACCGTGCGCATCAGACGGCGGCGCGAAGCGCCGCCGTCCCGACATTGTACAATCCCGCCGCGATTCGCCGCGAAAATCTTCATTTCAGTGCGCGGAGGGCGTTGAGGACAGCGAGCAGACAGACGCCCACATCCGCGAACACCGCCGCCCACATCGGCGCAAACCCGAGCGCCGCGAGTATCAGCACGACGCCCTTCGCCGCGAGCGCGAACGCGGTGTTCTCTCTCACGATACCCACGGTGCGCCGCCCGACGCGTACCGCGTCGGTGACGCGCGCGGGCGAGCCGCTCATTATCACGGCGTCCGCCGCCTCGACGCTTATGCGGTTCCGGCCGTTCGCCATGGCGATAGAGACGTCCGCCGCCGCGAGCACCGGGGCGTCGTTGAGACCGTCTCCGACAAACAGCACCTTCCCGCCCTGGGAGCGGAGCTTTCCGACCTCCGCGACCTTGTCCTCCGGCAGCAGCCCCGCGCGCACCGACGTTATGCCGAGCTGTTCTGCGGCTCCGCGCGCGGCGGCCTCCGCGTCGCCCGTGAGCATCGTTATGTCTTTCACGCCTAGGCCGCGCAGCGCCGCTATCGCGTCCGCCGCGCCGTCCTTCGGACGGTCGCCGAGGAGTATCACGCCGAGGTACTTTCCGTCCCGCGCGACGTGGACCGCCGTTGCGCCGGTCTCTGTAAGACGCGCCGTGCTGACGCCGACACGCTCCATCAGCGCAGCGTTTCCGGCGGCGACCGTTCCGCCGTCGGTCTCGGCTATGAGGCCGAGGCCGGCAAGCTCGGAGACGTCCTTTGCCGGCGGGACTTCGCCGGCGGCAGCGACTATCGCCGCCGCGAGCGGGTGTGCCGAGCGGCTCTCGGCACAGGCTGCGGCGCGGAGCAGCTCCTCGCGCGCTATGCCGTCTTCGGGCAGAACGTCCCGCACCTCAAACCTGCCTTCGGTGAGGGTGCCGGTCTTGTCAAACACCACCGAAAGCGAGCGGTCTGCAAGCGTCTCGAGCGCCGCGCCGCCCTTGACCATTATTCCGCGCTTTGCCGCGCCGCCTATGCCGCCGAAGAAGCCGAGCGGTATCGACAGCACCAGCGCGCAGGGGCAGCTCGCGACAAGGAAGGTGAGCGCGCGGTTTATCCACTCCCGCGCGTCTCCCGAGGCAAAGCCGCCGGCGACTGCGACGAGCACCGCAAGTCCCATCACTACCGGGGTGTAGATCTTCGCAAACCTCCGTATGAAGCTCTCGGTGGGGGCGCGGTTTTTCTCCGTCTCGTGGAGCAGGTCCTCGAGGCGGGCGGCGGCCGACTCGCTTGCGGGGTGCGTTGCCTCTACCGTCACCGCGCCGTCGGTCGATATGAAGCCGGCGAGCAACTCGCTTCCCTCGGCGGCGGCGAGAGGCAGGCTCTCGCCGGTGAGCGCGGAGGTGTCGAAGCTCGCGCGTCCGCTTACGACCGTGCCGTCTACCGGGACGCGCTCGCCCGCGCGGACGAGCACCCGGTCGCCGACGGCGACCTGCTCGGGCGGGACGACCTTAACCTCGCTCCGCGCGTCGAGGAGGTTCGCGGTCTCGGGGCGCAGGTCGAGCATCTCGGATATGCTCGAGCGCGAGCGGTCGACCGCGCGATCCTGGAGCCATTCGCCTATCTGGTAGAGTATCACGACGGCGAGCGCCTCGAGCGTTTCGCCGATGGCAAGCGCGCCGATGCTCGCAACGACCATCAGCATACACTCGCCGAATATTTCACCGTGCATGATGTCGCGAGCCATGCCTATCGCGAGGTCGTAGGACGCGACGAGCCACGCGAGCACGCAGAGCGTGAGCGACGCCCATCCGGGCATGGGGACGAACATCCCGACTGCGCCGAGCGCCGCGGCTGCGGCCATCCGCACCCACAGCACCCACGCGGGGCCCTCGTCCGCATCGCCATCGCAGCAGCTGTCGCCGTCTTCACCGCAGCAGGAGCAGGAGTACCCCTTGAAGAGCGTGGCGGAGCCGTGCCCGTGATCGTGCCCGCAGGAGCAGCCGTCGTCATGGCAGTGCCCGCACCCGTCGTCGTGGTGATGCCCGTGATGTTCGTGGCTGTGAAGTTCGTGTTCATGCTCATGCGTTCGAGTGAGCATTTGTTCACTCTTTGAAGTAAAAATTTCCTTCTCCGCCGTCGTTACGGCGGTTTCCGCTGATTCGGTTGCCATATTTGCGCCTCTCTTCAAACAAGTATGGTGCGCCGCTGATGCGGCGCCCGCGCGGGTAGGAGCACGTCTCAGGCGTGCTCGGTATGGCCGATGTGCTCCCGCGCGAGGCGGAAGATACCGTCCACATGGTCGTCGTCAAAGGAGTAGCAGATCATCTTACCGTCTCTGCGGGCGCGCACGAGCCGCGCCGCGCGGAGTATGCGGAGCTGGTGGCTCACGGCCGTCCGCTCCATACCGAGCGCCGCCGCAAGGTCGCTGACGCAGAGCTCGCCCTCGGCAAGCGCGGCGAGTATCCGGACGCGCGTCGGCTCGCCGAGCAGCTTGAAGAATTCCGCCATCCTCTCGACGGCCTCCGGCGCGGGAAGCGCCTCGCGGGTCTGTTCTATGAGGGCGCTCGCCTCGTCCGGTATGTCACGGTTCGGCATACGCTTCACTCCTTTCAATTCAGAAACGTGTGAATATCTGTTCACGCGTTTAGTGTACCACACCCGCTCTGAAATTGCAATACCCAAACGCAGATTTTCTGGAAAAATTTTTTGCACTGTACTCCGAGCGGAATATGTGGTATCATCAGTATCAGAAAACAGAGACAGCGGGTGACAAATATGAAAGAATATCTCAGGACCTTCCTCCGCGCGGTGCTCGCGGGGCTGTGCATATCCGTGGGCGGCACGGTCTACCTCATGTCGGAGAGCCGGATACTCGGCGCGGCGCTCTTTACCGTCGGACTTTTCACGATATGCGTCTTCGGCTTTGACCTCTTTACCGGCAAGGCGTGCTACCTTCCGGACAGGGGGGTGAAGTTCCTGCCGTCGCTTCTCGTGATATGGCTCGGGAATCTCGCGGGCACATTCCTTGTGGGCACGCTTGAGCTCTTCACGCGGAACGGCGAGGCGCTGCGCGCCGCCGCCGAGACCGTCGCGGCGGCCAAACTCTCGGACGGCATTTTCAGCATATTCATTCTCTCGTTCTTCTGCAACATGCTGATATACATAGCGGTGGAGAACTTTGCCCGCAACCCGCACGAGCTCGGGAAGTATATCGCGCTGTTCCTCGGGGTGATGGGATTTATCTTCTGCGGCTTTGAGCACTGCGTCGCGAATATGTACTACTTCACCGTCGCGGGCGCGTGGAGCCTCCGCACGCTCGGATACCTCGCCGTCATGAGCGTGGGAAACGCTCTCGGCGGCATGGTGCTGCACCTCTTAAAGAAGCTCGGCGCGCCGAAGGAGTAGGGGCGCCTGTTTCGCAGACTGTTGGAGGAACAGGGCGCGATGGCAGCCTCGCAGAGTTCGCCGCCAAAGGGGGCGAATAAGCTCCGATCCATTTTCGCGGCGCGAATGCGCCCTTCTACTCGCTGCGCACCGAAGCTTTCTACCGGGCGCATCATACCTCGGCGCTTCGCGCCGACGTCCCAACACTGTACGAAGTTGATAATCCGCGAGCACGATTTCATGCGAAAGTCTGTCAAAAAACGGGACGTTCCGAAAGGAACGTCCCGTCGTTTTGCGGTTATTTTAAGCTATGGCGTTGATACGCTTAACGAGGCCGGACTTTTTGTTGGCCGCGTTATTCTTGTGAATGACGCCTGCCTGCGCCGCCTTGTCGATCGAAGCCGCAGCCTGCTTGTACAGCTCGGTCGCGAGAGCCTTGTCACCCGCCTCGGTCGCTATCTTGACCTTGCGGATAGAGGTCTTCATTATCGACTTGACTATCTTGTTCTGCTCGTTCTTGGTCTCGCTTACCTTAACACGCTTTTTCGCGGACTTGATGTTAGGCATCCTGTCCACCTCCGTTCTTTCATTCAATAAGTACCGAAGCACTCGGTCGGAAACATATTATATCATTTATTTTTCGGGATTGCAACAATAATTTTTGAAAAAGTGCAAAAACTTTATCAGCTGTCATTCAAGGCTTTTTGGGAGGGGTATTTTATGCCGGTGCGCACCGACCTTGCGCTCGAGAGCCTGCGCCTTACGTCGCCGGAAACCGGCGCCCTGGCGGGAGTGCGATCGGAGGAGCGCCTGCGCGGCGGGACGCACATAGTCGAGGTAGAGGTGTTGGACGATACCGGCGCCGAGGCGATATCGAAGCCGGTGGGGCGATACGTCACGGTGGAGGCGGGGTCGATTTCACCGGAAGCGCTTCCCACGCTCGCGGAGGCGCTGGCGGCGGAGCTTGAGAGCTTCCTGCCGGAGGACAGGCTTGCGCCCGCGATGGTGATAGGGCTCGGGAACCGCGCCGTCACGCCGGACGCGCTCGGCCCGAAGGCGGCGGAGCGCACCATGGTCACGCGCCATCTCGTAGAGTTTTCGGGAGACGACCGGTTCCGCTCGCTCCGCCCGGTGTCGGTGCTCACGCCGGGGGTTCTTGGCACGACCGGCATAGAGTCCGCAGACCTGATAGCCGGTGCGGCGGAGCGGATGAAGCCCGCCTTTATCCTCGCGGTGGACGCGCTCGCGAGCCTGGACGTCACACGCCTCTGCTCGACCGTACAGATCTCCTCCTCGGGGATAGTACCCGGTTCGGGGGTGGGCAACAGCCGCGCGGCGCTCGACCGCGAGACGCTCGGCGTGCCGGTCATAGCCGTCGGCGTGCCGACCGTCGTGGACGCCGCGACGGTGGCGGAGCAGCTGACCGGTTCCTCGCCGCATGAGAGCCGCTACGGCTCGATGTTTGTCACACCGCGGGACATCGACCGCCTCGTAGACGGTGCGGCGAGGCTCGTCGGCGCGGCGATATCCATGGCGCTGCAGGGCGTGGATTACTACTACGCCGTAGAGTGGACGGAGGGAAACTAGGATCTGGGTCGCGCCTGCGGACGGAAAACTCCGGCAGATAAAATCGGGGCGGTGCATCTGCACCGCCCCGAACGATATTTTGTTTGCCTTACCGCCAGAGGTACTTTGCCGGGTTGACCTTGACGCCGTTTATCCGTATCTCAAAGTGGCAGTGCGGGCCGGTCGAGTTGCCGGTCGAGCCGACGTAGGCTATCGTCTGTCCCTGCGAGACGTAGTCGCCGACGCTGACGGCGATACGGCTGTTGTGTCCGTAGAGGGTCTGGTAGCCGGAGCCGTGGTCGATGATGACGCACTTGCCGTAGCTGCCGTTCCAACCGGCAAAGATGACCTTGCCGGAGTAGCTGGCCTGAACGCGGCTGCCGTAGGCTCCCGCGAAGTCGATGCCGGTGTGGTTGTTCGGCTTGCCGCGCAAGGTCCGCCAGCCGAAGGAGCTGGTTATCGTCTTGTAGCCGGGGAACGGGAGAACAAAGCTGCGGGTGCCGAGCGTTATCACCTGATCCTCCGGCTCGGTGAGGACTTCTTCGCTTATGACGTTCTTCTCGCGAACCTTGCCGTCGATGCTGACTATCTCGCTCGTGACGCGCTTGAGTCCGTCGACGCCGCGCTTGGTGACGATGCTGTCGCCCGACCAGTAGGAGGAGGAGTAGACGTACTGGGTGCCGTGCTCGATAGTCACGTCCTCGCTCACGGTCTCGGTGGTGCGGACGCTCATCAGCGGGACCGCTTCGCTTATGACTATCTCGTCGCCCGCGAGGATAGAGGCGGGATCGACGTCCGGGTTCATGGCGGCGAGGGTATCCTCGCTCATGCCGTGACTTGCGGCGATGTCGCTCCAGAGGTCGCCCTCCTGAACGGTGTAGGTCATGGTCTCGACCGAGTTGGAGTGGATGATGCCGCTTATCTCGTCAAGCGACCGCCAGTTCTCGCTTGCGGTGTACTGAAGGGTGATGTCGATGTTCTCAAGCAGCTCGACGCTGTCCGCATCCATCGCGGACGCCTCGGCGGAGGCGAGCACGTCAGAGGCCATCTTCTCGAGGGCTTCTCCGTCCTCATTGGCGCCGATTATCTCGCCGTCGACCGTCATAACATAGAGCTGGCTTATCTCGTCTATGTCGCCGAAGAGAGCACGCTCGACCGACGCGGTGTCAAGCTCGCCGCTCTCCTTTGCGAAGAGGTCGAGCCGATAGCTGACGTCGGTATCGAGGAAGTAGGGCCTGCCGAGTATCGCGCCGGCCTTGGCCTCGACGCTCTCGATGACCTCATTGAACTGCTCACGGTCGCGGACGTAGCCGACCGGCTCACCGTCCACTAGCACCTCGAGGCCGACGCCGACGAAAGCGCCGGTGACGACGAGCGCCACCGCGGCAAACAGCACCGCAACGCCCGCAGTGCGCGGAAGGGTCTCGCGCCTGCCGCCGCCGGACACGGCGGAGACGGCGCGGAAAGCGGCGCGGCGAAGCGCCCTGCCGACAGAGGATGCCTTTTCGGATACGGCGGCAGCCGCCGCACGGACCTTCATGCCGAGCGCACGGAGCGGACGCGCCGCCGCGCGGTTGTTTTTCAGTGCTTTGCTGTTTTCTTTTCGCTCGGGAGCGGAAACGGTATTGATATTTTCCGCGTCCTGATGTATAATTCTCTCGACCATAATTTTCTCCTTTTGTGCCTGCTTGTGTCATTTTCTCTCGTTTCCGAAAGTTTTATCTATCTTTTTTGACACAAAGCTCAAAAGTTACAAACAGTATCAAAATAGTTACAAAACGGTTACAAAAATATAATACCCCATATTTCATATAATGTCAAGCATTAGAGCATAAATTTTTCTTCAGGCCGACAGTTTTCACAATATATTCCACTTTTCCACAATATTTTCCACAGTCTTTGCGCGCGGCGGCGTTTCGCCAACGCACCGAGGAGCGCAGGCGGCGCGCACCCTTCTGTTACGGTTTTTGTAACGATCCCCTCCCTGTGCCGCAGGACGGCGGCGCGGAGAGGTTCGGATATACCCGACATTATTATGGTTAAGGAGCTCTGTACATGGAAAACACGACAAACTTTCATTCTCTCGGCATTCCGGAAGCGCTCGCGGCGGAAAAGTCGTCTCCGCGCGGGCTGGATACCTCCGAAGCGGACGGGCGTCTCGCCCGGTACGGCGAGAACCGGCTTGCGGAGGGAAAGAAGAAGTCCCTTTTCGCGCGCATCATCGAGCAGCTGAAAAACCCGATGATAATCGTTCTCATCGTCGCGGGCGCGATAAGCGGAGCCTTCGGCGAGTGGGTGGATATGCTGATAATCTTCGCCGTCGTCGCGCTGAACACCGTCATGGGCATCGTCCAGGAGGGTAAGGCAGACGCGGCCATAGCCGCGCTGAAAAGCATGACGAGCTCTACGGCAAAGGTCCGCCGCGACGGAACGACAGTCCTGCTGCCGGTGGAGCGGATAGTTCCCGGCGACATCGTGGAGTTCGAGGCGGGCGACTGCGTAGCGGCGGATATGCGGCTCATCGAATCGGCGTCTCTCAAGATAGAGGAGGCCGCGCTCACCGGCGAGAGCGTCCCCGCAGAGAAGGACGCCTCCGCGCTTGTCGACGCGGCGGCCGTTCTCGGCGACAGGGCGAACATGGCGTACAACGGTACCTCGGTCGTCTACGGACGCGGAGCCGGCGTCGTCGTCGCGACCGGCATGAACACCCAGATGGGCCACATAGCCGGCTCGCTCCTCGCGGCGGAGGAGAAGCAGACGCCGATACAGAAGAAGCTCGCCGAGCTCTCGAAGGTGCTCACCGTCCTCGTGCTCGCGATATGCGTCGTCATCATGGCGGCGACGCTTATCCGCGACTGGCGCTCCGGCGTGCTCAGCGCCGTCTCCGCGATAGACGCGTTCCTGCTCTCGGTATCGCTCGCCGTCGCGGCGATACCGGAGGGACTGCCCGCGGTCGTCACGATAGTCATGGCGCTCGGCGTCGAGCGGATGGCCGACAGGGGCGCGATAATCCGCAAGCTCCCGGCGGTCGAGACCCTCGGCTGCACACAGATAATCTGCTCGGACAAGACCGGAACGCTCACCCAGAACCGTATGACCGTCGTGAAGGTCGCGACGGCCGCGGGACTTTCTGACGCGGACGAAATAACGGCAGGGCTCGTGGTGGAGCGCCTCGTCGAGGCGATGGCGTTCTGTAACGACACCCACCGCTCCCCCGAGGGGCTTGTCGGCGACCCGACCGAGACCGCGCTCGTGGCTTTCGCCGACCGGATAGGCTACCCCGTGGATAAGAAGCTCGCCGCTGCCCCGCGCTCGGGCGAGTATCCGTTCGACTCGGAGCGCAAGCTGATGACGACCTTCCATGCGACGCACGGGCAGTTCATCCAGTACACGAAGGGCGCGCCGGACGTGCTGCTTGACCGCTGCGACCGCGTCCTCACCGATGACGGAATCGTGGACATGGACGACGAGACCCGCGCCCTCATGCGCGGTATGAACGACAGGATGGCGGGTGAAGCGCTCCGCGTCCTCGCCGCCGCGATGGACCTCCGCGAGGCCATACCCGACTCGTCCGAGCTCGGCGAATACGGGCTCGTGTTCCTCGGTATGTACGGCATGATAGACCCCGCGCGTCCCGAGGTGAAGGACGCGGTCGAGGTCTGCCGCCGCGCCGGCGTCCGCCCGATAATGATAACCGGCGACCACAAGACCACCGCCGTAGCGATAGCGCGCGAGCTCGGCATACTCAGCGAGGGACAGCTTGCCCTCACCGGCGCCGAGCTCGACCGGATAAGCGAAGAGGAGTTCAGGGCGACGGTCGAGCGCTACTCGGTCTACGCGCGGGTGAGCCCGGAGCACAAGGTCAGGATAGTCGAGGCGTGGCAGTCGCGCGGCAAGGTCTGCGCCATGACGGGCGACGGCGTCAACGACGCGCCGGCGCTCTCCCGCGCCGACATCGGCGTCGGAATGGGCATCACCGGCACAGACGTCACGAAGAACGTCGCGGACATGGTCCTCACCGACGACAACTTCGCCACGATAATCGTCGCCGTCGAAGAGGGACGCAAGATCTACTCGAATATGCGCAAGTGCGTCCAGTTCCTTCTCAGCTGCAACCTCGCGGAGGTGCTGAGCGTCCTTGTCGCGACTCTCTCCGGCTTCTCGCTTCTGCATACCGTCCAGATACTCTGGATAAACCTCGTCAGCGACACCTTCCCCGCGCTCGCGCTCGGCATCGAGCCGGCGGAGCCGGACTCGATGAACACCCCGCCGCGCAGTGCGGACGAGGGAGTGTTCTCCGGCGGCGTCGGCATAAGCGTCGCCTATCAGGGACTTTTCCTCACGGCGATGACACTTATCGCCTACTTTATCGGGCGAATACATTCCCCCGAGACCGCGACGACGATGGCGTTCTGCACGCTCACACTCTCGCAGATGTTCCACTCGCTGAACGTCCGCAGCCTCTCGGGCAGTCTCTTCAAGATGGGCTTCTTCGGCAATCGCTTTGCGTGGGGCGCGATAGTTCTCACCGTGATACTCACCGTACTGATAACGACGGTGCCCGGCCTCAACGCGATATTCCACCTTCAGGCGCTCAGCCTCGGCGAGTGGGCGATAGTGTTCGGACTTTCGATAGCGCTCATCCCGGTCGTGGAGCTCGTGAAGATACTCAAGCGCCGGCTCGGCATCGGCCACCGCCGCTGAGATTTGACAGCCGTTTCCGGATAAGATATAATGATACGGCGGGGCGTTTTCGCCCCGCCGTATTCAGTGAACGGAGGATATTCGTATGTCTGCTCTTACAAAAAACGCATCCCGCACGCGGCGGCTCACCGCCTGCGCCGTCATGGCCGCTGTCTGCTGCCTGCTCGGGCCGGTATCCGTTCCGATAGGTCCGGTCCCGATCTCGCTCGGCACGCTCGGGATATATCTCTCGGTGACGCTGCTCGGATGGCGGCTCGGCTCGCTTGCGACGCTCGTGTACCTGCTCCTCGGACTTGTGGGACTGCCGGTCTTCACCGGCTTCATGGGCGGCGCGGGACGGCTCTTCGGCCCGACCGGCGGCTACCTCATGGGCTACCTGCCGATGGCGCTCGTGAGCGGAGCCGTCATAGACGCGGCGGCGCGCCGTTTCGCGGGCAGGGGAGGGAAGCTCGCCGTCCTCTCGGCGGCGGTGCAGATCCTCGGGATGGTGCTCGGAACCGCCGTGCTCTACGTCTTCGGGACGGCGTGGTTCTGCGTGCAGAGCGGCTCGGCGCTGAGTCACGCGATAGCCGTCTGCGTCACGCCGTTCATACCGTTCGACATAGCAAAAATCGCGGTCGCCGCGACTGTCTGCGGGACGATCCGCCGCCGCCTCGAACAGGCGGAGCTGTTATAACCGATAGGAGCAAATCCACAGCGTTTACGGCGCTTCCGTTTGCCGCCGAGATTTTGCGGCGAGCCGCCGAAAAAACACTTTTATAATGTACGCGCGGCGCGGACAGACTCCGCACCGCGCTCTCCGACGGAGGCTGAAGTCATGGGTACCCGTACCGCCGCGAACACGGGCGAGCTGTTCACGAACCGCGACCTGCGCAATATGATAATCCCGCTGCTCCTCGAGCAGCTGCTTGTCATGCTCGTCGGCATAGCGGACACGCTGATAATAAGCTACGCCGGGGAGGCGGCGGTGTCCGGCGTCGCGCTCGTCAACCAGTTCAACACGATATTCATATACATATTCACCGCGCTTGCGGGCGGCGGGGCGGTCGTGATAAGCCAGTACATCGGCAGGGGAGAGAACGACCTCGCCTGCGTCTCGGCAAGCCAGCTCCTGATGTTCTCCGCGCTCTTCTCGGCGGCGGTGGGAGCGGCCGTGCTGCTCGGGCGCCGCGCGATATTCGGGCTTCTGTTCGGACAGGTCGAGCCGGATGTCATGGACGCCTGCATGACCTACAGCCGCATCCTCGCCTTCTCCTACCCGGCGATCGCGATATACAACGCGGGCGCGGCGGTCTACCGCAGCATGGGGCGCACGAACGTGACGATGTACATCTCCTTTGCTGCAAACGTGATAAACGTCTCCGGAAACCTCATCGGGGTGTTCCTGCTGCATGCGGGCGTCGCGGGAGTGGCGTATCCGTCGCTCATAGCGCACTGCTTCTCCGCTGTCACGGTCACCGTGCTCTGCTTCCGCGGCAAGCGGGCGGTGCATTACCGCATCCGCTCGATATTCACTTGGGACGCGAATATGCTGAAAAACATACTTCGTATCGCCATACCCAACAGCGCCGAGAACGGCGTTTTCCAACTCGTCAAGGTCGCGCTCACGAGCATCGTCGCGCTTTTCGGTACGAGCCAGATAGCTGCGAACGGCGTCGCGCAGACGCTCTGGTCTCTCTCCGCCTCCGCCTCGAACTCGATGGGCACGGCGTACATAACCGTCATCGGCCGCTGCATGGGCGCGGGAGATACCGACGCCGCCGACTTCTACTTCAAGAAGCTCACCAAGTGGACGATACTCATATCCACCGCGTGGAACGCCGTCTCCTTTGCCATAACGCCGATAGTGTGTGCACTCTCGGCGCTCGAACCGGAGACGCAGCGCCTCGTGCTTATCCTAGTGCTGATACACAACGTGTTCAACGCGTTCGTGTTCCCGTTCTCCGGCGGCTTCAGCAACGGACTGCGCGCCGCGGGCGACGTGAGGTACACGATGTACGTCACTATGTTCTCGACGATAGCGGGGCGGCTCGCGCTCTCCTATCTCTTCTGCATAGTCTTTGACTGGCAGGTCATCGGCGTAGCGCTCGCGATGTGCTGCGACTGGGTGATACGCGCGGTGCTGTTCATACACCGTCAGCGCTCCGGGAAGTGGAAGAACTTCAAAGTGATATAGTTTTTTACGGGAGATCACAGTATCGGGGCGGGGGCCACAACCATCCAGCGGGGAAGCCCCGCAGGCAGCAGCGCGGCGGACAGTATAAGTGACAGCGTTCTTCTCATGGGGAGAGGTTCCTTTCATTTGGGATATGAGCATTGTACATTTGCTCCCTCGCCGAAAAAAGCACGGTTCGATGAACGCAATTTAAATGTTTTGTGACGCGCCGGGCCCTCCGCCGAGTCGGAAGGCCCGAATAAGCCCCGAAAGAGCCTGCTCCCGACAAAGAGTCTCGGGGAGGCGCCGACTTCTCGGCGTCTGCGCCACCTGCCCTGCGGCCAGAAACGGGTTTATCCCCCTGCCCGCAGCGCGTCGGTATATTCCGCTCGGCATTTCAGCGCATCGCTTCACCCGGCACTTTGGCCGGAGCTTTCGTTGCCCTCCGTAAAGCCGGAGGCCCTGACCGTACAAGCAAAAAGGAGGAGACGGAAACCGTCTCCTCCTTTTAACGCTTTATTGAGTTTTGCGTCCTCGGACGCGAAACAGAGCGTCTGTTTCCTCCGACGTATGCGGCGGGAGATCTCCCGCGCGTCGTGCGTCAATTTTTCGACAAGAGCGGAGCCGTTCGCTGCCGGCCGCGCCATGCAAAAGTAATTGCCGGGGTCCGCACGCAGTCACGCATCGGAGTTCTTATATCTGCCGAAAGGCCGAAGGTCTTTCGGCAGATGCTTCGGAAAATCAACAGGACTTTCGACTTACCACCAAGCCGTTACGGTCGGGGTGAAGTTGTCGTCAAGAGCCTTGAGAGCACCCGCGACCTGAGCACGGGTGACAGGTCCGGTGACGGTGAGCTTCTCGCCGTCAGCGGCCTTGAAGCCGTCAACGTTCGCGATAAGGCGGTCAACGATGAGGTTGACCTGCTCGGCGGTCAGGGTGTCCTTCGGGCCGAACTTGCCGTTGCCATAGCCCTCAACGAGCTTGTTCTCGACGGCCCACGCGATAGCGCCGGTCTCCCAGCTGCCGACAGCGACATCGGTGAAGCCGGTGTCCTTGGTGTTGTCGACATTCGCGCCGGCGATGCGGCTGAGGAAGGTGACGAACTCGGCACGGGTGAGGGTAGACGCGGGAGCGTAGGTGGTCGGGGTAACGCCCTTGGCTATCTCCTTGAGCGCGAGCGCAAGGATGGCGTCGTAGCCCTCGGTCTCGGCGGTGACGTCCTTGAAGACGGACGGATGAGCGTTCTTCTTATTGGCAAGGTAGGTCTTGAAGGTGGCGTAGCCGGTATCCTCCGGGCGCTCGGTCTTGCCGTTAAGGGTGATGCTCTGGGTGCCGATGACCTCGCCAGTGGCGTCGGTCATGTTGAAGGTGTAGGTCAGCTTGCCGTCCTTGACTACAACAGCGCCGTTGTTGTAGGTGGCGTCCTTGGAGCAGTCGATGAACATCTGGCCGTCGTAATCTTCGCCCTTGGCATCATAGTCGACGTGGACATAGGTCCAGCTGAAGTGGTCGATGTAGACGCCAGCGGCCGCCATGTCCTCATAGCCCTCGTATGCGCTGTGCTCGAAGATGGCAATGTGGACGTCCTTGCCGCCGGCGGCGGTGATGTCGTTGTATGCGTCGATCATGCCGGAGACTATGCCGGAGTCGTCGCCGGAGGAGACGGTCATGTATATCGGGGTGTTGACAAGCGACTTGGCCTCTTCATCGGTCAGACCGCCGGACGGGCCGCAGCAGATCGGGAAGCCCGCAGCGAAGAAGTTCGGATAGTTGCGGAGCATCTGCCAAGTGCCGATGCCGCCGTAGGAGCATCCGCCGACGTAGACCTTGCCGATGTCTATATCGCCCATCTGCTCAATGAACTGGAGAATGACGCTCATGGTAGCAGCAGGAGCGCCCTCACCGGCAGCAGCATGGTTCTGCGGGGCAAGAACGTAAGCGCCGCCGAAGACCTTCTGCGAAGGCTCCTCGATCCAGGCGTGGACGTCGTTTGCGGAGACGGGCAGACGGTTGTCGGTGCCGATCTCTCCGCCGCCATGGAGCCAGACAACGAGCGGATAACCGTCAGCGGGCTTCGGATAAGCGGTCTTGTCCGGAGCAAAGTAACGGCTGCTCATGGTGGTCATCGTCTTGCCGCTCCAGGTGTATGCCGGGGTGGTGTAGGTGACGGCCTCGAAGTCATCGACCTCGGAGATGCTGCCGTTGAACGGGATCTCCTTGCCGTCGACGGTAACAACGTACTTATAGGAAGCGGCGTTCTCGGTAAAGGCCATGCCGGTCGGATAGGTGATAGTGACCGAGCCGTCGGCATTTATCTTGGAGGTGCCGCCGGTGCGGACAACATCCGAGGTCTCGCCGGTGGCGATATTGGTGAAGTCCTTAACGGTGACGACTATCTCGGGTATCTTGTCGGTCGCCTTGAGGCCGAGGCCGTGGACGGTGACGGAGCGGACTATCTCGCCGAAGGCGACGACTTCGCGCTCGGTGGTGTAGCAGACCTCGGGCTTGACCTGACCCGCGAGCCAGTCGTGGAAGCTCTTGTATCCGAGCTCGGACGGCTTGGTGTTGGTGTAGGTCTTGCCGGTCGGCTCATAGGTATAGGTGTCGAGGAAGTACTTGTCGGCTTCCTTCTCGCCGTCTATGTCGTTGTGGGTGTAGATCCAGCTGGAGTGGCCGTTGGCGGCAAGTCCGGCGAGATCATCCGCGGTGGTGTCGGGAGTGCCGACGGTCCAGGTGTGCTCGTAGAGAGCGAGGTAGATGTTCTCCTTGCCGGCGTTCTTGAGCGTGTCATACGCGTTCAGAGTGCCGGTGATGTTGACGGTGCCGTCCTCAACGGTGTGGATGCAGTAGATCGGCAGGTGCATCAGGTTCTTGATGTCCTGGCCCTTGAAGGTGGTGCTGCCGCAGGTCGGGAACGCCGCGGAGAAGTAATCGGGGTATTTCTTGATGGTCTCCCAGGTGCCCATGCCGCCCATCGAGCAGCCGCCTATAACGATGTGGTTGCGGTCAACGGTCTCCTCGCCGACCTTGTCGATGAAGGCCTCGATGGTCGCCATGACGACTTCAGGGTTCCAGCCCCAGCCGTTCGGGTTCTTCAGGCCGTCCATCTGCGGGGCGAGAACATACGCGCCGCCGAACATGTCCTGAGTCTCCTTCTGGCCCCACGCGGTGACGCGGTTGGCGGTTATCTGGAGCATGTTGTCGTAGACGGGCTCGCCGTCGACGGTCTGGACAGACTCGCCGGCGCCGTGCAGCCAGACTATAAGCGCATAGCCGTTCTCGGGCATCTTATAGCCGTCCTGCGCCGGGTCGAAATAGCGGTAGTTGTACTCGGTGTCGGTCTTGTCGACAGCGCCCCACTTGCTCTCCTCCGGGTCGGTCATCTTGCCGGAGTAGGTGAACGTGCTCTCGGTCGTGAGCGTTCCGACGTTCTCCGCGACCTCGACGGCGTAGGTGCCGTTGTGGAGCTCGAAGTCGGTCTTCGCGGCGAGGGTGTCGCCGTTGAAGAAGTTGATGCCTTCGCCCGCATACCTGAGCGTGAGGGTGACGGTCAGACCGTCCTCGGAGACGGTGACGTCGTCAATGATACGGGGCATGTCCGCGTTATCCTTGACGATAAAGCCGTAGAAGTTGATGGTAAAGCCCTTGACCGTTACGGTGAGGGCATCCTTCAGCTCCTCGGCGGTGGCGTCCACCGGCTTCTCAAGATGAATGATGACGGAGTTGACATACTGTCCGTCATCGGTGCAGACAGCGCCGAGATCGAACGTCCCGGGCTTCGGTGCCTCTGCCGCCGTGGTCGTCGGAGCGTCCGCGGCGAACGCGCCGCCGACAAGGCTCAGACCGAGAGCTGCGCAGAGGGTGAGCGCCAGCACCTTTTTGAGTGTGTGCTTCATCTGATATACTCCCTTCCTATATTTTGCAAACTTTCCGACATTTTCGGTTCTCCCCGTAGAACCGAAGCCCGCCTCGCGGCGGTCGCCCGGGCAGTTCGGTCACCCGGAGCAGAAACTTGCACGTGTCCATTATATAACAGAGTTTTCAAATGTTCAACAGTTTGAAGAAAAATTTTTGGTTGAATATTGGTACAGCTGTCCAAAAACTTCCGCAATATTTGTCTAAAGTCTACAACGCCCCTGTAACAGCGGTTTTCGGCCTCCGCCGCGTTTCCGGCAAGGAGTCCGCGCCGATGCAAAAGTCCCGGCGGAGATTTCGCCGGGGCCGAGGTATACATTATATACTATAATGCGCGGCGGAAGAGCGCGTCATAGTCCGCCGCCTGCCGGAGCTGCCGCGGACGCAAAACCCCGCCCGTCATGCGACGGGCGGGGTTGGTAATTTTTCGGCTGTAATAATTTGCGAAAACCTCTACCTTTTCGCAAACTCCGGGACGGCAGTTGAGACTTGAAAATCCCCGAAAATTTTTATTGAAAAGGACTAGCATTTTCAATTTAACAGTGCTATAATTAGTCAAAACGACGTGAACACCGATTTGCTAAAAAGTAGGATTTTCCGCAAACCGGCGCGCGTCGGCGGAGAGCGTCTGTTCCCGGCGCTTCGCGGAAACGGGAAGCGTCGGGAGGAGGAGCTTTCTTACGCAACTCCGTCTCCTTTCAGAGTCTGCTTGGACAACGGCGATACGGCTTGCCGCGGCCGCTCACCGTTGTCCGGGCGGAGGACAGAAGGGTGCGGACGACCGCGAAAAGGCTTCCCACATTTTTGTAAAAATTCGAAAGGAGAAAACAAAACGATGCGAAAGAAAGTTTTAGCACTTGTGCTGGCGCTTGTCATGGTCGTCGCAATGCTCCCGACTGTGGCTTTCGCGGC
>CANRIN010000011.1 GCA_947630675.1 uncultured Clostridia bacterium | reverse complement strand
AGCCAAAAACACACATAGGGGAGAAAACCAAGTTTTCTCCCCTATGTACCCCTCTTTCTACATATTGAGTCTCTACCGCGCACCAAGAGCGGGGAAGCTGGTATCAGCTTCCCCGCTTATACTTTCTGCATAGAACCGACAGTTCCGTTTTCTTGGGGTACTCTCTGCATTACGCCTATAGCTGGAGCGTTGAACCGGACTTTTTGACTCTACGACGCAGGAATCGTTCGATGTTGTCGAATGTATGGGGAAAGTCGGATAGAAACTCACCCGGTCGGATGATAGATTTGTTTGATACAGAATATCGTCATACTCTGGGGGTAATGGTGTTGTGTCTGTATAGGGAGAGGGTTTATTAAGGGAGAGGGCGGAGCCCTCTCCCTTAAGCGCGTTTTTGGTTACTTTTTGCGCGAGCAAAAAGTAACGCAGGGGCGCGGGGCGGCACAGCCCCGCAAAGTGTCGGTAGAGCTCCGCTCTACCAAGGACGCGGGGGTCGCCCCCGCAGATACCTGCGGGGCTTCCCCGCTGGATGGGGGTGGGGCGGCACAGCCCCGCAAATGTGCCGGAACCTCTAGGTTCCGAATAATACCTCGAAGTTTTACTTCGTATAAGTAAAGAGGTCGCGGGCTCCGCCCGCTGATGGGACGCGGGGGTCGCCCCCGCAGATACCGGCGGGGGCTTCCCCGCTAGAGGGGTGTGGGCTCTGCCCGCTTGCTTGCGGGGGCTTCCCCGCTATGCGGCGTGGGCTCTGCCTGCAAATTGGTTTACTTCTTTATTTTTGCGAGCTTTGCCTCTATCGTCTCGAGCGCGCCCTCCGGCAGCTCGCCTATGAACGCGAGATTCCGTTCAAGCGTCATGCTCTTTATCATAGCCATCATGCCCTCGGGTATCTCCTGCCCCATGAGCTCGGTGACGAATTTCTTTGCCTCTGGGTTCGCGAGCAGGTCGCCCATCTTGTCCTTTACCGAGAAGTGCTCGGTCGAAAACTCAGGCGTCTTCTTTTCCGGCTCGACTACGCCCTCAAACCAGTTCTTCACGCCCTCGCCGCCTCTGCGGTGCGCGCTCTCGCGCTGGTCGGCGGGGACGGTGTAACTTGCGGGCTCCGCCTCGACCTTTTCCACCGATATGAAGTCGGCAAGGCCGCCCGCCTCCGCGCGAATGATGTTCGTTCCCTCGCGGAGCGGGACGCCCTCAAACGTCGCGACGCGCTCGTCCGAGCGTCCGACCTCCGCTCCGTTCGCGTACAGCACTACTTCACCCGCGTTCGAGCAGACGACGACGCGCGTCGTCTCCCCCGACCGGCACGCGTACCGCGCGCCGCAGACGTGGACGAAAGGTTCCTTTGACCAGTGTGCCTTGCAGACGTAGAACGAATCCTTCTTAATTTTGCGGTCGCTCGTGACGAGGCCCTTGTTGTTGCGTCCCTTGACGCCGCCCTCGTCCCGCGCGGAGCAGCCGAAGTCGAACATATTCCAGACGTGCGACGCCCAAACCCACGGTCTCTCCTCCAGCACCTTGCACATCTCCGCGTGGTAGAGTGCCTGATATTCCTCGGTGTAGTCCTTGCACTCCGGCGTCTCCGAGTGGTAGGAGACGATGCCCTCCGCGCCGTACTCGCTGAGTCCGAGCGCGCGGTCGGGGTACTGCGCGTGGTAGCTGTCAAGCCACGGCCCGTTGTCCTCCACCTTGCCGCCGTACCAGCCCATGTACTGGTTGTACGCCTCGACGTCGGTGATGCCGTGTATCGGATGGTCGCCCTCTGTGAAGCTGACGTGCGCCATCGTGGTGAGGCGGGTCGGGTCGAGCGACTTGGCCAGCTCGTTGAGCTCACGGTGATTTTCCACCACGCCCTCGCGTTCGCCGCCGATGAGGATTTCGTTCGAGATGCCCCAGAAGCATATCGAAGGGTGGTTGTAGTTCTGTATTATCAGCTCGCGGAGCATATTCTTTGCGACTTCATGCGCGTTCGGGTCCTCCGACTGCACGCTTATATAAGGTATCTCCGCCCAGACGACAAGCCCGCGCTCGTCGCAGAGATCGTAGAACTCGGGGCTGTGCTGGTAGTGCGCGCAGCGGACGGTGTTCGCGCCGACCTCGCAGATAAGGTCTGCGTCCTCAATGTGGTCCTCCGGCGAAACGGCGCTCCCCTTGTACATTCTGTCCTGATGGCGCGCGACGCCGCGCAGAACGGTGAGCTTGCCGTTGAGGAAGAAGCCCTTCTGCGGATCGACCGAGAAGGTGCGGACGCCGAAGCGCGCCGTCACCTCGTCAAGCCCCTCGTTGTGGACGAAGAGCCGCGCCGTCGCGGTGTAGAGATACGGGTCATCCGTCGACCAAAGGTGAGCGTTCTCAAGCGGTATCTCCGCGGAGACGTGCTCCGATGCGGGACGCCATACCTCGGCGGCCTTCTTTCCCTCGCCGTCGCGTATCTCGAAGCAGACCGACATTCCGTCGGTCGCGCCCTCAAGCCACGCCTCGCAGCGGACGGAGGCACTGCCGTCCTTCACGGACGGCGTGACGGCGATGCCCGCCGAGCCGTAGTGACCGAGCGCGAAGTGCGTCGCGGGGACAGATATGAGCTTCACCCCGCGCGTGAGTCCGCCGTAGAAGGTGAAGTCCGCAGTCCTCGGGTAGATGTCCGGGAAGTCGCTGTTGTCGACGCGTATCGAGAGGACATTTTTCCCCTCCGCCGCCACAAGCCCGGTGAGCTCCGCGCGGAAGGCAGCGTAGCCTCCCTTGTGGGTACAGGCGGGCTTTCCGTTCAGATAGACCTCCGCCGCAAGCGGCGCGGCGCCGACCTCGACGTAGAGGCGTCCGCCCGCCGTCGGCTCGCGCGGGATTTCTATCTCACGCTCGTACCACGCGGAGCCGCGCCACGGACGGCTGCCGTCCATGCCGTCCACGGCGTTCCAGCTGTGCGGAAGCGTAACGCTCTCCCACACGGCGTCCGCCGGAGCGGACGGCGCGTCACTCTTTACGAATTTCCAGTTGTCGTTTATCGGTATGACCTTTCGCATTTTGTTTCCCTCCCGTACAGGTAATATGGTTATGATAAAATTATACCATCAGTCGGGTAGGAGCACAAGCGCAAATCCCCGCCAACCTTGCCCGAAAGCGTTGCGATAATGCGGCGGTCATTGAAAACGCCGCCACCGTGTGCTACAATAGTGTCAATAAATCGCAAATATCCGGCGAGGCGCTCCGCCGGTATGTTTCAGGGAGGTCATTATGGAAAAGAGCATTCTTGAAGCCCTGCGCGGTGAAAACGGGAACTATCTTCTTCCCTTTTTCTGGCAGCACGGTGAAAGCGAGTCCGTCCTGCGTGAGGAGATAGCAAAGATACAGGAGTGCGGCATCGAGGCGTTCTGCGTCGAGGCGCGCCCGCACCCCGACTTCTGCGGCGACGGCTGGTGGCACGACATGGACATCATACTCGACGAGGCGAAGAAGCGCGGCATGAAGGTCTGGATACTTGACGACGCGCACTTCCCCACCGGCTACGCTAACGGCGCGCTCGCCAAGGGCAACGCCGACAAGACAAAGCAGTATCTCAAGTTCAACGAGGTCATCGTCGTTGGTCCTCTGCCCGGAGCAAGGTTCAACGTCGGCTCGCTGCTGAATCCTCCTGCCATGCCGAGCATGGGCTTTGACCTGTCGGCCATGATGAGCAACGGGCTCGTCAGTCCCGAGCTCCCCAAGGACGACTTTCTCTTCGCCGCCGTCGCGCGGCGTATGGAGCGGGACGGGTCACTCGGCGAGGCCGTCCTGCTCGACGAATACATATCGGACGGCGTCCTCACATGGGACGTTCCGGGCGGCGAATGGCGCGTCTTCTTCATAGTAGTGAGCCGCACCGGCGGCGGACGCGCGAGCTACCTCAACTGGGCGGATGCGGAGAGCGCCGCGCTCCAGATCTCCGCGGTCTACGAGCCGCACTGGGAGCACTATTCTGCGGAGTTTGGCAAGACGATAGCGGGCTTCTTCTCGGACGAGCCCTGCATAGACAACTGCGTCGGCTTCATGTTCAACGAGGACATCGGCCGCAACGACATGGCTCTCCCCTACTCCGAGGAGCTCATCTCCGCGCTGCGCAAGTCGCTCGGCGGGACGTTTGAGGAGGATCTTCCCGCGCTCTGGCGCGAGACCTCGGACAGGGCACACACGGCGGAAGTCCGCCGCGCATATATGGACGCGCTCACGAGGCTTATCGAGCGCAACTTCAGCCGAGCCATCGGCGACTGGTGCGCGGAGCGCGGCGTCGAGTACATCGGCCACATCATCGAGGATGAGAATCAGCACGCCCGCCTCGGCTCGAGCATGGGTCACTTCTTCCGCGCGCTGCGCGGCCAGCACATGTCCGGCATTGACGACATCGGCGGACAGGTCACCTTCGGCGGCGGCAGTGGCAGGCGCGCCGGGTTCTTCAGCGACCGCGACTGCGAGTTCTACCACTACGCGCTCGGCAAGCTCGGCTCCTCGCTCGGGCACATCGACCCGCGCAAGGAGGGGAGAACGATGTGCGAGATATTCGGCGCTTACGGCTGGAGCGAAGGCACGCGCCTGATGAAGTACCTTGCCGACCACTTCCTCGTGCGCGGCACGAACCGCTTCGTCCCGCACGCCTTCTCCCCGATGGAGTACCCCGACCCGGACTGCCCGCCGCACTTCTACGCGCGCGGGAACAACCCGCTCTACCGTCCCTTCGGGCTGCTTGCGCGGTACATGAACAGGATGTGCCACATCCTCTCGGGCGGCACGCACCGCTGCCGCGCGGCGATACTCTACCACGGCGAGAGCCAGTGGATGGGCGACGTTCAGTTCATGCAGAAGCCCGCGCGGGCGCTCGCGGAGCGTCAGATAGACTTCGACTTCCTCCCCTCCGACGTCTGGGACGACCGCGAGGGCTATCCGCACTCCTTCGACGGACGCCTCCATGTCGCGGACGAAGTCTACGACTGTCTCATAATCCCCGGCTGCGACTACGTCCCGTACCATGCGGCAAGGTTCGCGGCGGAGGCGGCGAAGTCCGGCTTTGCCGTGTACATCACCGAGAGGATGCCGCTCGGCGTCCTCGGCGGCTCTACCGAGGAGAACGCCGCCGCGTTCGAGGGCCTTCGCGCGGCGGAGGTCGTCCCGACCGATGCGCTCGCGGACATTCTCATAAAGAAGGGACTTGCGGAGGTCACGCCCGACCGCTTCTTCCCCGACCTCCGCGTCTACCACTACGAGAAGGGCGACCACCTCTACATGCTCTCAAACGAGAGCGCGGGAGACGTGTTCGACGGCGAGGTGTTCTTCCCCGTCTCCGGAACGCCTGTCATCTATGACGGATACGAAAACGTCCTCCGCGCGGCGGACTTCCGCGAAGGCGACGGAGGGGTCTCGGTGCGTCTCCGCCTCGAACCCTACGAGTCGGTGATAGTCGACTTTGCGGAGGATGCCATCGGGCTTGTCGCCCGCACCCCGAAGCTCACCGGCAGCTCGCTCACTCTCAGTGGCGAGTGGACGGTCGCCTTCGCCTCCGCTAAGGAGTACCCGACCTTCTCCGGCGCGATAAGGATGACCGAGCTTCAGAACCTTGAAGTGCTGAAGCCCGGCTTTGCCGGCACGGCGCGGTATGAGCTCGACTTCACGCTCGACCGCGCGCACGATGACGCCGTGCTAGAGCTTCCGGAGGCGTTTGAGTTTGCCGAGGTCTGGATAAACGGCGAAAAGGCCGGCTCGCGCATAGCGCCGCCCTACCGCTTCAACTGCTCCGGCCGCCTTGTCTCCGGCAGGAACCATATCGCGATAGAGGTCACGAATACGCTCGCAAACGCCATGAGCGGCGCCGCGCCGAGCTACTTCACCGGCGCGGAGTTCACCGTGCCGTCCGGCCTGCTCCGCGATCCCGTGCTTAAATTCTGACATTATGAAAACGCAAAAAGGCGTGCGGAACAGGATATTCCGCACGCCTTTTTCCGCTTTCCGAAACCACATACTTTGTCCGCGAACTTTTACCGTATCAGGCTCTCCGCGCCGACGTCCCAACATTGTACTTCGCGGCGCGTGCGTCGATTTTCCGCCGAAGGCGGTTCGCATTCTAATTAGCTCAATGTCGGGCAATATTCGCAAAGCGAATATTGCTGGCGATGGCGGTAGAATGTCGGATAAAGAATTGGCTTGAGCCCTCGCTGTTCGCAGCGGTTAAAGTTGCTTGCCTATGGCAAGCAACTTCGCGCAGGCAATTCTGTACAGTGTTTGGCTTTGCCCGCGAAGCGGGTAAAGCTCACGAGGGCTGAATATGTGCCGATGAAGAATTTGTGTGTGCCCTCGTGTTTCCGCGCCGGTTCGCGCGGTTGATGTTGCCAAAGGCAACATCGCGCAGCCGGAATTCACTTCCGGCGAGCATTTCAATTAGAGGGTTCCCCAAGCGGCGTTTCACGCCGCTTGGGGAAAGCATTTCAATCGGAAGGGCTCCCAAACGGTCTACTGACCGTTTGGGAATTGCGTCGATTTTCCGCCGAAGGCGGAAAACTCGGCGCGTAGCGGAGCGCTTGCTGTCGGTAGGGCTTCGCCCTACCCGACAGCTTCACTTGAAATTGCGCCTGTGCAATTTCAAGTGAACGTCTCGCGGCAAATTGGTAAGGGCGCGGATGAAATCCGCGCCCGCAATTTGCCGCGACTTTTTATCTTACATTCCACCTGTCGTTGTAGGTGCCGCGTATGTCCTCCGGCGCGCCCTCGACCTCCGCCTTTATCCTGGAGGTTTTGCGGCGCTCGTCAAGATACCTCTCAAAGAGCTCGGTGTCAAGCGGCAGCTCGACCATCTTTCCCGTCCAGTCGCTGAGGTGCATGGCGTTCGAGAGGGTGAGGCCGTTTATGCCGTCATAGCCGGGAGCTATCAGCTCCTCGCCGTGCAGAACGGCGTTCGCAAAGTTCTGAAGTATGCCGACGTGCGCGGTCTCGACGCCGGGACACTCCGGCTCGAGCTCGGTGACGGGCGGCGTCGCGAAGCCCTGCTTTGATGTAAAGCAGACCTCACGCTCCGGCTCGTCAAGCTTCCACATGTGAAGCTTTCCGCCCTCCCAGACGAGCTTCGCCCGGTCGCCGCTTATCTCTAGGCGGTTCGTGCCGGGATACTCGCCGGTGGTAGTTATGAAGGTCGCGCTCGCGCCGTTGTCGTACTCGGCGTAAGCAGTCACGTCATCCTCTATCTCGACGTTGTGCCAGTGACCGTAGCGGCAGCGCGCCCAGACTCTCTGCGGCATGCCGAACATCCACTGCCAGAGGTCGAGCTGGTGCGGGGCCTGATTCAGCAGGACGCCGCCGCCCTCGCCCGCCCATGTGGCGCGCCACGAGCCGGAGTCGTAATAGCTCTGGGTACGGTACCAGTTTGTGATTATCCACACGAGGCGCTTCGGCTCGCCTATCTCGCCGGAGCGTATCATCTCGCGTATCTTGCGGAACTGCGGGTTCGTGCGCTGGTTGAACATTATCCCGAAAACCTTTCCGCTCTTCTTCGCCGCCTCGTTCATCTTCTCGACGGCGGAAGTGTACACGCCCGCCGGCTTCTCTATGAGCACGTTCAGCCCCGCGTCGAAGCCCGCCATCGCAAGCGGCGGATGGAAGTAGTGCGGCGTCGCGACGATCATCGTGTCGATGAGCCCGCTCTTTATCATCTCATGCGCGTCCGAGAAGCGCGGTACGTCCGGCAGATTTTCCTTAGCCCAGTCGAGCTTCGCGGGTGAGATGTCGCACACCGCCGCAAGGCGCATGCCCTCTACCTTGCCCGCAAGGATGTTTTTTGAATGAGCGCTTCCCATGTTGCCTATGCCGATGATGCCTACGTTCAGTTCACTCATAGCTGTATCCTCCTCTGTCAAGTATTCCTTTCAGCGCGTCCGCGCCGGCGTCGAAAGCCTCGCCCGGCGTGGAGTAGCTGAATTTGTGCCGCAGTTCCTCGGTCTGTAAGTTCTTCAGCCCGATGAAGCTGAAAAGGTGCGGTTCGAGCGTGAGCACGCGCCCGCTCC
This sequence comes from uncultured Clostridia bacterium, assembly GCA_947630675.1. Classification (GTDB taxonomy): domain Bacteria; phylum Bacillota; class Clostridia; order Oscillospirales; family JAAYOS01; genus CANRIN01. Next base: position 33,248 of record CANRIN010000011.1, on the reverse strand, counting down.
CCTTCTCCGCGAACATGTCTATTATCTTCGCGACGCCTCCGTCCCCCTCGCCGGACGGCACGACCGTGCCGTCCTCAGCGAGCGCGTCCTTGATGTGCAGATAGGTCGTCCTCGCGGCAAAGCGCGGGAAGATCGCGTCCGGACGCTCGCCGCACTGTATGTAGTTTGCCGGGTCGAAGACCGAGCCGAGCGGCGGCACGGCCTCGAGCAGGCGGAGAGTCCGTTCCGCCGTCGCGCCGTATATTCCCTTCTCATTCTCATGGCAGAGAAGGATGCCCTCCTTTTCGGCGAGCTCCGCCATCCGCCGGAGCTCCGCGAATATCGCGTCCGCCGTTCCGTCCGCCTCCTCCTCGGAGACATAGTAGCTGAACATCCTCACCTGCGTCGTGCCGAGGCGCTTTGCCGCCTCTACAGACCGCTCGAAGCGGCGGCGGTTCTCCTCCGTGTCCTCAAGGCGTGTCTTGCCGAGCGGCGACCCGATGCTCCACACCTCTATGCCCGCGGCATGAAGGGTCTTCGCGACGTCGTCCAGCTCTTCGTCCGAGAGGTCGGTGACGGCCTTCCGCCCGACGTTCCGTATCTCTATAAGGCGCATACCGTTCCGTCGGAGCGCCTCGATCTGCCCCGCGAGGTCTCCCGACGCCTCGTCGGCAAACGCACAAAGTCTGAAATCGGTCATCAGAACTTCAGCCCCGCTTTCTTCAGATTTTCATAGCTTATGCGCAGCTCGTCGAACGGGTCGCGCCCGTAGGAGTCGTCCTGCTCGACCATCGCGTATTCGACGCCGGTGTCACGGCACGTCTCGAATATCTCGTCCCACTCGAGGTTGCCCTCCATTATCGGCGCAAAGCGCTTGTCCCAGCCCTCGACGGCGTAGTCCTTAAAGTGGCAGACGTCCACCCGCCCCTCGAAGCGGCGGAGCTCGCTTGCGGGGTTCCTCCCGCCGGCCTGTACCCAGAAGAGGTCGAGGATGAAGCCCCAGAGGTCGGGGTCCATCTCGTCCGCCATGATGTCGATAAGCGGCGTACCTCCGAAGCGCTGGTACTCAAAGCAGTGGTTGTGGTAGTGCAGCTTCATCCCGCGCTCGCGGAAGACCCGCGCCGCCCGGTCGAAGTCGCGGAGAAACGCGCGCATCCCCTCCACGCTGCCGACGTACTTCTGCGGCATCATGCCTATTCCGACGTTTTTGCATCCGTAGATCGCGTGCTCGCGCGCGACCGCCTCCGGCTCGTTCATTATGCGGTCCTGGTTCGTGTGGGTGACGACTATCTGAAGCCCCGCCTCGTCCGCGAGCTCGCGCATCCGCTCCGGGGCTATCGGCGCGAACGCCGATACCTGCAAGGTTCTGTAGCCTATTGCGGCTATCTTCTTCATCGTCTCCGCTATGCCCGCCTCGTCCTGCGCAAATGCCCGGACGGTGTAGCCCTGTGCTCCTACTATCAAACGTATCCCTCCTTACGGTATTGTTGTTGCCTCGACCGGAAGTCTCGGCTTATTTCCCGAACGCCATTTTCGCGGCGTTTTCGTAACATATCCTGCGCATCACCTTCTCGCACGCGGCCTCCTCAGCCTCTCCGCGCTCTACCCACTCGCCGAGCACGCTCGCGGCGATACGGCGGTAGAAGTCGTGGCGCGGATAGGAGAGAAAGCTGCGGCTGTCGGTGAGCATCCCGGGGAAGGAAGCGAGGTATCCCGCCTCCGCCACCGTCTCTATTTGGCGGGCTATACCGCCGAGCGTGTCATGGAACCACCAGGCAGCGCCCATCCTCACACGCGGGAAGCTGGACGCCGCACTCGCGAGCGCCGGAGCGTTCGAGGGTTCGAGCGTGTAGACTATCGTCTCCGGCAGACCCGCTCCACGCTCGCAGCTGTCAAGGAAATCCGCGAGCACCGAAGGAGTCACTGCATCCGCGGCACAGTCGGTCCCCGCGTCCGGGCCGAAGCTCTCAAAGAGCGACGTGCGCGGGTTGCGCTTTGCCGCGAAGTGGAGCTGCGACACCATCCCGCGCGCCGCGTACTCCCCCGCGAGGAAGCGGTAGATATACCCGAGCCATGCGGAGTAGTCGTCCTTCGGCATTCCTGTCTCGTACCGTCCCTCGACGGCACCCTCGAATATCTCCTCGGCGCGCCCGCGTGAGCACTCGGCGGAGGGCAATCCCTCCACTCCGACGTCCGCGAACCGGCACCCGAGCGCGCAGAAGTCGTCCAGCCGGCGGCGAAGCGCATCCTCCAGGCCGTCGAGAGACCTTATCTCGACTTCCGCCGTGCGTCCCAGTCTTTCTATGTACTCTCCGTAACCCTTTCTGCGGACGTTTGCCACGTTGTCCGCACGGAACGCGGGCGCTATCCTTGCCGGAAGCGGGTTTCGTCCCGCCCTGCGGTCATCCTCGAAGCGGCGGTGCCAGACGAGGTCGTCCGCCGGGTCGTCGGTCGTGCAGACATACTCGACCTTCATCATCTCGACGCACTTTCGGGGCGAAAGCCGCGTCTCCTTTATCCTCTCTCCGACCTTTGCGTATATTTCGCGCGCGTTCTCCGCCGTGAGCGGCTCGGTCACGCCGAAGTAGCGCTCAAGCTCGAGCGCCGTCCAGTGGTAGAGCGGGTTCCCGACGGCGAGCTCAACACACCCGGCGTAGGCTTCGAACTTCTCCTCCCACGTCGCGTCGCCGGTGACGAGTCGCTCGTCTATGCCCGCCTCGCGCATGAGCCGCCACTTGTAGTGGTCGCCCGAAAGCCACATCTCGCCGATGTTCTCAAACGGACGGTCAAGGTACAGCTCCTCCGGGGAGAGGTGGCAGTGGAAGTCGACTATCGGCAGGTCCTTTACTCCGGCGTAGAGCCTCTCAGCAGCCGAGCTTCTCAAAAAAACGTTTTCTTTCATTTCTGCGCTCCTTACTTATATACATCTATACATCAGGTAGACATCAGGGCAGGATACATCCTCCTGCCCATCTTGTCGAAAGACTTTGTAAAGTTTCGCGCCGACAGGCGCAAAATAGATTCCAATCAGTAAATTTCGGCGGCGTGTACGGCGAAATTTACACCTATCGCCCGGCGTGTTTCGAGCGTAGCGAGGGACAAAGCCGGGTGCTCGCCACCGACAGGGCTTTGTCCTGTTCGGTGGTCTCGCGGCGAATTGGTAAAAATGCGCTTGCAAACCGATACCTCATCCGGATGCCTACCGGGCGCATCAGACCTCGGCGCTTCGCGCCGACGTCCCGACATTGCATGAAATGGGTCGTCCGCGAGTGCGATTCGCCGCGATTGTGTTTACCGTTTTCCCTTGTCGTATATCTCTCCGAGGGCGCGCGGCGCACGGTTCGACTTCGAGAAGAACACCAACAGCAGCAGCGTGACGATATACGGCAGCGTCATTATTAGGTTCGAGAAGGTGCTCGGAAGCTCCAGTATCTTCGCCACGGCGTATCCGCCCGAGCGTGCGAAGCCGAAGAGCAGACACGCCGCAAGAGTCGGCATGACGCGCCAGTTGCCGAATATCAGCGCCGCTATCGACAGATAGCCGTAGCCCATGAAGATGCTAGGCGAAAAGTTTGCAGCGATATAATATGCAAAGCAGATGCCGCCGATGCCGCTCAGCGCTCCGGAAGCTATGACCGCGATAAAGCGGGTGCGCGCGACGTTCCCTCCCGCCGCGTCGACCGCGTGGGGGTTGTCGCCGCAGGCGCGGAGGTGCATTCCGAAGCGGGTCTTGTAGAGGACGAACCACGCTGCCAGCGCCACGACAAGTATTATCGGAACGAACACATACATTCTTCCGAGGACCGGGACGCCGCTTATACCGGGGAATATCGCCCCGAGCGTCGGCGCGGTGCTGAGCTGGAACTTGTTGGAGTTCTGCCCGAACACGGCGGAGTTTATCAGCTTTGCGAGGAATGCCGCGAGCGCCGTCGCAAGTATGTTGATAACGACGCCGCTTATGACCTGATTTGCGCGGAAGTTGATGCAGAGTACCGCATGGATTACGGCAAACAGTGCGCCGCCGAGGAGTGCAAAGAGCATTGCAAGGTAGAACTCCCCCGCAAACGCTCCGTTCGTGAAGAGCACGACCGCGAGCGCGCCGACGAACGCACCCATTCCGAGCATACCCTCGAGGGCAAGGTTAGTTATGCCGCTCCGCTCGCTGTAGATGCCGCCTATCGCTATGACAAAGAGCGGCAGCGCGAAGGAAAGACCGTCGCTTATAAAGGTTTCCATTTACCGCTCGCCTCCTTTGCTGTCGTCGTCCGCCGCCGGGACCGCAGGCCGCGGCGTTTCCGCCGCCTCCGCGGCTCTGCGGCTCTCGAGCTCGCGCTCGCTCATCCTCGCGAGCTTCGTGCGTATGAAAAAGGTACACGCGCTCACGACAAGGATAAGTCCCGTGATTATCGAGGCTATCTCCTGCGGGATGGCGGCGGAGCTTGACATATAGGTGCTGCCCTTGGAGACTATCGTTATGAGGAAGGACGAGAAGAATATGCCAAGCGGGTTGTAGTTTCCGAGTATCGACACCGCTATCGAGTCAAAGCCGACGCTCGTGAGCACGCCCGGTTGTATGGAGTTGAAGTAACCGAGGTAGTACGCCACTCCCGCAAGACCGGCAAGCGCACCGGAAACAAGCATCGACAGGACCATGTTCTTGCCAACGCTCATGCCCGCGTACCGCGCGGCGTTGCGGCTGAGGCCGACGCTCTTCATCTCATACCCGATCTTCGTGCGGTCAAAAAGCACCTTTGCAAAGATTATCGCAGGAGGGACGAGCAGCATCGCGAGCGGCAGGTCGGCCTTCATGCCGAATATCTCGACGCCGGTGACGGTGAGCCGGGACGCGTCGCTTATATACATTGACTGGCGCGACACCGGGTCTACATAGTACATATTTATAAAGAAGGACACCACGTACTGGATTATGTAGTTCAGCATTATTGAGCTTACGACCTCGTTAATGTTGAACTTATACTTCAGGAACCCGATTATGCCGCCGATGAGCGCCCCTGCGACGATCCCGATGATTATCACGAGCGGCAGCGCTGCGGCCGCCGGAAGGTCGCTGTATCCCACGACCACCGTGGCGATAAATCCGGCAAAGAGCATCTGTCCGGAGATACCAATGTTAAAAAGTCCGGTCTTGGACGCGACCGCCACAGCGAGCGCCGCAAATATCATCGGCGCGAGGACGTTGAGGAAGCTCATGAAGTCGGTGAGCATACCCGTCCGCGCGGCGTAGTTTGCTTTAGGGATTATGCCGCAGCCGCGCAGCATCCCGAGAAACGCATTTATCGGGTCCTTGCCGAGGGCGAGGAGCATCACGGCGGAGGCGAGAAGGCTCAGCACGACCGCGAACACCGGTATCGTTATCGACTGTCTGCGCTCGTCTCCGAATACGGCGAGGACGGCGCGGCGGAAGCCGCTTCCCGATTTCTTCTTCATGCGCTCACCCCCATCATGTACTCGCCGGCCTTGCGGCTCGTGAGCTCCGCCGCCGGCGCGGTCTTGAGGAGCTTCCCACGGTATATGACGCCTATCGTATCCGCGAGCGCCATTATCTCGTCAAGCTCGAGGGAGATGAGGAGCACCGCGCGCCCCGCGTCCCGCTCGGCGAGTATCTGTCGCCGGATGTTCTCTATCGCGCCGATGTCGAGGCCGCGCGTCGGCTGGACAAATATCATCAGCTTCGACTCGAGCTCTATCTCTCTTGCGATTATCGCCTTCTGCTGGTTGCCGCCGCTCATCGAGCGGACCTGGGTATGTATTCCCTGTCCCGAGCGGATGTCGTACTCTTCGATGAGCCTGTTCCCGTGTTCCTCGAACGCCGACTTGTTGAGGAAGCCCTTTCGGCAGAACGGCTCCTTGAAGTAGCTCTTGAGCGCGAGGTTTTCCGCGAGGTCGAAGTCGAGCACGAGGCCGACGTTCTGCCGGTCCTCCGGAATGTAGCTCATGCCTCTCAGGATACGGTCGCGCACAGAGGCGTGGGTTATCTCCTCTCCGTCGAGGAATATCCGCCCGCCCGACGTCTTTGCAAGCCCGGCGACTGCGTCTGCAAGCTCTATCTGCCCGTTGCCGGACACGCCGGCGACCGCAAATATCTCTCCCGCCCTCACCGAGAACCCGACGTCCTGCACGACCTCGAGCCCGTCGTCATTCTTCACGGTAAGGCCCTCGACCTTCAGTATCTCCCTGCCGAAGTTCGCGGGCTTCTTCTCTATCTCGGTCTCCACTTCGCGGCCGACCATCATGTTCGCCATCTCGCGGGTGGAAGTCGTCGCGGCGTCTATGACGCCGATCAGCTTTCCGCGCGCGAGCACCGCGCAGCGGTCGGCCACCTGCTTTATCTCCTCGAGCTTGTGGGTGATGAGGATTATCGTCTTGCCGCCCGCCCGCAGCTCAAGGATTATCTTCAGCAGAAACTCTATCTCCTGAGGAGTGAGCATAGCGGTGGGCTCGTCGAAGATGAGTATTTCCGCCTCGCGGTAGAGCATCTTGAGTATCTCGACACGCTGCTGCACCGAGACCCCGACGTCCTCAATTTTCTGCGTCGGGTCGACCTCGAGGCCGTAGCGGCGGCTGAGCTCCGCGATGTCGCGGTTCGCTTTTTTGATGTCCAACGTCGGCAGGAAGCCCAGGAGACGTTTCTTCGGCTCTATACCGAGGACTATGTTCTGCGCTATCGTGTAGTTGGAGATAAGCCGGAAGTGCTGATGCACCATCCCTATGCCGAGCTTTGCGGCAGCGGCGGGGCTTTCCAGCGTAACTTTTTCCCCGCGCACATATATCTCGCCCTCGTCCGGCTCGTACAGGCCGAAGAGCATGCTCATCAGCGTGCTCTTTCCCGCGCCGTTCTCGCCGAGCAGCGCGTAGATTTCCCCCTTTTTTATCGCTATCGAAACATTGTCGTTTGCGACGATGCCGGGGAACCGCTTTGTCACGCCCCGCATTTCTACGATGTATTCGCTCAAACCCGTTTCCACTCCCCCCAGGAATATGTGTATATAAAATACACAATAATTTTACCACAACGCGGGACGCCGCGCAACAGAAATAATAACAATATCCGACGCGGAAGCACAAAAAGAACGGGACACCGCCCGATGGGCAGTGTCCCGTTTGCAGATTTGTTCGACTGCGAAACCGTATCCCGGTAAATCAGCCCTTCAGCGAGCCGATCATGACGCCGGTGACGAAGAAGCGCTGAACGAACGGATAGATGCAGAGTATCGGGAGAGTAGCAACGATGGTGGTGCAGTACTGCACGAGACGCTGATACTGGTCGATATCCTGACGGTTATCCATGCCGCCCTGCTGCATGATCGTCGTGGTGTCGTTACGGATGAGTATCTCGCGGAGGACGAGCTGAAGCGGACGGAGCTCGGTGGTGCGGATGTACAGCATGGCCTGGAACCAGCTGTTCCACATGCCGACCGCGAGGTAGAGGATGATGACCGCGATGGTCGCCTTCAGCAGCGGGACGAATATCCGGAACAGTATCGTCATGTTTCCGGCTCCGTCGAGCTTTGCCGATTCCTCAAGGCTGTTCGGTATACCTTGTATCGATGTTCTCATGATTATGATGTTGAACACCGATATTGCGCCGGGCAGGATTATTGCCCATCTTGTGTCGTACATGTGCAGGTCGCGGATGACTATGAAGGTCGGGACCATGCCGCCGTTGAACATCATCGTGAAGGTGACTATGAACACTATGATGTTCTTGAACATGAAGTACGGACGGGAAAGGATGTAACCGGCGATAAGCGTACCGATAAGGCCGATAACGGTGTAGCACACGACATAGATAAGCGTGTTGCCGTAGCCGGTGGCGATGTTGGTGTTGTTGAACACCAGGCGATAGCCTTCGGCGGTGGCGTTTCCGAGCGGCCAGAGTATGGTGCCGCGGGCAGCGAGCAGCTTTGCGGGCTGGCTGAACGAGGCGGCAAGAACGTGCCACATCGGGAGAATACAGGCAATTCCTATTGCCGCGAGCACCGTGTAGTTAATGATATCGAATACGGTTTTACCGACTGTTCTTCTTTGTACCATCTTCTACACCTCCATTAGAACAGACTGGTTTCGGAAACCTTGCGCGAGATGGCGTTGGTGATGATAAGGAGCGCAAAGTTTATAACCGAGTTGAAGAGGCCGACGGCGGTCGAGTAGTCGTAACGCGCGCTCACCTGAATGCCGACGCGATAGACGTAGCTCGAAATAACGTCCGCCACTTCCATGGTCAGGTCGTTGTAGAGAAGTATGATCTTCTCGAAGCCGACGCTGAACAGGCTGCCCATACGCATGATGAGCATGATGATGATGGTCGGAGCAATACCCGGAAGGGTGATGTGCCAGGTCTGCTTCCAACGTCCGGCACCGTCGATAACGGCCGCCTCGTAGAGCTCCTGGTCGATGGACGAAAGAGCGGCGAGGTAGATTATCGAGCCGAAGCCTATGCCCTGCCATATATCCGAACCGACGTAGATAACGCGGAACAGTTCCTTCTTCTCGAGGAGGCTGACCGCGGTTCCGCCGTAGCCGCCAAGGCTCTGAACGAGAGTCGAAAGCATACCGCCGACTTCGCAGAAGTCCTTGATAAGGCCGCAGATAACGACCATCGAGATGAAGTACGGCAGATAGCTCATGGTCTGAATCGTCTTCTTAAAGTACGTATTCTTGACCTCGTTGAGCATCAGCGCGAAGATGATCGGCATCGGGAACGAGAACAGGAGCGAATAGAAGCTTATAAGGAACGTGTTGCGGAAGGTACGCCAGAAGAACGGACCCGAGACGAACTCGGCAAACCACTTGAAGCCGACCCAATCAATGCCGGGCCCTATGAAGCCCTTCTTCATGTCGTACGCCTGGAACGCCATTGCAAGACCGGCCATCGGTATGTAGTTGAAAACTATGAAATACGCGAGGATCGGTATTGCCAGCAGATAGATCTGCCAGTTCATTTTGATGTCGCGCCTGACCGCACGGATAGTCCACTTTCTCTCCTTCTGCACCGGCGCGACTTTCTCAGTTTTACCAGCCATGACTAACCTCCTTACTAGGTTTTCCCAAACTTGAACGAACAGAAACGCACGGCGCCTTCACCACCATGCGTGCCGGTACGTTGGTTTGGTTAACTTACATGAATATTGTACTATGTCTTTGTGCAAATTGCAAGACCTTTTTGCTATTTTTCACAAAATTTTATTTCCGATTTTTTGCAACATGACAATTGCTAAGCTAAAATTGCAATTTTGACGGATTTTCCCGTTTTTATGGACGTGCAATTTGTGCGAAATTTTGTCCTTTAAATTCGGCAAAAGGTCTGTATTTTTTGTGCACCATGCGCAAATCGTCATTTTCGCAGGCATATCTGCAAAAAATCCGTTTTGCCCGGAAAGCTAACTTCGCATAAATGCAAAAAACTCATTCAAAGGCGAACGCGCGTTTTTTGATAACGATTACTTTGGAAATCTGTTCCGGGCGCGGCTTTTTTGCTTCCTTTCCGCCCGGGGATTGACAGCGCGGCGGATAGAGTATAAAATATATGGAGCTTACTACTATATTATAATGTACTGGGAGAGATATTTCAATGAGCTACATGGGTCTTAACGAGATACGGGAGAAATTTCTCACGTTCTTTGAGACGAAGGGGCATCTCCGCCTGCCGAGCTTCCCGCTCATTCCGCAGGGAGACAAGTCGGTCCTCCTCGTCGTTGCGGGAATGCAGCCGCTGAAGCCGTGGTTCACTGGCGAGCAGGAGCCGCCGCGCCACCGCGTCACGACCTGCCAGAAGTGCATCCGCACCGAGGACCTTGAGAACATCGGCAAGACCGACCGCCACGGCACCTACTTCGAGATGCTCGGCAATTTCTCGTTCGGCGACTACTTCAAGCACGAGTCGATACACTGGGCGTGGGAATTCCTCACCGGCAAGGAGTGGATGGGTCTCGACCCCGACCGCCTCTACCCCTCGATATACGAGGAGGACGAGGAGGCGTTCGAGATATGGAACAAGGAAATGGGCATCCCCGCCGAGCGGATATTCCGCTTCGGCCGTGAGGACAACTTCTGGGAGCACGGCGCGGGTCCCTGCGGTCCCTGCTCCGAGATATACTACGACCGCGGCGAGAAGTACGGCTGCGGCAAGCCCACCTGCACCGTCGGCTGCGACTGCGACCGCTACATCGAGGTCTGGAACATCGTCTTCTCGCAGTTCAACAACGACGGCGAGGGCAACTACACCGAGCTGAAGCAGAAGAACATCGACACCGGCATGGGTCTCGAGCGCCTCGCCTGCGTTATGCAGGACGTCGGGTCGCTCTTCGACGTCGACACGGTCATAAACATTACAAATAAGGTGTCCGAGTACGCCGGCGTGAAATACCATGAGGACGCAAAGAGCGACGTGTCGCTCCGCATCATCACCGACCACATCCGCGCCTCGGTCATGATGATCTCTGACGGCGTTCTCCCCTCCAACGAGGGACGCGGCTATGTCCTCCGCCGCCTGCTCCGCCGTGCGGCGCGCCACAGCCGTCTGCTCGGCGTACACCATCCCTACCTCTACGAGGTCGTGGACACCGTCATAAACGAGAACGAGAGTGCCTACCCCGAGCTCCGCCAAAAGCAGGAGTACATCGCAAAGATAGTCCGCATGGAGGAGGAGAACTTCGCCCGCACGATAGACTCCGGCCTCGGCATACTCACGAGCCTTGTCGACGGACACCTCGAAAAGGGCGAGAAGGTCTTCGGCGGAGCCGACGCCTTCAAGCTCTACGACACCTACGGCTTCCCCGTCGAGCTCACCGAAGAGATAGTCGGCGAGAAGGGACTCACCGTAGACCATGAGGAGTTCCGCCGCCTCATGGAGGAGCAGCGCGTCCGCGCCCGCAAGGCGCGCGAAGCGCTCGGCGACCTCGGCTGGGCCGGCATAGAGTTCGGCAAGGACATGCCCGAGACCGTCTTTGAAGGGTACACGAAGGACACGACCGAGGGCAAGGTCCTCGCGATAGTCGCGGACGATGAGTTCCGCGACGAGATAGCCTCCGGAGTCGAGGCGCTGATAGTCCTCGACCGCACGACGATGTACGCCGAGATGGGCGGCCAGGTCGCCGACCACGGCGTGATAGAGTGCGCGGGCGGCAGGTTCGAGGTCACCGACGTCCAGAAGAACAAGGGCGGCAAGTTCATGCACTACGGAAAAGTCGTGAGCGGAGAGATAAAGCTCGGCGACACCGTCTCCGTCTCGATAGACGCCGAGCGCCGCGCCGCGATACGCCGTGCTCACTCCGCCACCCATCTGCTCCAGAAGGCGCTCCGCAGCCGTCTCGGCACTCACGTCGAGCAGGCGGGCAGCCTCGTCGAGCCGGACAGGCTCCGCTTCGACTTCACCCACTTCAGCGCCATGACGCCGGACGAGATAGCCGACGTCGTGCATGAGGTCAACCGCCATATTCTCGCGGGTCTCGAGATACGCACCGACGAGATGCCGATAGACGAGGCGAAGGCCATAGGCGCCACCGCCCTCTTCGGCGAGAAGTACGGCGACGTCGTCCGCGTCGTCCGCATGGGCGGCGACTACTCCATGGAGCTCTGCGGCGGCACCCACCTCGACAACACCGCGAAGGTCGGCCCGTTCCACATCACAAGCGAGGGCTCGGTCGCTTCCGGCGTCCGCCGCATCGAGGCGATAGTCGGCGAGGAGGCCCTGAACACCCTCGCGAACACCGAAAAGATACTCCACGCCGTCGCAGCCGAGCTGAAGACGACGCCGGCCGACCTTGTCGACCGTGCCCGCGCACAGCTCGAGGAGACCAAGTCGCTCCGCCGCGAGCTCGAGCGTCTCCGCCTGAAGGACGCGGCTGCCGGCATCGACCGCTTCCTCATGAGCGCAAAGAGCATCGGCGGGCTCAAGCTGTTCACCTCCGTCGTCGGCAGCGCCGATGCTAATACCCTCCGCCAGCTGGGCGACCAGATACTCTCGAAGGAGAACGCCGTAGTCGCGGTACTGAGCTCCGTCGCGGACGGAAAGGTCACCTTCCTTGCCGTCTGCGGGCCGGACGCCGTGAAGGCCGGCATCAAGGCCGGCGACCTCGTGCGCGAGGTCTGCAAGGTCGCCGGAGGCTCCGGCGGCGGCAAGCCGTCGAGCGCGATGGGCGGCGGCAAGGACCCGAACAAGGTCGACGATGCGCTCGCCATAGTCGACGACTACGTTACGGAGAAGCTCGGACTGTGAGCCTGCCTCAGGATCCCATGATACTCCTCAGCGTCGTCAACACCCGCCTTCGCGACTTCTATCCGAGCCTTGACGAGCTGTGCGCCGCGTGCGGCGTCGACCGCGCGGCGCTCGAAAGAAAGCTCGCGGACGCCGGCTTTGAGTACGACACCGCAGCGAACCGCTTCATATAACAATCGGAGGTGACACAAATGCCTGAAATGACCAAGCGTGACCCGGACTGCCTGTTCTGTAAGATAGTCGCGGGTGAAATACCCTCATCAAAGGTTTATGAGGATGACGTCTGCTACGCCTTTAAGGACATCGACCCGCAGGCGCCCGTCCACTTCCTCGTCGTGCCGAAGGAGCACATAAAGTCCTGCGCCGCCGTCGATGGCTCGAATTCCGCCGTCGTCGGCCACATCTTCGAGGTGATAGCGAAGCTCTCGGCGGAGCTCGGCCTCGGAGACGGGTTCCGCGTCGTCTCGAACGTGGGCGAGCAGGCGGGGCAGAGCGTCCCGCACCTTCACTTCCACGTCCTCTCGGGGCGTGACATGACCTGGCCCCCGGGCTGATGCGTCCGCTCGTACCCGCGGCGCTGGGCTTTGCCGCCTCGCTGCTGCTCTCCGAGTACATCGGGGCGTTTGCCCTGATACCGGCGGGCGTCCTCGCCGCAGCGTTTACGATATGGTACCTCGTCCGCCGAAGCGCAGGGGTCTCGCACCTCCGCGCTTCGGCGGCTGTTTTCTCCTGCGCCGCCGTCGCGGCGGCGCTCTGGCATCTGCTCTTTTCGCTGATATTCTACGCTCCGGCGGTACGGCTCGCCGGCTCCTACGGTCAGTTTACCGCAGTCGTTCGCGGATACTCAGAGCCGTACAGCTACGGCTCGGGCGTCGAGGCCGAGATACGCGAGGCGAACGGCGCGCGTGCGCGGCTCCGGTTCGATGAGGATACCGATTTCCGCCCGGGCGACGTTGTGACCGTCGAAGCCGAGCTCACCCGCCCCGAGTCCTCTCCGGACTTTGACTTTCTTGAGTACTACCGCGCAAAGCGTGTCTTCCTCAGCGGAAAAGTCACCGAGATAATTTCCGTGGAGCGCGCGGAGCGGACCCCGCTCCGCTTTCTTCCCGCCGCGTTCGGACATGCCCTTTCCCTGCGGCTCGAGCGGCTCTACGACGGCGATACTCTCTCCGTCGTGAAGGCTCTCACCGTCGGCGACCGTTCGGACATGTCGGACGCGCTCCGCCTCGAGGTCCGCGCGAGCGGACTATCGCACCTGCTCGCGATAAGCGGACTGCACGTCACGCTCCTGTGCGGCATGGTCCTCCGGGCGTTCGGAAACAGGCGGCGGCGCGGTATACCCTTCGCCCTCGCAACAGCGCTGCTTTTCGTGCTGACGAGCGGGGCGTCTCCCTCCGCCGCAAGAGCCTTCATAATGCACGCGCTCGCGCTCGGCGCGGTCCTGCTCCGGCGGGACGCCGACCCGAAGAGCGCTATCTCCGCGGCGCTGATATTTCTGCTGCTGATAAACCCGTTCTCGATATCCGACATCGGCTTGCAGCTGAGCTTTCTCTCCACCTACGGGATACTCTGCAATATGGACGCGGTCTCCAAGCGGCTGCGAGAGCTCTTTTCACCTAAGAACCGGCTCCTCGCGCGGCTATGGAGGGCCGTCTCCTCCGCCGTTGCGATGACGGCGATAGCCACGGTGTACACCGCGCCGCTCATCGCATACACATTCGGCAGCATATCGCTTTTCGGAATATTTACAAACATTTTCGCGATGTTTTTCGTTCCCGTGGCGCTCATCGGCGGACTTCTCAGCGGACTTCTCGCATTCGTATCCATGCCCGCCGCTCATGCCCTCGGCCGCGTCGTGACGCTCGCGGTGCTCGCGCTTCGCGCCGACGCGCATGTATGCAGCCGCGTCCCCTTCTCGATCGTTGACGCGCGCGACCCGTACAACCTCTGCGCGCTCGCGTTCGGATACGTTCTTCTCCTGATATGGCGCTTCTCACCGGAGGGGAACCGACGCGGCGCAGTATGCGCCGCCGCCGCAGGTTGTGCGCTCGTCCTCTCGATGACCCTCGGCGAAGTGAACCGCCGCATCGACGGCTTTGAGGCGACTGTCCTCGACGTCGGACAGGGCGAGTCGATACTTCTCCGCAGCGGCGGCGACACGGCGCTTGTCGACTGCGGCGGGGACGGCTACGGCGGCGCGGGCTGCATCGCCGCCGAACGTCTTATGCTCGAGGGCACGCGGCATCTCGACGCGCTCATTCTCACCCACTACCACACCGACCACGCGAACGGCATCAGTGACCTGCTCCGCTTCGTCTCGGTGGACACGGCTTTCCTTCCCCTTCCCTACGAGGACTCGGATAACGACACCATAGCCCTGCTCAGGGACAGCGGCGCGGAGGTCGTTTTCGTCGAGGACAACGATCTCACGCTTCCGTTCGGGAAGGCGTCGCTCACACTTCTCCGCCCGGTCCACGGGTCTGGAGAGAACGAGGAGGGCATAAGCATCCTTGCGGAGCGCGGCGAATTCTCGATGCTAATGACGGGCGACCTCGGCGCTAAGAGCGAGACTGTGCTTGCCGACAGAGAGGGACTTTCCTCGGTGGAGGTATTCGTCGCGGGTCACCACGGCTCGCGCGGCTCGAGCTCGGACTACCTGCTCGACCGGATACTGCCGGATGTATCGCTCATCTCGGTCGGTTACAACACCTACGGGCACCCGCACCCGGACACCGTAGCGCGGCTCGAGGCGCACGGGTGCGACATATACCGCACCGACCTTGGCGGGAACCTTCATGTCCGCGTAGGATAGGTATGGCCGAGTCATCACAGGTGAGAGTCCGGACTCTCGGCAAAAGCCATATCTGATCTCCGCACGGAAAGCAAACTGGCGGAGCAGCCGATAAAAACCGCAAGGGAGTGACAGACATGCCCCCAAAGAAAAAAGGTCAGAGCGACGCGCAGAATCTCCGCGTCTTCAAGGGCGAGCTTGAAAGCGGAGCTCTGCGGAGCCTCTACGTTTTTTACGGCGAGGAGAAGTACCTTCTCGAATACTACCTCGAGCAGCTGCAAAAGGCCGCCGTCGCGGAGGGGATGGAGGACTTCAACCTCTTCCGCTTCGACGGAGCGTCGCTCGACATGGACGAGCTTGAGGACGCTGTGGAGGCGCTTCCGGCGTTCAGCGAACGGAAGCTCGTCACCGTCACCGACCTCGACATCTACCGTCCCGGCGCGGACAGAAAGGAACGGCTCGAAGCTCTCCTCTCCGACCTGCCGGAGTACACCACGCTTGTCTTTGTATATGACACAGCGGAGTACAAGGCGGACGTGCGGGCGAAGATACACAAGCTCGTCGCGGCGAACGGACTTGCCGTGGAATTTGCGCTCCAGGAGGACCGCGAGCTCGTCGGGTGGCTCCGCCGGCGCTTCCGTTCGCTCGGCAAGGAGATAGATTTCCCCGAGGCGGAACAGATGCTCTTTGTCTGCGGGCGATCGATGACGCTGCTTGTAAACGAAGTCGAAAAGCTCGCCGCGTACTCCGCCGGCAGCAGGATACTCCGAACCGACATCGACGCGGTGTGCAGTCCGATAGCGGACGCCGTCGTGTACGACCTCACCGACTGCGTCGCCGCCGGGAAGTTTGCGGAGGCGCTCGAGCTCTCCCGCGAGCTCACGTCCATGCGGAACGACCCCATTTACATCGTGGGCGCGCTCTCGCGCCAGATACGCCAGATCTTCTACGGGCGCATCGCCATAGACGACGGCCTCGGGCAGGACTGGCTCGCGCGCGAGGCGGACATTCCCTCCCCCTATATCGCGAGGAAGCAGCTCGACCTCGCGCGTAGGTTCACGACGCGCTGGGCCCGCGAGGCCATGAAGCTCTGTGTCGAGTGCGACTACGCGCTGAAAAGCTCATCCGCCGACCGCAGTGCCATGCTCGAAACGCTCATACTACGCCTCGCGGCGCTCGAGCGGTGAAGCCGCGCATACGCGAGGCGGTCGTCGTCGAGGGACGCTACGACCGAAACGCTCTGCTGCAGGCGGTGGACGCCGCCGTCGTCGAGACCGCCGGCTTCGGCGTGTTTTCCGACGCGGAAAAGCTCGCGCTCATACGCCGCCTCGCGGAAGAACGCGGCGTCGTGCTCCTCACCGACAGCGACGGCGCTGGGAGCGTCATACGCGGCCACCTTCTCGGGATGCTCCCGAAGGACAGCGTGAAGCAGGCGTACATCCCGGAGGTCCGCGGAAAGGAGCGCCGCAAGCGTGCCCCCTCGAAGGCAGGACTCATCGGCGTGGAGGGGATGCCGCCCGAGACGATACTGCTCGCGCTCAGGCGCGCCGGTGCGACCTTTCTTGACGGCGAGGACGCCGCGCGGGAGCAAAAGGATGACCTCACCCGCGTGGACATGATAGCGGCAGGTCTCTCCGGTTCTGCGGACGCCTCCGCGAGGCGTGCGGCGCTCTGCCGCGAGCTTGACCTTCCCGAAAAGCTCGGCGGTCCCGCGCTCTTTTCCGTCCTCCGTGTGCTTCTTACCCGTGAGGAACTATTTGAGCTTTCGGATAAAATTTCCCGAAAGGGTTGACTTATAGCACGCTCCAGGGTGTATACTGTATTCAAAGAAAGCTTTACCCGTAAATTTCCCTTCGGGAAATGTCCCGGAGGGCAAAAATACGGCGGCGGGATCTCCCGACGTCAACTATAAAAATACTATGGAGGTATTGAAATGGCTTCAAAAGTCTACTTCACCCGCACTATCACCCCCGAAAAGGTCGTGGAAATGTTCGATATGCTCCACAAGGAGCTGCCGGGCAAGGTCGCACTCAAGGTGCATTCCGGCGAGATGGGCAATCAGAACTTCCTTCGCCCCGAGTTCTGGAAGCCGATGTTTGACCACGTCGGCGGCACGATAGTCGAGACCAACACCGCCTACGGCGGCTCCCGCGCCACCACCGACGTCCACCTCAAGACCCTCGAAGACCACCACTGGACGATGTTCCCCACCGAGATACTCGACAGTGAGGGTCCGGACGACGTCCTTGAGATCCCGAACGGCAAGAAGATAAAGCAGAACTTCGTCGGCAAGAACATGAAGAAGTACGACTCGATGCTCGTCCTCTCGCACTTCAAGGGTCACGCGATGGGCGGCTTCGGCGGCGCGCTCAAGCAGCTCTCGATAGGCGTCGCCTCCGCGCACGGCAAGGCGAACATCCACGGCGCGGGCCATCCCGACAAGATGTGGCAGACGAATCAGGACGACTTCCTCGAGTCGATGGCGGACGCGGCCGGCTCGGTCATAGAGTTCTTCAAGGGCAACATCGCCTACATCAACGTCATGAAGAACCTCTCTGTCGACTGCGACTGCGACGGTCACGCCTCCGCGCCCTGCATGCACGACATCGGCATTCTCGCCTCCGTCGACCCGATAGCGATAGACCAGGCGTGCGTCGACCTCGTGTACGGCTCGGACGACCCCGGCAAACCCGCGCTCATCGAGCGCATCGAGAGCCGCCACGGCATCCACACGATAGAGGCTGCCGTCGAGCACGGCTACGGCTCGCGCGAGTACGAGCTCATCGAAGTAAAGTAAATCAGCGCAAAAAGAGGGCGGGACAAGATGTCCCGCCCTCTTTTTGCAAAACAGACCCACTCGCCCGGCGAGTGGGTCTGTTTTACGAAAACGACTGCGTATTCTGACACGGTCATTGAAACTGTGCGGGAGTCTCTTACATCCCGGCATTGATCTTTTCCGCCATTCTTCTGCCTGCGCCGCGGGCATTTTGCAGATCGGCGGCAAACTGCGTCTCCCGGCGGGCGAGCTTCGCCGCCGCCGGGGCACGGAGCCGTCGTCATAGATCGGACTGTCGTTATACTGGAATGCGTCAAAGGAGGCGACCACCTCCGGCGGCACATGGAAGCAATGTTCGAGGAAATGGGAGTTGGCGCCGAGCGTGTGTCGAAGGCGGCGAATAAGGTTCAATCATTTTTCCCGACGGCGTGTACGTCGGGAAAAATACTTCTCGCGGAGCGTGCGTCGATTTTTCGCCGAAGGCGGAAAACTCGGCGCGTAGCGGAGCGCAAGGCACCGGCAGAGCAAAGCTCTGTCCGGTGCCCTCAGCGCGAAAGGGTGCGCAGGGCGATTTATCGCCCGAGCACATTTCGCGCCGACGCCTAAAACATTAGCCGCATAAACAGTCCGCCCTGCGCCGTTCTGTGCTGGAAGCCGCGCTGCTCGCTCGTGTCCGCATAGTACCAGTCGGTGAGCGGAACGCGGGTGCGCATCGTGTCGTATGCGCGCCAGAGCAGGTCCGCGACGAACTCAAAGTCCTCCCGCGAACCGAAGCAGGCGACCCACATCTCCCAGTCCGACTTGGTGTACTTCTCCCGGTTGTCGAGCGGGACTCCGTAGGGCAGCGCCTCGCGGCGATATCGCGCGAGCTCGCCCGCATAGAAGCTCTCGGGGAAGAGCTTCGCACCCCAAAGCAGGTCCCAGACGGCGTTGTACTTGAGGCTGAACGTGTCCGGGCGGTCAAACGCAAGACGGAAGCTCCCGTCGCCGTTCGCGGCGCGGCGGAGCATCGACTCCGCAAACTCCCGCGACTTCGCCTCGGCCTTCTTTGCCTCGGCCGCGCGGCCGAGCCGCGCGAGTATCTTCGCGTAACCTGCCATGCCCATCGCCGCCTTTATCGTGAGGTTGACGTTGTGGGCGAGGTGGCCCGCGAAGTCATCGGTACAGAGCTGATTTTCCGGGTCGAGGCCATAGCGGTCGAGGTAGCGGCTCCACTTATCGAGCAAGTCCATGTTCTCCGCGGCGAAGTCCGCATTCCCGTCCCGCTCGCACATGGCCGCAACCACGATGAGGATGTTCCCGCTCTCCTCCACCGGCATCTGGTACTCGAGCCGGTTCCCGCCGTAGACCTGTCCGTTCACGAGCGGGTACTGTCCGACGTCGTGCGGAGCGAAGTCGAACTCCCACGCGTCGCTCCGCGCGTACTTCAGCACCGGACGGAGCATACCGCGCAGCAGCTCGGTGTTGTAGCGCAGATAGAGCGGCGCGGACGGATACGTTAGGTCGACCGTCGCGGCGCATCCGTTCGAGAAGCACTCCTTCGATATGTAGAGGACATTCCCCTCCGGGTCGAGCGCGAGCTTGTGCGCCGCCATGACCTGGCGGTACGCGAGGGCGAGTATCTCTGCGTATTTCTCTCCGCCCTTCCGCTCTGCCTCGCCGAGCATTTCGCCCGAGAACTTTTCGCACCGATCGGATATCTCTTCGTAGTCGGAAAGCGCCTCGTCCATCACCTGCTCTATCGTCCTGCCGTCCTTTTTCCAGTAAGCCTTCACCGGCTCGCCGAAGTATATGAGGCTCGATATGTCGTCGTACCCGAAGGCAAAGAGCGCCGACGGACGCAGCTCCGTCTCGGCATACACCGCGTACAGGTCCTCAAAGACCTCGTTTCCGGTCTCCGCCGCGCCCCGGACGGCGAGGTAGAGGTATCCCCAGTCGATACGCACGTCGTCCCCGCTTCTCCAGAGGACCTTCTGCGCGCCGCTTCCCATGCGGACGCAGGAGCCGTTCGCGAGCGGGACGTCTCGCGAGCAGGCGCGCCCCTCGCCCGCGCGGTTGAGGACGAGCTCCTCCGATACCGACACCTTCGCGCGGACGTCATGCTCCGCGCCGTCAAGGCTCTTATAGCTCAGCTCGAGGTAGCTCACCGGCCGAGACGCATAGTAGAGGTCGGTGATGAGCATCGGCGAGAGGAACCGAGCCGTGAGCTCTATCTTCCCGTTTGCAAAGACGGCGGTGGTGCTCACGGCGTCTATGTCGAGAGACTTCTGCTCTATCGTCTCTCCCTCCCCGCCGCCGAGGAAGCGGAAGGTCTCCCCGTCCACCGTGACGGTGCCGAGTATGGCGTTTCGGCTGCCGGTCCAGTGGACCGGCCACCTGCGGTTTATCTCGTCCCGGCTCCACACCGAGAAGTATGGGTCGACCGTTATGAGCGGCACGGACGGCATACGCATCTTCATAATGTTTTCCTCCCTGAATTTATATTTCTTTGTAAAATCCGCAAAGGACAGCGTTTTGCGCTGTCCTTTGTCAGTCTGCCAAAAAAGTTCTTACGAACTTTTTTGGCAGACTGACGCGGCGAATCGCACTCGCTTCGCTCGTTTACCAATTCGCCGCGAGGCCGCCGGACAGGGCTAAGCCCTGCCGGCGGCAACGCTCCGCTCTGCTCCTCGCGCCTGCGGCGCTTCGAAGCTCGCTCCGCGAGAAGTATTTTTTCCGCCGTACACGCCACCGGAAAAAATAAATTTGACTCTATTTCGCGCCTATTGGCGCCCTTCGATTAGCAGAAAGTTGGGCTTTCGGCGTTTCACGCCGAAAGCTGATGCGCCCGGTAGAAGGTTCAGTGCGGTATATGTTGACGGGCGCATTCTCTACGAGGTTTTTGACAAGCCGGCAAAGGACAGCGTCTCCGCGCTGTCCTTTGTAGTTTCCTTATATCCCGAGTGTGCGGCGGGCGCGCTCCACGGCGAGCACCGTCGACTGCTGGTATATCTCTCCCGAGGATATCATCTTCTCTATTTCGTCGAAGGACGCGGTGAAAAGCTCTATCTCCTCGGTATCGTCGAGGTGTGTGTCCCCTGTCCTCTCACAGTCGGTAAACAGGTACATCCATATATAGTTGTTGTTCCGCGCGGGATTTGTCGCATATTTTCCCAGAAGCACCGGCTCATGCGGGGATATATACCCCGTCTCCTCCGCAAGCTCGCGCGCCGCAGTTTCCGCCGGAGCTTCGCCCGGTTCTGGCGTACCCGCCGGGACCTCGATCATCACCTCGCCGAGGGCATGGCGGTACTGCCGTTCGAGCAGGACGCGCCCATCCCGCGTGACGGCGGCGATTATCACCCAGTCGGTGTACTCGCAGACGTTGTACTCCTCGATCACCTTCCCGTTCGGAAGCTCCACACGGTCACAGCGGAGATTCCCGAAGGGCGACTTATAGTAGTACTTAGAGCTTATGCGCTTCCACTTCTCCATGGAATTACTCGGCGTCCTCCCAGTTGTGCCAGACCTCCTGGACATCGTCGTTGTCCTCGAGCGAGTCGAGCAGCTTCTGCATGCTCTTGCGGCTGTCCTCGTCCGCGATGGAAACGTAGGTCTGCGGCACCATTGCCACCTCGGCCTCAAGGAAGGTGTACCCGAGCTTTTCGAGGGCGTCGAGCACCGCGCTGAAGTCGTCCGGGTCGGTGTATATCTCGAAGGTCTCCTCGTTTGCCTCGAACTCGGCGGCGCCGCTCTCTATCGCGTCCATCATGACCTTGTCCTCGTCGAGCTCGCCGCGCTCGATGACTATCGAGCCCTTCTTATCAAACGACCAGCTCACACATCCGGTGACGCCGAGCGAGCCGCCGAACTTGTCGAAAGCGTGGCGCACCTCGCTTGCGGTGCGGTTGCGGTTGTCTGTCATAGTCTCGACTATTACGGCCACGCCGTTCGGGCCGTAGCCTTCGTAAGTAATGCTCTCGTAATTCGCGCCGTCCGCCGCGCCGGAGGCGCGCTCTATGACGCGCTTGAGGTTGTCGTTGGGGACATTGTTCGCCTTCGCCTTCGCGATGATGTCGCGGAGCTTGCCGTTCGAGTCGGGATTGGCTCCGCCCTCGCGCACCGCAAGAATTATCTCGCGGCTCATCTTGGTGAATATTTTCGCCTTCTGGGCGTCTGTCTTGCTCTTCTTGGCCTGAATGTTATGCCACTTGGAATGACCGGACATCTAAACACACCTTCCGTAATATGCTGGTACTTCTTAGTACGTCTCTGAATATTGTAACATACATATCCGCCCTTTTCAAGGGCATATATGCGTTTCCGAAAAGTCCCCACGGACTTTTCCCGCTACTTCCCGCCCAGCGGGCCGGGGTCAGCTCTCAGTTGAGGAAATCCTTCAGCTTTTTCGAGCGGCTGGGGTGGCGGAGCTTGCGGAGCGCCTTTGCCTCTATCTGGCGGATACGCTCGCGGGTGACGTTGAACTCCTTGCCGACCTCCTCGAGCGTGCGGGCGCGCCCGTCTTCTATGCCGAAGCGGAGACGGAGCACCTTCTCCTCGCGCGGGGACAGCGTGGAAAGCACCTCCACGAGCTGCTCCTTAAGAAGCGAGAAGCTCGCGACCTCCGCCGGCTCGGACGCCCTCTCGTCCTCGATGAAGTCTCCGAGGTGGCTGTCCTCCTCCTCGCCTATCGGGGTCTCAAGCGATACCGGCTCCTGCGCTATCTTCATTATCTCGCGGACCTTGTCCACCGGCATGTCCATCCTCTCGGCTATCTCCTCCGGCTGCGGGTCGTGGCCGAGCTCCTGAAGGAGCTGACGCGAGACGCGAATGACCTTGTTTATCGTCTCGACCATGTGAACGGGTATGCGTATCGTGCGCGCCTGGTCAGCTATGGCGCGGGTTATCGCCTGGCGTATCCACCAGGTAGCGTAGGTGGAGAACTTATAGCCCTTGGTGTAGTCGAACTTCTCGACCGCCTTGATAAGGCCCAGGTTGCCCTCCTGAATGAGGTCGAGGAAGAGCATTCCGCGTCCGACGTACCGCTTTGCTATGCTTACGACAAGGCGGAGGTTCGCCTCGGTGAGCTTCTTCTTTGCGCGGTTGCCGCGCTCGACGGCACTCTTCAGCTCCTTCTCCTTTGCCTCGTCTATAGCGGCAAGCTCCTCCGGCAGGTCGCCGCCCGCCTTCCGCGCGGCCTCGAGCTTCGCGAGGAGGTCGCGCGCCTCGTATCCCTTGCCGATGTCCTGCGCGAGCTCTATCTCCTCGTCCGCGCTCGAAAGCAGGTCGACCGAGCCTATCTCCTTGAGGTACATACGCACCGGGTCATCGAGCTTAAAGCTGTCGACGAGCGACTGCGTGTCGACAAGCTCATCCTCGGTTATCTCCTCGATGTTCTCGAGCTCCTCCGGCGGGACATCGATGTCGTCGTCTATTCTTTCGAGCGCTTCGATCTCCTCGTCCTCGACCGTGACCTCTATCGAGTTCGCCTCGAGGGTGTCATAGAGCTTTTCTATCTGGTCGTCGTCAAGCTCGAGCTCGTCTATTACCATCTTGATATCCGAGCTGTCCAGCTTGCCCGTCTCTTTGCCTCTCTCGATGAGGTTTGTGAGCAAAGCCTTCCTTCCCTCCTCCGAGGGTGTCTTCTGTGTATTACTAGCCATCTTCTTTATCCTCCCAGCCCTTTGTCTTTTTCAGTTTCTGCCATCTTCCCACGAGATCGTCCGGCTCCTGCCTGCGCTCGTACCCGGCGCGCACGACCTCTATGTAGCTTAAAAACGCCGCCTCGCCGCCCGGCTCCGGGTCCATCAGCACCTTCATCACAAGCGACAGCTCCGCCGGCGTCAGCCTGCCCTCGAATATTGCGGGCGACGGCTGCCTGCCCTCGTCTGCGGCCTCGAGCATGGCGGAATACGCCTTTGCAAGCGTCTCCGAGCTGAAGTGCTCCGGCGGCAGAGCGTCGCGCGCCTTTCGGAGAAGCTCGCCGTCCGAATACATGCATCGGATAAGCCCCTCCTCCGCGCGCGCGGACTTCGTGTCCGAATACCGCACCTCGCGCTCCTTCGGCTGCATCGCCGCCACGGGATTGAGCTCCCGCCGCCGCTCCGCCGAGCGCTCCTTGCCTGCTTTCTTCTTCCGTGCGAGCGCCACCTCGTCGGCAACGGCCTCCGCTCTCACTCCCGCGAGCTCCGCGACGCGCGAGCTGTACACCGCGCGCTCTGCGGGGCTTGACAGCTCCGCAAGCATCTCCGCCGCGTCGTGCAGGAAGTTTATCCTCCCCTCGTCGCTCGAGAGGTCGTGCTTTCCCCGGAGCGTACCGAGGCGGTACTCGATGTGCCCCTCCGACTGCGTGAGCCGCGCCGTGAGCGCGTCCGCCCCGAAGCGCTTGATGAACTCGTCCGGGTCCTTCGCGCCCGCCATGTCTATGAGCTTCACCTTTATGCCCGCGTCCTCGAGGAGCTTTATTGCCCGCTCGGCGGCGCCGCGTCCCGCGGCGTCCATGTCGTAGGCTATCACCGCCTCCTGCTTATACCGTGATATGAGCCGCGCCTGCGCGTCGGTGAGCGCCGTGCCGAGCGACGCGACCGCGCTCGAAAATCCCGCCTGGTGCAGGCTTATGACGTCCATATACCCCTCCGCGAGTATCATCGCGGGGTAGGTCGACTTCTTTGCGAGGTTCATCGCAAACAGGTTGCGGCTCTTTGAGAACGCTATCGTCTCCGGACTGTTGAGGTACTTCGGCTGCGAGTCGTCAAGCACCCGCCCTCCGAAGCCTATGACCTCGCCCCGCAGGTCAATTATCGGGAACATCACCCTGCCCCGGAACCTGTCGTAAAGCCCGCCCTTCCTGTTCGCGACGGCAAGCCCCGCCTCAAGGAAAAGCGACTTCTCGTAGCCCTTTATCCCGCCGAGAAGGTCGTCCCAGCTGTCCGGCGCCCATCCGAGGCCGAAACGCTTTATCGTCCTGTCCGTGAGTCCGCGCGAGTAGAAATACTCCAGTCCTCTCCTGCCTCCGGGCGAATACAGATTCGCGTGGAACCGGCGCGCCGCTTCCTTGTTGAGCGCGAGCACCTGCGCGCGCCGCTTCGACGTGTCGGCGTCTCCGTCCTCGGGGACGGTCATGCCCACGCGCGCCGCAAGGTGCTTGACCGCGTCCACAAAGCCGAGGTTCTCCGCCTTCATTATAAAGGTTATGACTCCGCCTCCCTCGCCGCAGCCGAAGCAGTGGAATATCTGCTTGTCACGGTTCACCGAGAAGGACGGCGTCTTTTCCGAGTGGAAGGGACAAAGTCCGAAGAGATTCGTTCCCTTTTGCTTCAGCTCGACATATTCGCTGACGACATCCACTATGTCGCTGCGCTCGACAAGCTCGTCCAAAAACGACTGAGGTATCGGCACCCTGTCCTCCTCCCTCCCGCCGCGCGTTAAAATAATCTCCAACGCGGCGGAAAAATATTCATAACCCGCCATTTGCGGGGAAATGCAAGCTGTTTCAGCTGTGCTTTGTCCACCCATAGGGTATAAACAGTTCGGTAAAGCGTTCGACGGCGTAGTTGTCGGTCATGCCGGAGATGTAGTCCGCCGCCGCGCGCTCCGCGCCGTATTCATCGACAAGGTACCGGTCGTCCTCGGGAAGCGCCTCCGGGTGCTCCGCGTAGTAGCAGTAGAGCATCTTCAGCATCTCCTTGGCCTTGCCCTCCTCGCCCTTCGCCACCGGGTTGCGGTAGACGCGCTCGAACATGAAGTCGCGCAGCTCGTTCATGGCGGGCCCGACCGTATCGCTCATGCGTATCTCCCCTCCGTCGCTCGAGAGTATGACGTCGAGGACCATCGTGTTTATCCGCTCGCTGTAAGTCTCGCCGAGCGTGTCACGCAGGCGCTTCGGTATGTCCTCCTCGCGGAGGATGCCGGCGCGTATCGCGTCGTCTATATCGTGGTTTATGTACGCTATCCTGTCCGCAAACTTCAGCACGCGCCCCTCCGGTGTCATCGCCTCGGCGTCTCCGCTGTGGCAGAGCGCGCCGTCGACTACCTCCGCCGAGAGGTTCAGGCCCTTTCCGTTCCGCTCGAGTATCTCTACGACGCGCGCGGACTGCTCGTTGTGAGCAAACCCGCCCGGGACGACCTCATCGAGGGCGTACTCACCCGCGTGGCCGAACGGCGTGTGTCCGAGGTCGTGCGCGAGCGCCTGCGCCTCGACAAGGTCCTCGTTTAATCGCAGGCCGCGCACGATGGTGCGCGCTATCCGCGCGACCTCCAGCGTGTGCGTGAGGCGCGTGCGGTAGTGGTCGCCCTCCGGGCGCAGAAAGACCTGCGTCTTGTGCTTGAGGCGCCGAAACGCCTTTGAATGTATGACTCTGTCGATGTCGCGCTGGAAGCAGGTGCGTATCGGACACGGCTCCTCCTCCCGCGCTCTACCGGCGGAATTTGCGGCAAGCGTCGCGTAGTCCGCAAGCGTCGCGCGCTCCAGCTCCTCATAGTGCTCTCTCAGGGTCATGGCGCATCATCTCCGTCCTACTATATATTACGCCGCCCGCTTGTCGAAACACTCTTTTCCGCCGCAAAAAAGTTCGACACTCTTCACGGCGGCGAATCTTCCGGCAGAGTTACTTTATCCGCACCGCGCGCCGCCGCTCACCGCAGGGACGCGGGTCGACCGCCCCCGCCGTCAGCTCGACGGCGCGGAGGCGGAACCTCTCCTCCTCCCCGCCGGGTATCCAGTAATCCAGGGTGACGGCGTCGGCGTACTCCGTACCGTCGAGCCCGCCTCCGGCGGCCTCGATCTCGAGGCGCATCCGCTCGAAAAAGGTGTAGTCGACGCGCGTGGAGTAGACGCTCACCTTTTTCATTGCGGCGACACCCGCCGCGTCGAGCGCTATCTTCGCGCCGTGCGCGTAGGCGCGGATGAGCCCGCCCGCGCCGAGGAGTATCCCGCCGAAGTACCGCGTCACGATGCAGAGGCAGTTCGTCACACCCTCGCGCGTAAGCACCTCGAGCACCGGGCGCCCCGCCGTGCCGGACGGTTCGCCGTCGTCCGAACAGCGGGTGACGCCGCCCGCAAGCGACCATGCCGAGACGTTGTGCGAAGCGTCCCAGAACTTCTTCTTCGTACCGGCTATTATCTCCTGCGCTTCCGCCTCGCTCTCGACGCGCCAGAGCCTGCCGATAAACCGCGAGCGTTTCTCGGTAAACTCGTCCTCCGCGTACTCGAGAAACGGAACAAAGTATTCGTCGTTCATCTCTCGACCGCTCCCCTGCTTTTGAGATACTGCACGGTCGGCTCGTCGCACTCCGCCCTGACCGTCACCGTCCCCGGCTCGTACTCGACCTCGACCGCCCCGGCTCTTTCGCGCAGCCATTCAACAAGCCCGAGCTGCGAATATTCGAGTGCAAACGTCACCGGGCGCTTCGGCTTCGCGAGCGCCGCCCGCAGCGACGCAACGAGCCTGTCCATCCCCTCGCCCGCCGCCGCCGAGACCGCGACGTCATATTCGCGGAGCGGCGCGGGCTCCGTGCAGAGATCCATCTTGTTGAAAACACGTATCCTCGGCGTAGCCGCCGCCCCGAGCTCCTCTATAAGCGACTCGGTGACCTCCGCCTGTCGCTCCCACTCGGGCGACGAGTAGTCGATTATATGCAGTATGGCGTCCGCGTACTCCAGCTCCTCGAGCGTCGCCTTGAACGCCTCGACAAGCGTGTGCGGCAGCTTGCGCACGAACCCGACCGTGTCCGAAAATATAAGCCGGAACCCGTCCGGCGCGGTGTAGGCGCGCGTCGTCGGGTCGAGGGTGTCAAAGAGCCTGTCCCGTCCGGTGACGCCGCCGCAGAGCGCGCCGAGAAGCGTCGACTTCCCCGCGTTCGTGTAGCCGACTATCGCCACCGTCGGCACGCCGCTCTTCACCCTCCGTTCGCGCTGCGTGCCGCGCACGCGGCGGACGCGCTCGAACTCCTCCTCGAGGTGCGCTATCCTCCGGCGGATGTGCCGCCGGTCGCTCTCGAGCTTGCTCTCGCCCGGGCCGCGCGTGCCTATGCCGCCGCCGAGGCGGCTCATCGCCGTTCCGAGTCCCGAGAGCTTCGAGAGCATGTACCTGTACTGTGCGAGCTCGACCTGCAGTCGACCCTCGCTCGTGCGGGCGCGGCCGGCAAAGATGTCAAGTATCAGCGCGGGGCGGTCGAGAACGGTCGCGTCGAGCGCCTTCGAGAGGTTCCGCAGCTGGCTCGGCGACAGCTCGTTGTCAAAGATGACTAGCTCCGCTCCGCTGTCCTCCGCGAGCTTCTTTACCTCCTCGGCCTTGCCCTCGCCTATGAACGTCGCGGCGTCCGGCGCGGGACGGCGCTGGAGCACCGAGCCGACGCATTCTCCGCCCGCCGCCTCGAGGAGCTGTGCAAGCTCCTCCATGCTCTCGTAGTCCGAGCTGTCATGCTCAAGGAGCGGACAGTCGAGGCCCACGAGCACGGCCCGCTCAACTTCTTTTCTTTTTGTTTCTTCCATATATTCTCCTTATCGCGGGAGCAGCTGTTTTCCCTTGTTTGACATCAACACAACAAAAACCGTATGATCTGTCGTGGACGTACTTCTTTTCCGCGTTTATACTTGATTCAAGCAAAAATACATAGCTATTGTATCATATTTTGCGTATTTTGCAAGGGTGTGCATTCTCCGGGCACGGAGCCCCGTCAAATCGCGCAGGAGCTTCCGCTGAATTCCCCTGCTTTTGGTGCATATAGCCGAATCTGAAATATTTTGAAAAAGTCCTTGACATTAGGTAAGCAACCTACTAAAATAAGTAGGTAAGCAAAATAATAGGTTTCTTAACAATTCAGAAAGGAGGATCCAAGAGAGTGAGACAGCCCTTTCCCGAACCCCCCGGGCCGGAAGGCAAACGTCCGCCCGAACCGCCCATGCCCGACCCGTCCGAGCCGGTCGAGCTGAGACTCATCAGTATGTTCTTCCGGCTCATGCACACGCCGTGGATGAAGGTCCCCGCCCCCGGCCTCACGAACTCGGAGACGCGGATACTCTTTGCCGTCCGAGGCAGCGAGCACAGCGGGAAGCCGATACGCGTACGCGACCTCAGCCGCATGCTCCGCGTGAGTTCGCCCACGATAACCCAGCACATCAACTCGCTTGAGAGCCGCGGGCTCGTCCTGCGCGAGCAGTCCCCGAAGGACAAGCGCGAGGTACACATCGCCCTCACCGAGCTCGGCAATGAGACCTTGGAGGGTCATCGGGACGTGCTCGCGCAGAACTTCCGCGAGTTTGCCGAATATCTCGGCGGCGGGGACGCGGAAAAGCTCACGGAGCTCATCGCAAAGACCTGTGAGTTCTTCAACGAAAAAGAAAAACAGTATTCGGACTGATTCAAAAGGAGTGACGATTTTTGCGACTCATTCTTCACAAACTCAAGCCCTACCGGCTGCTCGTCTTTCTGACGCTGGTGCTGCTCTTCGCCTCGGCAATGTTTGAGCTCTATCTGCCGAGCCTGATGAGCGACATCGTCAACAAGGGCATCGGCGCGACGAACGAGGCGGGCGAGGTAGTCGGCGACACCGGAACGATAATACGCATCGGTGTGTACATGCTGCTCACGAGCCTGCTCGTGTCGCTTACCGACTTCGGCGCGAATTACATCGCCGCCCGCTCCTCGATGGGCTTCGGCCGCGACCTGCGCGGCGACGTCTTCCGCAAGGTAAGCAGCTACTCCCTGCACGAGGTCGACAAATTCGGCACCTCGTCGCTCATCACCCGTACAACAAACGACGTCGGACAGGTCCAGATGATGCTCTCCTTCGGCCTGCGCATGATGGTCAATATGCCCCTGAACCTCATCGGCGGCATCATCATGGCGGTGACGAAGGCCCCGAGCCTCGCGTGGATAGTCGCGATAGCGATGCCGCTGCTCGCCCTCGTCGTCGTTCTCAATATCAAGGTAACGACCCCGCTCTTCAAGGTCATGCAGACGAAGCTGGACACCCTCAACCGCGTGCTCCGCGAGAAGCTCTCCGGTATGCGCGTCATCCGCGCGTTCAACAACGTCGACCGCGAGCGCAAGCGCTTTGACGATGCGAACTACGACCTGACCGGCACCTCGTTGAAGGCCATGCACCGCATGACGCTCATGCAGCCGCTCAACATGCTCATCTTCAACGGCGCGGCGCTGGCAGTCCTGTGGTTCGGCGGCTGGCGGGCGGCAGAAGGCAACATCTCCGCCGGCGACCTGATGGCGTTCACGCAGTACCTCATGCAGATACTCATGAGCGTCATGATGGCCTCGATGATGTTCACGATGATCCCGCGCGCCATGGTCTCGATAAACCGTATCGGCGCCGTTCTCGAGGAGACCCCGAGCGTAGAGGACCCGGCAAAGCCGATCTCCCCCTCCGAGAAGATACACGGCAAGGTCACCTTCGACCACGTCACCTTCCGCTATCCCGGCGCGGAAAATGCCGTTCTCGAGGACATATCCTTCACCGCCAACCCGGGCGAGACTGTCGCCATAATCGGCTCCACCGGCTCGGGCAAGAGCACGCTGATAAACCTCATACCGCGCTTCTACGACGTGGCGGAGGGCTCGGTCAAGGTCGACGGCGTGGACGTCCGCGACATGCGGAAGAACGACCTCCGCGGCCGCATCGGCTACATCCCGCAGAAGGCTCTGCTCTTCACCGGCTCGATAGCCGAGAACATCCGCTACGGCAAGCCGGACGCCACCGACGATGAGGTCCGCGACGCCGCGCGCATAGCGCAGGCGCTCGACTTCATCGAGGCGATGCCGGAGGGCTTTGACTCGATGCTCGCGCAGGACGCGACGAACGTCTCCGGCGGTCAGAAGCAGCGCATCTCGATAGCGCGCGCACTCGTCCGCCGCCCCGAAATATACATCTTTGATGACAGCTTCTCAGCGCTCGACTTCAAGACCGACGCCGCGCTGCGCGAGGCGCTGCGGCCCATCTCGCGCGAGAGCACGGTGCTCATCGTCGCGCAGCGCGTCAGCACCGTCATGTCGGCCGACCGTATACTCGTCCTCGACGAGGGCAAGCTCGTCGGCATCGGAAAGCATTCCGAGCTGATGGAATCCTGCCAGGTCTACCGCGAGATCGTCGCAAGCCAGCTCAAGGAGGAGGATATAGCATGAACAGCAACAACACACCTCCCAAGGGCTTTGACCCGAAGAACACGCCGAAGGACTTCGACCCCAAGAAGGCGCCGAAGGGCTTCGACCCCAAGAACATCCCGCAGGGCGCGCCCGCCATTCTCCGCGACAAGAAGGGCAACCCGATAGTCGTCCAGTCCAAGTACGCACAGAAGCCCGGCGCGCGCCGTCCGATGCGCCGCGGAGGGCCCGGAGGTGGCCCGCCTGGCCGTCCCGGAATGCCCGGTGAGAAGGCCAAGGACTTCAAGGGCAGCCTCAAGCGCTCGATAGTCTACATCGGAAAGTTCAAGTGGGCGCTGCTGCTCGTCGCGGTGCTCTGCGTGCTCTCGTCGATAGCGAATATCTTCTCGCCGAGAGTCCAGGGTCTCGCGATAAACGTCATAGACCGCGCGTTCCGCACCGGCACGCTTGACACCAAGGCGCTGCTCCAGTGGATACTCATTCTCGGTGCGATATACGTCGCGTCGTCGCTCTTCTCGTTTATCCAGCAGTGGACGGCGATAGGCGTCTCGCAGCGTCTCGTCCGCACGATGCGCAGCGACGTCGACGAGAAGCTCTCCAAGCTCCCGCTCAAGTACTTCGACCAGAACACGCATGGCGAGATACTCAGCCGCGTCACAAACGACATCGACAACGTCTCGAACACCCTCCAGCAGTCGATGACGCAGATAATATCGTCGGTGATAACCCTCGTGGGCGTCCTCGCGATGATGCTCACGATAAGCTGGATACTCACCCTCGTCGTGCTCTGCATCACGCCGTTCTACATCCTCGTCGTCTACGTCATAGCGCCGAAGAGCCAGCGGTACTTCGTCGGCCAGCAGGCGGCGCTCGGCGACATAAACGGCCACGTCGAGGAGATGTTCACCGGCCACAAGATAGTCCAGGCCTACGGCCGTGAGGACGAGAGCATCGAGGAGTTCGACGAGATAAACGACCGCTACTACACCTACTCGGTGAGCGCGCAGTTCATCTCCGGCATGATAATGCCTATCAGCCGAATGCTCGGCAACACCGGCTACGTCCTCGTCTGCGTAATAGGCGGCATGCTCGTGTCGAACGGCATGCTCCCCGGTATCGGCGAGATACAGTCGTTCACGCAGTACGTCCGTCAGTTCAACCAGCCGATACAGCAGACCTCGTCGATAGCGAACACCCTTCAGTCGACGATAGCCTCTGCGGAGCGTATATTTGAGATACTC
Organism: uncultured Clostridia bacterium; assembly: GCA_947630675.1. Lineage (GTDB taxonomy): Bacteria > Bacillota > Clostridia > Oscillospirales > JAAYOS01 > CANRIN01. Next base: position 1,129 of record CANRIN010000011.1, on the reverse strand, counting down.
GACCAGGTCGAGGAGCCGGCGGACATCCCGAACGCCATCACCGTCGAGAAGCCGCAGGGCGCCGTCAAGTTTGAGCACGTCCGCTTCGGCTACACCGAGGACAACATCCTCATGGAGGACATGTCCATCGACGTCCATCCCGGCGAGACGATAGCGATAGTCGGCCCGACCGGCGCGGGCAAGACCACGCTCGTGAACCTCCTCATGCGCTTCTACGACGTCAACGGCAGGCGCGTTATCACCGTAGACGGAACGGAATATCCCGTCTCCGGCGGAGAGGTGAAGATAAACGGCACGGTCTACAAGGTGCAGGACGGTGCGGTGAACATCGCGGGGCGCAGCTATCCCGTCACCGGCGGCGGCATCACCGTCGACGGAGTGGACATCCGCGACATGCCGCGGAGCAACCTCCGCTCGATGTTCGGAATGGTGCTCCAGGACACATGGCTCTTCCGCGGCAGCATCCGCGACAACATAGCCTACGGACGTCCGGACGCCACCGAAGAACAGATAGTCGCGGCGAGCCGCGCGGCGCGCGCGGACCACTTCATCCGCACTCTGCCGGACGGCTACAACACCGAGATAAACGAGGAAGCCTCGAATATCTCCCAGGGACAGCGTCAGCTTCTCACGATAGCGCGCGCGTTCCTCGCCGACCCGGAGATACTCATTCTCGACGAGGCGACGAGCTCGGTCGATACCCGTACCGAGGTCCTGATACAGACCGCGATGAACGAGCTGATGAAGAACCGCACGAGCTTTGTCATAGCGCACCGTCTGTCGACGATACGCGGCGCGGACCTGATACTCGTCATGAACCACGGCACCATCGTGGAGCAGGGCACGCACGAGAGCCTGCTCGCCGCAAACGGCTTCTACGCCGACCTGTGGCAGAGCCAGTTCACGGCGGCGCACATATCCGAAGAGGATCAGGAGAGGATGTAACCTGTGGGGCGGGCCCCGCAACCAAGCGGGCAAAGCCCACACCCATCTAGCGGGGAAGCCCCGCAAGCATTTGCGGGGCGGGCCCCGCGTCCTTGGTAGAGCAGAGCTCTACCGACACCTTGCGGGGGCACTGCCCCCGCACCCCCGGCGGGGCCTGTTGCCCCACTCCCATCTAGCGGGGAAG
>CANRIN010000010.1 GCA_947630675.1 uncultured Clostridia bacterium | reverse complement strand
AGCTCGAGCCGAGAGCCGCGAGCTGCTCGTGGATGCGCCCCTCATAGCGGCGCTTCCAGTCCCAGACGAGGTCGATAAACGCGTCCCGCCCGTAGTCGTAGCGGGTCTTGTGCTCGTTCTCGCGCAGATGCTCCTCGACCTTTATCTGCGTGGCGATGCCGGCGTGGTCGGTCCCGGGCACCCACAGCGCGGCATAGCCCTGCATACGCTTGTAGCGGACGAGGATGTCCTGCCACGTCTCGTCGAGGGCGTGCCCCATGTGGAGCTGACCCGTGACGTTCGGGGGCGGTATGACGATGGTGAAGGGCTTCTTCTCGGGGTCGTCGGACGGCTTGAAGTACCCGCCGTCCCGCCACATCTTGTAGATGCGCTTTTCGACGCCCTGAGGCTCGTATGCCTTCGGGAGTTCTCGTGCCATAAAATAAACACCTCTTATAATTACTTTGCCTTCCGGCTCCGCATGCGAGCCGCTTCCGGCAAAAAAATAGCCGCCCAAAGCACACAGCTTAGGACGGATGAACCGCGGTACCACCTAAATTCGCCGCAGAATGCGGCGCACCTCATGCGGCGCAGAAACGCCGCTTCTCTGTAACGGGAGAACCCGCCGGGGCTTAGTTGCTCACGCTTTCGGCTCCGGGGCTCGGGGGCGACCTTCCGCCGATCCTCTCGGAGCTTGCACCTTCCGCCCCGTCTCTGAAAGAGGACACCCGACGTACTCCTCCCCGTCAAAAGCCTTTTGCCTTGTTCGGTTACTAAATGTATAACACATTACGGGCGGTTTGTCAAGCGGGAAAATGAGCGGTTGAACGGAACGCGGAATTGTGGTATCATTCGGGTAGGCGGCGCACAGCCGGAGTCCGTCCCGCGGGGCAAGAAAGCTCTGGCGTGATGAAAGATCCTGCCGCGTCCGAAACGTCGGAACGGCTTGCCGCCGCCGGCGTCCGGCGGAGCGGGAAAGCCCCCGCCGGGCAGAAGACGCTTTTGTTTTCCTTGGAGGGTGGCGCGTATGTCAAAGGTAAAGCTCACTGTAACCGAGAGCCGCTGCCGCTGCGGGTACTTCCGGGCGGGCGACGAATTCGTGGTGGAGGACATCTGTCCTCCGCTCTGCCACGAGCTGTGGAACGCGGCCTATCCCTATGTCTTTGCGCTGCTGAACGGCGCGGGCCTCGACTGCGGCGACGTCCGCGCGAAGGAGTTTTCGGTGAAGTGCCCGGACGAGGGGCGCGTCACGCTCCGGGGAGAGGTCTGCAAAGAATGATTTTTTCCGCGAATGGCGGACATTTTTTCGGAGCTGTCCGCCGTACGCGGACAGCTCTTTTCACGCAGCAGAGCCGTTTGTGACCGTTTTGTCCGCCGTTCGCGGACAAAACGGCGGCAAAGATGCGCCGGAAATGCGCAGAGACGTGTAAAAATTGGCTTGAAACAAGTGGCAAAAAGCGGTATAATCGTCCTTGCCACAGATGACGGGCGGCAACAAACGGAAACGCGCCGAAAGGAGCCGGCCCGCCGGCTATAAGAAGTGTTACGGAGGAAAAATGCTTACAGGCAGCCTGAAGGAAAGATTTCTGCGCGCGCGCCGCGGGCTCATTGCCCGCGACTTTTCCGCGCTCAACGATATGCAGCTCCGCGCCGTCATGGCGACCGAGGGGCCGCTCCTCGTCCTCGCCGGGGCGGGCAGCGGCAAGACGACGGTTCTCATACAGCGCATCGCTAACCTGATAAAATACGGCAGGGCAAGCGACTCGGACGAGATAAGCGAAGTCACGGACGAGAGCGACGTCGAGTTCCTCGAGCGATTCCTTGCGTCTCCGAACGAGGAGGAGCGCGAGGCGGCGGAGCGCCTTGCGGCGCTCGACCCCGCGTCGCCGTGGAGCATAATCGCGATAACGTTCACAAACAAGGCGGCGGGGGAGTTGAAGGAGCGCCTCGCGGCGCGGCTCGGATCGAGGGCGGAGGACGTCTGGGCGTCCACCTTCCACTCCGCATGCGTCCGCATACTCCGCCGGGACATAGAGAAGCTCGGCTACTCCCGCGACTTTACTATATACGACACTGCAGATAGCGAGCGGCTGTTGAAGGAGATCGCAGCCGACCTCCGGCTCGACGAGACCTCCTTTGCGCCGCGCACGCTGCTCTCGAGCATCAGCCGCGCCAAGGACAAGATGATATTCCCCGGGGAATACGAGGCGGCGTTTTCGGGCGACAACGCCTACCGCGCGTCGAAGACGGCGCAGGCGTATGCCGAGTACATGCGCCGCATGAAGGCCGCGAATGCCCTTGACTTCGACGACCTGATACTTTTCACGGTGCAGCTGCTCCTCACGCACGACGACGTGCGGGAGTACTATCAGCGAAAGTTCCGCTATGTCCTGATAGACGAGTACCAGGACACGAACAACTTACAGTATCTTCTCGCGTCGACGCTAGCGGGAGGGTGGGGCAACCTCTGCGTCGTCGGCGACGACGACCAGTCGATATACCGCTTCCGAGGCGCGACGGTGGAGAACATCCTCCGCTTTGACAGCCAGAACCGCGGGACCCGCGTGATAAAGCTCGAGCAGAACTACCGCTCAACAAAGACGATACTTGCCGCCGCGAACAGCGTCATAGAGCACAACGCGGGCAGAAAGGGCAAGGAGCTCTGGACGGCCAACGACGAGGGCGGGCGAGTCGTCGTCTACACGGCGGCGGACGACAACGACGAGGCGGACTTCGTCGCGCGGCAGATACTCGCAAACGTCACCGCCGGAGGACACTTCCGCGACCACGCCATTCTCTACCGCATGAATGCGCAGATGAACCGCGTCGAGGACGCGCTGAAGCGCAGCGGAGTCCCGTACCGCGTCGTAGGCGGCACGCGGTTCTTCGACCGCGCCGAAATCAAAGATATGCTCGCCTACCTTTGGGTGATACATAATCACGCGGACGACCTGCGGCTCGGGCGGATACTCAATGTCCCGGCGCGCGGGATAGGGAACACCACGCAGGACGCGGCGGCGTACCTCGCGTCCTCTGCCGGAATACCAATGTTTGAGGTCATAGAGGCCGCGAGCGAGTATCCGACGCTCTCTCGCGCGAGCGCGAAGCTCCACGCCTTTGCGGATATGATAAACTACCTTACGGACTTCGCGGCGTCGCACACGGTAAGCGAGCTGTACGACGAGCTTATCGAGAAGAGCGGTTACGTCCTCGCGCTCGAGGCGAAGAGCGCAAACGACCCGGATGCCAAGGTGCGGATAGAAAACGTGCTCGAGCTGAAGTCGAACATCATAGCCTATGAGGACGCGGCGGAGGAGCCGTCGCTCGGCGGGTTCCTCGACGAGATATCGCTTTTTACAGACATCGAGCGCTACGACGAGAGTGCGGACGCGGCGGTGCTTATGACGCTCCACTCCGCAAAGGGGCTTGAATTCCCGAATGTGTTTATAATAGGAGTTGAAGAGGGAATGTTCCCCGGGATGCGCTCCGCCCTTGAGCAGGACGACCTCGAGGAGGAACGCCGCCTCTGCTATGTCGGCATCACCCGCGCAAAGAAGCAGCTCTACATCACCTGCGCCCGGCGGAGGATGATCTTCGGCAAGACGAGCTTCAACCCGCCGAGCCGGTTCGTCTCGGAGCTGCCGGAGGAGTGCGTGGAGGAGAAAAGGAGCGAGCTGCTTGAGCGCGCGTCATCGCGGCCGCTGTCCTTCTCGTTTGATGACGACGACGGTTTCGGCGCGGCTCCGCGCCGCCGTCCGGCGGCGGGCGCATTCAGGCAGACGCGTCCGGCGGTCGCGTCCGCAGGAAAGCCGATGCTGAAGCTCGTGCCGGGCGACAGAGTGACGCACAAGGCGTTCGGCGCGGGCACGGTGAAGTCGGTAAAGACGATGAGCGGAGATGCGCTTATCGAGATAGAGTTCGACAGCGGCGCGACGAAACGGCTGATGCTGAAGAGCGCTTCCGCGTTTCTTGTAAAGGGGTGAGCGGATGGAATTGTTAAGTCCGCGGCTTGACAGAGAGGAGGTGACGCGCCTCAGTCCGCTAGCGCTCGCGCATATAGGCGACGGGGTGTACGAGCTGATGGTGCGGACCCACCTCGCAAACCGCTTCGGCTCCTCAAACGAGGATATGCACCTCCACACATTGGAGTTCGTGAGCGCGACGGCGCAGGCCGAAGCATTCGAGAGCGTGAAGGACATACTCCTCGAGGAGGAGACGGAGGTGTTCCGGCGCGGACGGAACGCGCACTCCAAGGCGCCGAAGCACACGCCGGTCGCGGCGTACCACGCGGCCACCGGACTCGAGGCCCTTTTCGGATACCTGTGGCTTTCCGGCAGAAGGGAGCGCCTCGAGGAGATATTTGCGGCCATCCTCGCCTCCCGCGAGGCGGACGGAGGCTCCGGCAAGGCGTAAACCTTCGCGGAACCGAATCTACAGCAAACAAAGCGCTTTACACTGCCTCGGCAGCTCCGACTGCCATGATTTGCATTCTGCACATAAATATACTCAAGCAAAAATTTATGTATACTCAAGCGCCAATTTATTGATTATGCCGCCCGGGGGCAGTATTATGTGACTGTGAGGCGGCGCTCGGAGGGAAAGATATGGCACCAAAGACCAAGGTCCACGGCCCGATGGCCGTGGCGCGCGACTACGCCGTAATGCTTGCGGGCTCGGTCGTGTACTCCATGAGCATGGTTATGTTCCTTCGCCCGGCGGAGATCCCGGTCGGCGGCCTCACCGGCCTCGCGATGATCTCCAACTTCTTCTGGGGATGGCCCCTCGGCGTTCAGACGATAATCCTCAACATCCCGCTTTTCCTGTGGAGCTGGCGGGAGCTCGGCAGGAGCTTCGTCATACGCTCCGGCGCGGCGATGCTCATGACGTCGATACTGATGGACGTATTTGAGCTGTTCGTGCCCGCCTACACCGGTGACCGGCTGCTCGCGGCGCTGTTCGGAGGTGCGCTGCACGGGATAGGAATGGGGATAATCTTCTCGCGCGGCGGCACGACCGGCGGCACCGACATCATAAGCAAGATAGTGAGCCTCCGCACCGGCAGGACGGTCGGCAACATCATGCTCCTGTTGAACGGCATAATCATCTGCGCGGCGAGCTTTGCTTACGCGAACGGTTCGCCGAGCATAGCGCTCGAGACCATACTTTACTCCATAGTCATGCAGACGATAGCTAGCTTTGCCATAGATACGATGCTCGGAGGCATGGACAGCGGCAACGCGGCATTCATCGTCACCGACCGGCCGGAGGAGATATCCCAGGCGGTGTTCACGCACCTCGGGCGCGGCGTGACGGCGATGAACGCGGAGGGCATGTTCTCCAAAACCCCGCGCACCACGCTGCTCTGCGCGATACGCTCCCACGAGCTGCTTGCGCTCAAACGGGTCGTGGCGGCGGCGGACCCGCACGCGTTCATGATACTCACAAACGCCCGGGAGGTCGTCGGCAACGGCTTCAACGCCATCCCGGATCAGATACGGAACGAAGGAAAAGACTCAAAAAACCATCAGAAAGAGGGGAAGAACAACGATGATAAGTGACCGCATCTCGGAAATGAAAGGACTGATGGGCGCGGGACACACCGAGATCCGCGCACAGCGAAGCACGACGCGGCGCGTCGGCGTCCTCAAGGGGAACGTCGTGTCGAACGTGCGGAGCGAGACGATGGGCGTCTGCGCCCGCGTGTACCGCAGCGGAGTGTACGGCTTCGCCTCCGGCGCGGAATACTCGCCGGAGGCCGTGCGCGACATACTCGCGGCGGCGCAGCGGAACGCGGAGTTCATGGACACCCGCGTGGGCAAGGGTAAGCCCGCCCTGCCGGTGATACCGGCGCAGAAGCTCACCTTCGACCCGGGCTTCACCGACCCGGAGCAGAAGAAGTATCTCGACTTCGTGCTCGAGCTCGACGCATACCTTGAGAAGACCTATCCGGCGCTCGCGAGCCGCAGCGTGTCGGCGTATGCCGACAGCATGGAAAAGCTGCTCGTGACAAACGACGGCGCGGACGGCTATTCGATCCTCCCGCGCAGCTACGTCTACGTCACCCTCACCGCCCCGACGAGCGACGGCTCCACCGTCGAGCTCTTCACCGTCCTGGGCGGGCAGGACGCGGGCTGCTTCGACAAGCGCTACACCTCGATAGAGCCCTTCAAGGCGGAAATAGACCGGCTGTACGGCGACGTCATGCGCAAGGCCGAGGGGGTCTACGCCGAGGCCGGACTGCGCGACGTCATACTCGGGCCGAACCTCGCGGGTATGATAGCGCACGAAGCGGTCGGTCACACGGTCGAGGCGGACCTCGTGCTCGGCGGCTCGGTCGCGGCGCATCTCCTCGGCAAGCCGGTCGCAAGCGAGCTCGTGACGATGGTCGACTACGCCCACACGCTCTCGAGCGGCAAGCAGGCGCCGCTGCCGGTCTACGTCGACGACGAGGGCACGCCCGCAAGCGATGAGGTCCTTATAAAGGACGGCATACTCGTCGGCTACATGAACAGCCGCGAGTCGGCACAGCACTTCGGCATGGAGCCGCACGGCAACGCCCGCGCCTTCGCGTTCTCGGACGAGCCGCTTATCCGTATGCGGAACACCGGCATCGTCCCGGGCACCTCCAAGCTCGAGGACATGATAGCCTCGATAGATAACGGCTACTATCTCACCGAGACCGGTAACGGTCAGGCGGATACGACGGGCGAGTTCATGTTCGGCGTGAACATGGGCTTCGAGATAAAGAACGGCAAGCTCGGCCGCGCGATACGCGACACCACCGTCTCCGGCGTGGCGTTCGAGATGCTGAAGTCGGTCACGGCTCTGTCTGACGACGACGTGTGGGTGAGCTCCGGCTTCTGCGGCAAGAAGCAGCCGATGCCGGTCGGCATGGGCGGACCGGCGTTCAAGTGCAAAATAAACATCGGCGGGCGCTGAAAGGGGAGAAGATAAAATGAACGATCGCAAATTAGCGGAATACACTCTCGAAAAGCTCGAAAAGCTCGGCGCGGACGCGGCGGCGGTCTCGGTCTCCCACAGCTCTACCGACGAGCTGAACGTCGACGGCGGCGAGTTCAGCCTCATGCGCACGCTCTTCGACACCGGCGTATCGCTCTCCGTCATAAAGAACGGCGCGAAGGGCACCGCCGCGATAAACCAGACCTCGAAGGAGGACATCGACGCCGCGTGCGCGGCAGCCATAGCCTCCGCCGAGAACGCGAAGCCGGACGAGGCCGAGCGCATCGCTCCGTTCAAGGGCAAGGAGAAGTTCACGCAGGGCGTGCTCGTGCCGGACGTCGCGGCGCTCTATGACAGGATAGAGGAGTTCCTTCGCGACACGCGCGAGCAGTTCCCGAAAATAATGATGGAGCAGTTCATCGCGGACTACCGCCGCGAGAGCGGCATCTACATGAACACGAACGGCACCGAGTTCGAGCTTGAGGAGGGCTGCTACGGCCTCAGCTCGATGTTCTCCGCCCACGAGGGCGAGACGGCGGGCTCCTTCAACGGCGCGGACGCGGCGTTCACGTCGCTCGACCGCGCGTTCATGGACATGGCGTCCCACCGCCGTCTCTTCCGCGAGAGCTCGGATTCTCTCTACCCGAAGCCGGTCGACGGCAAGTTCACGGGCACGCTCATCGCGAGCCCCGACCTGCTCTCGAGCTTCATGTACACCGTTCTCGGTAACTTCTGCTCGAACGGTACGATAATCGACGGCACGAGCCCGTGGCTCTCGATGCTCGGCCGTCAGGTCGCATCGAAAGGCTTCACCCTTACGAGCCGCCCGCTCGACCCGGAGGTCGTCTGCGGCGAGCGGTTTGCGGGCGGCTTCAAGTCGGAGAACATGACCTACATCGAGGACGGCGTCCTCAAGGGCTTTATGCTCTCGGACTACGGCGCGCGCAAGACCGGCTTCGAGCGCGCGAAGAACCTCTCCGGCAGCTTCTTTGTCGAGCCGGGCACGACCCCGCTCTCCGAGATAATAGCGGGCGTGGAGCGCGGCATGATCGTCAACCGCTTCTCCGGCGGCGAGCCCGCCCAGAACGGCGACTTCTCCGGCGTCGCGAAGAACAGCTTCCTAGTCGAGAACGGAAAGATAGTCGGCGCGGTGAACGAGACGATGATAAACGGCAGCTTCCTCGAGCTAATGAAGAGCGTCCGCGCGATAAGCAGCGACACCGAATCGTCGGGCGGCGGCGTGATGCCGTGGGCAGCGTTTGACGGCGTAACGATAAGCGGCAAGTAAAGTCGGCGCAAAATGTGCTCGGGCAATAAATTGCCCTGCGCACCCTTTTGCGCCGAGGGCACCGGACAGAGCAGAGCTCTGCCGGTGCCTTGCGCTACGCTTCGCTCCTCGCGCCTGCGGCGCTTCGAAGCGCGCTCCGCGCAAAGAGTTTTTTCCGACGTACACGCCGCCGGAAAAAACAAATCAGACTCTATTTCGCCGCCATAGGCGGCGAAACTCTGCGAGACTGTCGCACACGGTACAGCTGCGAGGCCGATAAAGCAGAGTGCAAAAAAGCCCCCTCGGGGGCTTTTTTGCATTTTATCCTCCGCGAAGCGGAGACCTCCACTCTTCACTTTTCACTATTACCTCTTCACTGTCTTTATCTGGCGGACATTTGCTTTTTTATTGCAGAATGCGGCGGCCCGTCACTTCCGCGAAGAAGTTAGGCAAACTGGCAATTCGTCACTATTTTACACATACAGCGGCAGACCGAGGACAACGATGCCGCTGTGCGCGGTCGGCGGACAATGCCGCACGGCGCCCGAATTATGCATAATTGTTACTCGCTAACTTGCAAATCGGACGCGCTCACGGCGGCGCTTCCGGCTGGAAAATGCCTTGAGAGGCGGGATTTTCCGGACGCGGGGCAGGGAAGTCCCGCCGCGTTTTGCATTTTGAGGAGCCGATTTGGTCAACTTCATCAAAAATGTTTTTGGCGGTATGACAATCTTTGTTAATCGCGTAAATAAACTTTTGTGGCACTTTTCGCTCCGTTGTGATATAATAATTCAAACGCGGCAAAGTGGCGCGCCACTTTTCGCATCATTCTTTAGGAAAGAATGATGCGATGAACCTTCACCAAAGGCAACGTCCCGCGCCGTGAAATTTTTTTAGGAGGAGCTAAAATGAAAAAGCTCATAGCAATGCTGCTGGCATTGGTCATGTGCTTCGGACTTCTGGCAGGCTGCGGCGGCAACGACACCCCGGCGACCAGCACCGAACCCGGAACCTCGACCGAACCCGGCGGCACTACCAGCACCGAGCCCTGCGTCGAGTTGACGTCGGTGGGCGAACCCATTATCTATACATATAATGGTTACACTTCGGCACTTGCTACCAACTGGAACCCGCACACCATGGAAACAAGCGCAGATGACACCATGGCCTACCAGCTGGCTGACACGTTTATGAGTACGGCGCTTCTCGACAGCGAAAACGGTGTCTGGCAGTGGGCGTACTACATGGCGACCTCTTATGAGGACGTCACCGCCGACCATCAGGACCTCATCACGAAGTACAACGCCGCGCTGCCCGACGGTCAGACCCTTGAGGACACCACCGAGGGCTACGTCTTCGAGATAAAGCTCCGTGACGACCTCAAGTGGCAGGACGGCACCCCGATAAAGGCGCAGGACTTCGTCGAGTCGATGCAGCTCTGCCTTGACTCGGATATGCGCAACTACCGCGCGAACCTCTACTACACCGGTTCCACTACTCCTATTGCCGGCGCTAAGAGCTACTTCGACAGCGGCTTCTCCGGCTGGGTCGAGACCAGCGGCGTCTTCACGATGGATGACATCACCGTCACTGCCGACGGCGCCACCACGCCCGACGGCGAGCAGGTCATGATAGCCGCGAGCAAGGCGCTCGCCTGGCTCGGCGGCGACACGCTCGAGGCTTTCATCGGCCTCGGCTACCTCGATGACGACGCGGTCACCGCTCTTGTCGAGCAGGTCACGGGCGACGACCCCGAGGCCGACGATTACGGCCTTGTCCCGCTCAACGAGGCAAACCTTGCCCTCCTCCAGACCGCTATCACCGCCAATCCGACTTGGGGTGAGACCGAGGCTGAGGCAATTAACTACTGCTATTATCAGCACACCTACCCGACCTTTGACTGGGAGAACGTCGGCTTCTTTGCCCCGGACGACACCACGCTGATGATCGTTACCGAGGCGAAAAGCGACTTCAACGAGGTTCGCAACACAATCAACGGCGCTTGGCTCGTCTACAAGCCGCTCTATGAGGCCGGCTATGACGTGACCGGCAAGCAGAAGACCACCAACTACGGCACCTCTCTCGAGACCACGATGGCCTTCGGCCCGTACATGCTCGAGTCCTTCCAGAACGACCGCCAGATGGTCTTTGTTAAGAACCCCGAGTGGTGGGGCTGGGAGCGCGACGAGAACGGCGACTTTGTTCGTGATGAGAACGGCTGCCTCGTCAGCTACACCAACTACCTTGTCGACGGCGAGAACGTGAGGCGCTTCATAGTCGATAGGGATGTCACCGACATCATGGAGGACTCCGCCGCGCATCAGGCGTTCCTGAAGGGCGAGCTTGACAACTATGCTCCGACCGCGGATGAGCTCTCGAGCACCTACTCGACATCCGACCAGCTCCTCAAGACCGAGGATAGCTACACCATGCGCCTGTTCTTCAACACCAACCTCGACGCTCTGAAGGCAATGGACGCCTCGAAGGGCAACACCAATTCGGTCGTTATGAGCAACGAGAATTTCCGCAGGGCGTTCAGCCTCGCAATAGACCGTGACAAGTATTGCCAGGCCACCCCGGGCTACGCCCCGGCGACCTTCCTGCTGAACAACCTCTACATGTACGACGGTTGGAACGACCCGACCTCCAACTTCCGTCATTCCGAGCCGGCCATGGCGGGTATATGCAAGCTGTACGGTGTTGAGTATGGCGAGGGCACTCCTTACGCCACCCTCGAGGATGCGTACAAGTCCATCAACGGCTACAACCTCACCGAGGCGCAGGAGCTCATGAAGACCGCTTGCGACGAGCTCGTGGCTGACGGCCTCTACACCGCGGGCGAGCCGATACACATCCGCCTCGGTTGGGCGGCCGGCGCCATTGACAGCGCCGCGCAGGCTCAGGTTCGCGTGCTTCAGGACGCGCTCAATGCGGCCGTCGAGGGCTCCGGCTTCGGTACGGTCGAGCTTGAGCCTGTCGGTAACCTCGCGGACCGTTACGGAGACGTTGAGAACGGCGAGTACTGCATCGGTTACGGCGCATGGGGCGGCGCTATATTCAAGCCGTTCCAGACAATGCAGTGCTACTGCGATCCGGATCAGTACGAGATCCACGAGTCGGGCTGCTGGGATCCGTCCTCCGAGACTCTGACCCTCAACATCAACGGCGAGGACGTCACGATGACTTGGCAGCAGTGGGCCAACGCCTGCTCCGGCAACGGACGGTATTATCCCGGAACGAAGGGTCCGTTTGATACCTGCCTTGAGATCACTTCTCAGCTCGAGGAGAAGTACCTTGAGAAGTACTACTGCATGCCGCTCGCGAGCAAGACGGTCTGCTCGCTTGTCGGCTATCAGTTCAGCAACTACACCACGAACTACAGCGTCTTCTATGGCTACGGCGGAACCGAGCTCCTTCAGCCGAACTACACCGACGCCCAGTGGGCGGAGCTCGTAGCTTCTCAGGGCGGCACCCTCAATTACGAATAAGCCATAAAAAGCGCATACTTTTGCGTTACAACCTAACGGTTGAAATCCGGCAGGGGGAGCGTGCTTCCGCTCCCCCTGCCGCTCAATTCGGCTGTCACACGAGACCTTCGGCCACGCATCACCATGACGGCCGAAAAGGAGAGATGTTATGGGAAAATATGTACTTAAACGACTCGCGCTGATGGTATTTACGCTCTTCGTCATAGTGACGATCTGCTTTATGCTCATAAGAATGCTCCCGCGCGATATCCCTATCGACAAGAACAAGGCGGAGATAGTCCTCGCCCGCTGGGACGCGCTCGGCTACAACGAGCCGCTTCTCGTGCAGTACGGAATATACCTCAAGAATATTTTCACCGCGTTTGACTTCGGCAGCTCGTGGCAGATACAGTACAGCGAGCCCGCGCTCACCGTTCTTACGAGCCGTCTGCTGCCTACCGTCCTCGTAAACGTCTACTCGCTCCTGTTCGCGATACCTGTGGGCATCGGCCTCGGTATATTCGCGGCAATAAAGAAGAACAAATGGCAGGACCAGGTGATAAGCACCGGCGTCATGATAGCCGTCTCGGTGCCGAGCTACGTCTACGCCTTCCTGCTCCAGTATTTCATATACCTCAAGCTCGGCTGGCTGCCGCTCATCGTCTCGTCCCTTGCGGACGCGGGGAACTCGTGGTTCTCGTGGACGATGCTGCGGAGCATGATAATGCCGGTGCTCGCGCTGAGCTTCGGCACGATAGCGGGACTCACGCGCTTCACCCGCGCCGAGCTTACCGAGACACTGACATCCGACTATATGCTGCTCGCACGCACCAAGGGACTCACCCGCGCACAGGCCACGACCAAGCACGCTCTCCGGAACGCGATGGTGCCGATACTGCCGATGCTGATAGGCGAGTTCGTGGGCGTTCTCGGCGGCTCGATGATAATTGAGCAGATCTTCTCGATACCCGGCGTCGGACGGCTGTACATGCAGTCGATACAGCAGCTCGATTACGACGTCTTTATGATGGACACCGTGTTCTACACGTTTATCGGCCTCCTCGCCGGCATACTTGTGGATATCAGCTACGGGTTCATTGATCCCAGGATAAGGATGGGCCAGAAGAAATGACGAACAAAGTTGATTACAACAACATCCCGAAGGAGCTCTTCGAGCCGGTCGAGCGCGGCGAGCGCATCACCGACAAGAAGTTCGAGGATAAGCCTATCGGCTACTTCAAGGACGCGTGGCTCCGCTTCCGCCGCAACAAGGGTTCTATCGTCGCGGCTATAATCATCCTCCTGATAGTTCTCTACTCGATAGTCATACCTCTCGCCAACACCCGCTATGACGAGACCTTCATGGACGTCTACTACGCGAAGAAACCGCCGAGGAACTTCGCCCTGATGAACGTCGGCATCGCCAACGGCCAGACCGCACGCACCTTCGAGGAGAAGGGACTTATCAAGTTTATCGGCATCGGCATCGGCGCGGCGGACACGGAGGGCACGGGCGGCATATCCGTCTCCGAAGGCCTTGGGAACTACTACCAGCCCATCCGCAGCATCAAGGACTCGTGGGAGATCTCCGAGATAAAGGGCGCAAAGCCGAAGGTCATGTACAACGCCTCGATAGACAACTATCTCGAGGTCGGCTTCCTCTACACGAGCCTCAAGCAGGACGAGTACCAGAAAATAGTCGACTGGCAGAACGAGACCGGCCTGCAGGTCCTCTATCCGCTCGTTGAGGACAACCAGTGGAACGTCGACATAAACGACGCGAACTACTGGTACAAGTCGAACAAGGGCACGCCGATAACCACCGACGAGTGGGGCGACCTCGACAAGACCCTCAAGTACAGCGAGGATATGGTGCTCGAGGACAACTATAAGCGCGATGCCGACGGCAACCCGATATACTACGAGTACACCGGCGGCGGCAACGCCCAGACCGCGCAGTACAGGGTCCGCATACTCTACTACAATTACTACCGCTACCTCAACGGCTTCGAGCCGGAATACCTCCTCGGCACCGACAGCCAGGGCTACGACATGAGCCTGCGCCTCGCCGGAGGCATCCGCCTCAGCCTGATACTCTCGCTTTCCGTCTGCGCGATAAACTTCGTTATCGGCGCGATATACGGCGCGGTCGAGGGTTACTACGGCGGCGCGGTCGACCTCACGCTCGAGCGTATAAGCGACATACTGAGCGGCGTGCCGTTCGTCGTCGTCGCGACGCTGTTCCAGATGCACCTCGCGCAGAAGGTCGGCCCGATACCAAGTCTGCTCTTCGCGTTCGTCCTGACGGGGTGGATAGGCATGGCGAGCCGCGTGAGGACGCAGTTCTACCGCTTCAAGGGGCAGGAGTACGTCATTGCGGCGCGTACCCTCGGCGCGAAGGACCGCCGCATAATCTGGAAGCACATCTTCCCGAACTCGCTCGGTACGATAATCACCGGCAGCGTGCTTGCCATACCGGGAGTCATCGGCAGCGAGAGCATGCTCAGCTACCTCGGCATAGTCAAGCTCGGCAGCGCGACGACGACGTCGCTCGGCACGCTCCTCTCGGACGCCGCGAGCATCTGGACGAGCTATCCGCACCTGCTGCTCTTCCCGGCGCTGATACTGAGCCTGCTCATGATATGCTTCAACCTGTTCGGCAACGGTCTGCGCGACGCGTTCAACCCGTCGCTGCGTGGAGTTGAGGAGTGAGACGATGGATAAGATACTTGAAGTAAAGAACCTGAAGATCTCGTTCCGCACGCAGAACGGAACGCTCAAGGCCGTCCGCAACATCTCCTTCGACCTCGAACGCGGCAAGACGCTCGCGATAGTCGGCGAGTCCGGTTCGGGCAAGTCGGTCACATCGAAGGCGATACTCGGCATCCTTGCCGGCAACTCGATAACCGAGGGCGGCGAGATACTTTTCGACGGCATGGACCTCCTCAAGATACCCGAGGACGAGATGTGCAGGATACGCGGCGACAGGATATCCATGATATTCCAGGACCCGCTGTCCGCGCTGAACCCGGTCGTCCGGATAGGCCGCCAGATAACCGAGGCGATGCTTCTGAAGAACCGCGGCACCCGCCGCGCGGGACGCAGGGACTTCAACGATACCCTCGCGCTCCTCAAGAAGAATATGATTGACGCGAAGGCCGCTCCCGAGTCGAAGATAACCGAGATGTGCAAGACCTTCGATAACTTCTGCATCGAGGCGATAAAGCTCGAGAACAACTACGACCTCGCGCTCGGCGCTGCCGAGGGCATGGCCAAGGACATCACGGACTTCGTCTTCATGGCAGAAAACAATCAGAAGCAGGACGTGAAGGAGGAGCTTGCGGAGATACTCAAGGAGCTGAAGGAGCTCAAGGACCCGCTCCTCACGCATAAGTACGACGCGCGCCTTGCGAAGTATCCGCCGATAATTTCCCGCTATCGCGCAGGCTACCGCGAGGGGAAGAAGGGCACCGTGGCACCCATTGCGCGCGACTTCCTCGACACTCTGAACGAGCTCGGCGGCGTCCTGAAGGAGATAATCGACGAGACCCGCGTGAACTTCTTCCGCATCGGCTACTTCAAGATGAAGAACCCGAACGAGGACCTTACGAAGTACGACATAGCGGAGCTCAACGAGAAGGCGCTCGAGTTCCTGAACCGCGACTTCATGAACGAGTTTATCGGCTACGCCGCGAAGGGTATAGAGTATTCGGCAGCCAACGCCCTTGCCGCAAAGAAGGATGTTCTGCCGAAGCTCCGCACTGCGCGCGAATTCTACCTCGGAGCTTTCACAAGATCCGAGGCGGAGGCTAAAGCTAAGGAGATAGCGGTAGAGGTGGAGAAATCCATCGACCGCCTCGAGGTCAACAAGGACAGCGTCGCTTACACCTTCAAGACCGGCCTTTTGAGCGAGATAAACAAGTATTTCAACGCTCAGAAGAAGAATCCGAAGGAGGAGGCGCGCTTTGCAAAGCAGAGCGCCAAGCGTGAGAAGCTCGTCGCGAAGGGGAAGACCGTCGACTGGCAGGTCATCCCGAAGAACGTCTACGACCTCGACGAGCTCAAGCAGGACATCGTGTCGGTCTTTGACCGCATGATAGAGAACTATGAGACCCGCATTGCGGAGGCCGCGAACGTCGACTACCATGCGCGCGCCGTCGCAATGATAGACTTCTTCCGCGACAAGGCGAGCCAGGTCGTCTACAAGGTCACAAAGCGCATGGCCAAGGAGAAGGCGATAGGGCTGATGGAGGAGGTCGGCATACCCGAGCCGCGCACACGCTTCCGTCAGTACCCGTTCGAGTTCTCCGGCGGTATGCGCCAGCGTATCGTCATAGCGATAGCGCTTGCGGCGGACCCAGAGATCCTTATCTGCGACGAGCCGACCACCGCACTCGACGTGACCATTCAGGCACAGATCCTCGAGCTCATCAACAACCTCAAGGAGGAGCGCAAGCTTTCGGTCATATTCATCACGCACGACCTCGGCGTCGTCGCGAACATGGCGGACGACATCGCCGTCATGTACGCCGGCAAGATAATCGAGTACGGCACGGCGGACGACATCTTCTACGAGCCGCGCCATCCGTACACTTGGGCGCTGCTCTCGTCGATGCCCGACCTTGACACCAAGGAGAAGCTCGACGCGATACCCGGCACCCCGCCGAATATGATCTATCCGCCCAAGGGCGACGCGTTCGCGGACCGCAACAAGTACGCGCTCAAGATAGACTTTGAGATGGAGCCGCCGCAGTTCCCGGTGAGCGAGACCCACTGGGCAGCTACATGGCTGCTGCATCCGGACGCGCCTAAGATCGACCCGCCCAAGGCGATAGTCGACCGTATCGAGAGAATGAAGAAGGCAGGAGGGGAGACCGCATGAACAACGTGAATAACAACGAGACCCTGCTTCGTGTGGAGCACCTCTGCCAGTACTTCAAGATGGGCGACAGCGAGCTCAAGGCCGTCGACGATGTCAGCTTTGAGATAAAGCGCGGCGAGGTCTTCGGACTCGTCGGCGAGTCGGGCTGCGGCAAGACGACCACGGGCCGCACGATAATCAAGGTCTACGATGCTACCTCCGGCAGCGTCTACTTCAAGGGGCAACGCATCTGCGCCGGCACCCGCTCCTATAAGGACGCGATAAAGGCCGCCCGCAAGGAGCTCTCCTCGACGACCGACTCCGCCCGCAGAGCCGAGCTCGAGAAGGTTATCTCCGAGAACAGCGAGGAGATAAAGAAGGCTAAGTTCGACCACAACCACTCGGACGAGGAGTACGCAAAGCACCTTGCCGACGAGACCGCTCACGAGTATGACGAGAAGATCGCCACCGCCGGGAGCGACGCGGCGAAGGTCGCCGAATTAGAGCGCGAGAAGCGCGAGCAGATCCGCGTCGCGAAAAAGAGCAAGCTGATAACCCAGATCCAGATGATATTTCAGGACCCGATAGCTTCGCTCAACCCGCGTATGACGGTCCGCGAGATAATCGCGGAGGGTCTTATCATCAACGGCATACGCGACAAGGAATACATCGACCAGAAGGTCTATGAGATACTTGAGCTCGTCGGACTCGTCCGCGAGCACGCGGGCCGCTATCCGCACGAGTTCTCCGGCGGCCAGCGCCAGCGTATCGGCATCGCCCGCGCGGTCATCATGAACCCCGACCTGCTCATAGCGGACGAACCCATCTCCGCGCTCGACGTCTCGATACAGGCGCAGGTCATAAACCTTCTCAACGAGCTCCGCGACCGCCTCGGCCTCACGATACTCTTCATCGCGCACGACCTGTCGGTCGTCAAGTACTTCTCCGACCGCATCGGAGTCATGTACTTCGGCAAGATGGTGGAGCTCGCGAGCTCGGATGAGCTGTTCGCGCACCCGCTGCACCCCTACACCCGCTCGCTGCTGTCGGCGATACCGCTGCCCGACCCGCACGCGGAGAAGCGCCGCACCCGTATCACCTACAACTCGATAGCGGCGCACGACTACTCGGTCCTGAAGCCGTCCATGCGCGAGATACTCCCGGGTCACTTCGTCTACTGCAACGACCCCGAGGAGGAGCGCTACAAGAAGGAACTCGGACTGTGAGCGACAAGCTGCGAAGAAATCTCATAAAGTACGGTGTGACGGCGGTTGTCGGCGGGCTGATGGCGCTGCTGTACCTTTGGCTCAACGAATTCTCGCTCATGCACGACCCGGCGGACAGGTATAAGGCGCTTGCGAACTCCTTTACCGTCCCCGGAGTGATAATGGTCTGCGTCGGCGCGCTCATATGGCTGACAAACGAGGGCTCGCTGAGGTTTCTCGGATACGCCGCCGAGTCGATAAAGCGGATGCTGCTCCCCGGCAGGGGACTCCGCGAGCGCGAGAAGTACGGCGACTACCTCGCCCGCAAGGAGGAGAAGGGACCCGTGAAGGGTTTCAGCTTCCTCTTCTGGTGCGGACTGGGCTTTATCGCCGTTGCGGTGGTGTTCATCGTACTGTACTACTCCGTAGAGTAAAAATGAGCACGGACGACCTTGTTGTCGTCCGTGCTATTTTTTATCTCGCCGAAAATCGCTGACGCGATTTTCGGCGAGACCGCCGGACAGAGCGGAGCTCTGCCGGCGGCAGCACTCCGCTACGCGCCTTGACGGCTTCGCCGTCAAGGCGCACGCTCCGTGAGAGGAGTTTTTTTCGCCGCGCGTGTCGCCGAAAAAAACGAAATTTGACTCTATTTTGCCGCTTCCGCGGCAAAACTCTGCGAGGCTTTTTGCAGAGGTCTCGGCGCTTTTGCCTCGCAGAGTTTCGCGCCGTCAGGCGCGAAATAAGGTAGGATCTATTTTCGGCGGCGGCGTGTACGTCGCCGAAAATACCTCTCGCGGAGCGTGCGTCGATTTTCCGCCGAAGGCGGAAAACTCGGCGCGTAGCGGAGCGTTGCCGCCGGCAGAGCTCCGCTCTGTCCGGCGGCTTCGCGGGAAATTGGTAAAGGAGCGGGCAAAGCCCGCTCCTGCGATTTCCCGCGAAATTTCTCATATTGCCACTCTTCCCCGAATACCGTATACGACAGGGGAGGAGTGATCCGATTGATGAACATAGCGCTCTGGCTGATACTTCACGGGTTCTACATGACGCTGAGGGTAAACGGCGGCGGGACGTTCCCGAAGCCGCTCTCCGCCGAGGAGGAGCGCCGCTGCCTCGAGCTCCGCGCCGAGGGGGACAAGCAGGCCCGCGACAGGCTGATAGAGCACAACCTGCGCCTCGTGGCGCACGTTATAAAGAAGTACTACACCTCCGCGGCGGACCAGGAGGACCTCATCTCGATAGGCACGATCGGTCTCATAAAGGCGATAGACACCTTCGACCACACGAAAAACATCCGCCTCGCGACCTACGCCGGGAGGTGCATCGAAAACGAGATACTGATGCACTTCCGCGGCCTCCGCAAGACGGCGGGTGAGCTGTCGCTCGACGATGAGCTCGACGCCGCCGGTGACGGTGACCCGCTCGTCCTCGGCGACACCATCGCCGATACGTCCGAGGAGATGATAGAGAGCATCAGCCGCGAGGAGCGGAAGGCGCGGCTGCTCGACGTCATGGAACGCGTACTCGAGCCGCGCGAGCACGAGATCGTGTCGCTGCGATACGGCCTCGGCGGCGCGGCGCCGCTCACGCAGCGCGAAATAGCGGCTCGCTACGGCATCTCGAGAAGCTATGTTTCACGCATAGAGAAGAAGGCGCTCGACAAGCTGCGCTGCGAGCTTGTCCGCGACGAATAACCAAGCCTTGGAAAATCGTATTCCACTCATGGAAAAATGGCTATTTTTTTGCGGGGAGCTTGACGCTTTTTTGTGGAAGGTGTTATAATCACAATAGCAGTACAAGACAATTTGTACTGAAATAAAATGAAGGGAAGTAATCACATGAAAAAAACAATAAGCCTGCTGCTTGCCGTGTTGCTGCTTGCCGGATTGCTCGTCGGATGCGGCGGCGGTGGGGAAGAAAAGGCCTCTACCGAGCCGAGCTCCGCTCCGAGTGGCACCACGAGCACCGAGCCGACAGGCGAGCCGACGAGTGAGACTCCTCCTGCTCATGAGGGCGCCGAGATAAAGCTCCCGCTGAGCGAGGATATAATCACTCTCGACTGGTGGCACCCCGATACCTACAGCTTCGAGGGCTACAACGGCACGGCGGACAACGTCTTCTTCCAGTGGATGGAGGAGAAGACCAACGTTCACATCAACTGGCTCACCCCTCCTGCCAGCGGCCAGGCCGAAAACTTCTCGACCATGCTGCTCTCCAACGACTATCCTGACTTTGTCAGCTATGTCCAGCGTTTCTACACCGGCGGCGTTGACAAGGCGATAGCCGACGGGTTCCTGCTCAACCTGAATGAGCCGGCCGAGGAGTATATGCCGAACTACCTCAAGCATGTCTACCGCGATGAGGACACCTTCATGCAGTGCGTCAGCGACTCCGGTAACCTCTGGGGCATCCACTGCATACTCGACCGTCAGCAGGGCTCGTGGATAGGCACCGGCATCCGCAGCGACTGGCTGAGCGACGCCGGCCTCACCACTGCCGATGTTGAGACCATGGACGGCCTCGAGAATGCGCTCACCGTCTTCAAGGACTACACCACCGACGGACAGGGCCCGCTCTTCCTCTCCACCGGTTCCTCGACCTATTCCGGCTCGCTGATTGGCTCCTACAACGTGACCGGTCCTTCGCAGATGCCTTTCCTCAACAAGGACGGCACGGCTGTCTACACTCCTCTTGAGCCCGGCTACAAGGAGTTCATAGGAAAGATGGCCGACTGGTACCAGAAGGGTCTCGTCAACAGGAACTACATTGCCGAGAACCACTGGGCTACCCCGGATGACTACTGGGCCAACAGCTACATCGGCTGCGCGGACGTCATGTACGCTTCGCTTTCGATGATCCAGCAGATCAACGCCTCCGGCGAGTATCCGGATCCCGACTTCGATATAGTCGCTATCCCGACCCCGAAGCTTGACGCCAGCCAGAACTGGGAGACCGACTTCCACTGCCGCGAGAGCTTCAACGTCGTCCGCGTCAACAACTCGCTCGGTGTTACCACCGCCTGCGATCCGCTTGACATAGCGCTCAAGTATCAGGACTTCATCTGGACCGATGAGGGCATCGAGGCCTCCAACTGGGGTCCGTATGTCGGCGAAGAGGGCGACACCAACTCTTCGTACTACCTCGACCCGACCGACGCCAACGGCGACGGACACGAGGAAGTCTATCAGATGTGGATGATGGACAAGTACCAGACCTGCGTGAACTTCATGAACAAGTTCTGCATCCACAACGGCCCGCAGCTCTACATCTGGGACCGTGAGTTCACCGTTCTCTCCCAGAAGGAAGTTGACGCCGCCAATACTTGGGACTCCGTCGGCAGCGACTGGCTGTGGCCGGATGGCGTCACCCTCACCGCTGAGGAAGGCGCTACCGCGAGCGGCGTTATGACCTCCGCTAACGGCGCGGTCGTCGAATGGGCCGCCGAGGTCATCACCGGCGAGAAGAGCATCGATACCTACGATACCGAGCTGGTTCCGAAGCTGAAGGATCAGATAGGCATCCAGACCGCCATCGATATGTATCAGGCAGCTCTGAGCCGCTACTACGGGCGTCTCCAGTACTTCGACGAGTAATTATCGAAAAGGTATAAGAGAACAAAGTGGAATTTTTCCGAAGGGAAATGACTGACTGACAAAGATGGGCAGCGCGTTAGCGCTGCCCATCTTGCGTCTTAAAAAATAATGACGTACTTTAGAAAAGTTTCCCGTGGCGGATCGCGCGCATACTTCCGGGTCTGCATCATGTCTGGACGCTGGCGCAAAATGCACATGCGGCGCTCTGAGATAAATTTCAAAAAGCTGCCCGCGTCCGATACTTCGGGCGCGGGCAGCTTTGAAATTTAAGAGGAAAAACCGAGGCTCAGAGTATCTTCTTCGGTACGAAGTTCAGATGATCGGCGGAGAGCAGACGGTACTCGACGCCGTTGTATTCGCCCTCGAAGGCGCGCGTCCGCGCGCCGCCGTGCAGGTGTCCGTAGAAGCAGCGCTCCGCACCGTACTTTTCTATCAGACCGGTCATCTCCTCGCACACCCGCCCCTTCAGAATGGGCGGGTAGTGGAGAAACACGAATATACGCTCCGCGCCGCCGTCCCGCGCGGCCTTCAGCGAGGTCTCGAGGCGGATAAGCTCGCGGTTGAAGACCTTCTCGTCTCCGGCGTCGGCAAAGGTGTCGGCAAAGAACCAGCCTCGTGTGCCGCAGAGTGCGGTAGTGTCGTAGAAACAGCAGTTGTTGTGCAGAAGCCCAATGTCCCAGCCGTTTTCCTCGAAGAAGCGGAGCATCTTGGAGGCTGTCGTCCACCAGTAGTCGTGATTGCCCTTGAGTATGAGCTTGCGGCCCGGGAGCTCCGCGATAAAGGAGAAGTCCTCCTTCGAGTCCTCGAGGTGCATCGCCCAGGAGAGGTCTCCGAGGAGCACCACCGTGTCGTCCTCGCCGACAGCGCGGAAGCCCGCGCGCAGCTTATCCACATATCCGCTCCATGCGCCGCCGAATACATCCATCGGCTTGTCTCCGCCGAGGGACAGATGCAGGTCTCCAATGGCAAAAAGTGACATAAAAACCTCCGATGCAGCGAATAAGCAGCGCGCTTCGCGCAGAAAATAAAGTGTCGGCAACGACAGATCTCAGAAAAGGAGCGACCGAGATGGATAACAACACCTACGGCAAGGACCATGACGTTCTGCCCGGCGTTCAGTGCAGCGTCGAGAGCTGCATATACCACTGCTGCGACAACTGCTGCGCGGCGCCCGGGATAAACGTCCGTCAGGAGGCGACGAACTGCTCCTGCTCGAGCGAGACCCTCTGCTCGACCTTCGAGCCGCACCCGTAACGGCCATGAGCCGCGCCGTCCCTCCGGAAACCGTCGGGACGGCTACATATCCCGGAGGCGTTACCTGCCTTCCGCAAAGTCCATGACCTTCTGCGCCATCTCGGACGGAAGACAGACCTCACGGAACCGCTCCGGTATGCGTCCCAGCGCTGTAAGCTGCAGCGGGGGATTGACGCCGGTGACCTCGTGCAGCTTTTCTATCAGCTGCACACCTTCTCCGTCCGGCGCATCGACGCCGAGTGCATTCAGCACGGCTCCGCAGAACTTGTACGGGCTCGCGGTGCTGACGACGAGCGTTGTACGGCCCTTGCCGTCGCCCGCGAGATATTCGCGCCGGACGTGCTCCGCGACGGCGGTGTGCGTGTCGATAAGGTAGCCGTGCTCGCGCCAGACGTCCCGAACGGTCCCGAGTGTCTCAGCGTCGCTGCAGAAGCCGGCGCGGAACAGACGGCCTATCTCTTCCCTTATTGTGTCCGGAACGGAGTAGAAGCCCTCGTCCGAAAGCCGCGACATGAGAGAAGAGACAAGCGCCGCATCGCCGCTGAGCTCGTACAGCAGCCGTTCGAGGTTGGAGGAGACGAGTATGTCCATCGACGGCGAAACCGTCATGTGAAAGTCACGGCGCCGGTCGTACACGCCGGTACGGATGAAGTCAGTGAGGACGTTGTTTGAGTTTGACGCGCAGACGAGGCGGCCGATAGGCACGCCCATCTTCTTTGCGTAGTAGGCCGCGAGGATGTTGCCGAAGTTGCCGGTGGGGACGCAGACGTCGAGCTCGCCGCCAAACTCCAGCGCGCCGGAGGCGGCGCAGTCGAGGTACGCCGAGACGTAGTACGCTATCTGCGGCAGGAGCCGCCCCCAGTTTATCGAGTTAGCGGAGGAGAAGCGCCAACCGTGGCCGAGCGCGGCGTTGGAAAGAGCCGCGTCGGAAAGGATACGCTTCACGCCGGACTGCGCGTCGTCAAAGTTCCCGCGCACCGCCATGACCCGGACGTTCTCGCCCTGCTGCGTCGTCATCTGGAGCTTCTGTATCTCGCTCACACCGCCGAGGGGGTAGAACACCATTATCTTTGTGTTCTTCACGCCGCGGAAGCCCTCGAGCGCCGCCTTGCCGGTGTCGCCCGAGGTCGCCGTGAGGATAAGCGCGCCCTCGCTGCCGCCGCACTTCTGAAGCGACGCGAAGAGCAGGCGAGGCAGCATCTGCAGCGCCATATCCTTAAAGGCGCAGGTCGGGCCGTGCCAGAGCTCGAGGTAGAGCCCGCCGCGCCTGACGACCGGCGCCGGCGCGCCTCCGAAGCGCGCCTCGTTGTAAGCATCAAAGCAGAAGAGCCCGAGCTCGTCCGTAGAAAACTCGTCAAGGAAGAGCTTCATCACCCGCGCGGCGCGCTCAGGGTAGGAGAGGGGCATGAGCGAGCGCAGGTCCTCCCGCGAGAGCGACGGAAGCTCGCACGGGACGAACAGTCCTCCGTCCGGCGCGAGACCGCGCACAATAGCCTCGGACGCGGTAAATTCCCGAGTGTTGCCGCGCGTCGATGTATACTTCATAAGATGACCTCCGAAGGGGTAAAAACCGAAACGGCTTTACAGTGGATTTTCGGGACGCAAAGGCTCAGAACGCGTCCCTGATATGTATTATCTCCTCGCGCTCGAGCGAGCTCTGAGGGGGATATATCTCTATGACGTCAAACCGCGCGGGGCGCTCGTCTCCGTGCTCCTGGAGCCACATCTCCGCCGTGCGGCGGAGGCGGAACTGCTTATATTCGTCCACAAACTCCCGTGCTTCGGCAAACCGCGCGTTTGAACGCAGCTTGACCTCGACGAAAACGACCGTGCCGCTGTCCTGCATCACGAGGTCGACTTCTCCGTAGCGAGAGCGCGCACGGCGCTCAAGCGGGACGTATCCCAGACGCTCGAGGTAGGCGAGCGCGTCGTCCTCTCCTATTTCGCCGCTCGTCCTGGGCTTGGGGGCGGACTTGTCGAGATGCTTTCTGAGAAAGCTCATGCGGTGAATGGGGGAGGGACCCAACCTGTCTATCGCGGCGAAGTGCTCCTTTGTGCCGTAGCCCTTGTGCTTTGCAAAGCCGTAGCCGGGATACTTCGCATCGAGCTCGGTCATAAGGCGGTCACGGGTGACCTTCGCGAGTATCGAGGCGGCGGCTATCGACGCGCACTTTGCGTCTCCTCCGACGACGCAGACCGAAGGAAGCGGAAAGTCCCGCTGACGGTCGCCGTCAATGAGCGCGCCGTCCGGTGAGACGGCATCCTTTACCTCGGAGATGGCGCGGCGCATCGCGTCCATCGTCGCCGAGAGTATGTCGGAGGACTCTATCTCATCCACGTCCGCGAGCTGTATCGAGTACGCGCGCGCCTTTGCCGTTATCTCATCGTAGAGGCGCTCGCGCTTCTTCGGAGAGAGCTTCTTTGAGTCGTCGAGGCCGTCTATCCGCTCGTCCGAGAGCACGACCGCCGCAGCGCAGACCGGTCCCGCGAGCGGACCGCGCCCCGCCTCGTCGACGCCGCAGAACGTAGAGAAGCCGTGCTTTGCGGCGAGCTCCTTTTCAAAGGTGTAGTTATCCATATTTCCTCCGTTATCCGGCGGAGTCGGGGAGCTCGAGAGTTATCCTGCCGATTTTGCAGGAGCGGAACTCGTCGAGAAGGATACGGCTCGTGCGGAGCGTGTCCACCTCGCCGCCGGAGACTATGCATCCGCGTCTGCGACCTATCTGTTCGAGAAGCTCCGCGCCGAGGGTAGTTCCTCCGCCCGGGAGCTCGAAGGCGTTTTCCCGCGCCGCGTCTATGTCGACCGAATAGCGCCGCCGAAGCGCCTCTGGGGCTATGTCCGCGAGGCGTGCCGCGAGGCGTGCCGCAAGCCCCTCGATGTCGAGCACGTCGTCCTTTATCGCGCCGGTGAAGGCGAGATTCAGTCCGACCTCGTAGTCGTCAAACTTCGGCCAGAGGATGCCGGGGGTGTCAAGCAGCTCAAGCCCGCCGTTCAGATAGAACCACTGCTCGCGGCGGGTGACGCCGGGACGGTTCTCTGTCTGCGCGCGCGCCGAGCCCGCGAGACGGTTTATAAGCGAGCTTTTGCCGACGTTCGGGATGCCCGCTATCATCACACGGACGCCTCCGCTGCGGCCGGCGCGCTCGAGCTTATCGAGCCGCTCGCTTCCCGCACGGCGGACGGCGGGCGCGAAGGCGGAAAGTCCCGCCCCGCTCCGCGCGTCTGTCTTTATGACCTCGCACTCCGCAGAGAGCGCTTCCGCCCACCGGTCGGTGGCGGAAGGATCGGCCTCGTCCGCGCGGTTGAGTATGATGACGCGCGGCTTTCCGCGCACGAGCTCCGCGAGGTCGGGGTTGCGGCTCGAGCGCGGTATCCGCGCGTCGAGCAGCTCGCACACGACGTCAACTCGGCTGAGAGCTTCGGCAAGCTGACGCCGCGTCCTTGCCATGTGTCCCGGGTACCACTGTATCCTGAGTTCGTCCATCAAAGTCCTCCGAAATGCTCTATCGGCAGCAGACGGCAGTACGCCTTGCCGATTATCTGCCGCTCATCCACCATTCCGACTATGCTCGAGCGGCTGTCCGAGGAGTGGTTGCGGTTGTCTCCCATGACGAACACGCATCCGTCCGGAACGATAACGTCCACCGAGGGCGTCATGTCGTAGCTCTTGAGGGTGGGCTCGGCGGTGTAGTCCTCGTCGAGCGCCACGCCGTTGACGTATACCACGCCTTCGTCCGGCTCGACGCGGACGGTCTCGCCCTCGACCGCTATGACACGCTTTATGAGCGGGTCGCTGTACCCTTCGGCGTGGAGCACGACGATGTCGCCGTGCTTCGGAGTGTAAAACAGGCCGGAGATGATGACGCGGTCGCCGTTTGTGAGGGTGGGATTCATCGAGTCGCCGTCCACGCCGATTATTCTGGCAAAGAACGTGAAAAGCACGACGATGATGGATATCGAAACCGCGAGTGCCTGCGCCCATTCAAAAAGCGTCTGCCCGGGGCGGCGAGGCTTCTTTTTGGACTTGCCCTGCGCCTTTGCGCCGCTCTCCGCCTCCTGCGGCTCCGCTTCGCCTTCGGAGCCCTCGGGGGATGACGGCTCGGCATCCGCCTCGGACGGCATGTCGATTTCCGGCTCCGTGTCGACGGACGGTGCGGCGGAGCTTTCCGCCGCAGGGTTGCTGGAGCCGGCTCCGTCGTCCTCCCGCAAGAGCTCGGGTTCGATATTTTTGTTCTCGTCCATATCTTCGGCCTCCCTGTGTGGGGTTAAATGTGAAAGTATTAAAGCGCAAACCGCGCGAACCGGTGTGGAAACTGACCGCCTTTGCTGCGTCAGCCTCGCAGAGAATGCGCCCTCGGGATATAACGCACGCAACCCGTTGCCGGACGCATCGGCATTCGGCGCTCTGCACCGACGTCCCGACATTGTGCAAACGGTCGGACATCGGAAAAACTCTTTTCGCGGAGCGCGCGCCTATTTTCCGCTGAAGCCGTCTCCGCATTCTAATTAGCTCAATGTCGGGCAATATTCGCAAAGTGAATATTGCCGGCGAGGGCGGTAGAATGTCGGATAAAGAATTGGCTTGAGCCCTCGCTGTTCGCAGCGGTTGATGTTGCCGTAGGCAACATCGCGCAGGGCCATTATATCAATGTTTGGCATTGTCCGCGAAGCGGGCAATGCTCACGAGGGCTGAATAGGTTTCGGCGTGGAATATGTCGGCGCCCTCGTGCTTGCCCGAGCATTTTGATCGAAAGGGCCCCTCACGCGGTCGCCGACCGCGTGGAAATTGCGCAGGGCAATTCATTGCCCGAGCACATTTCGCGCCGACTAATTATACCACAAATTCTGTCCGAAATAAAGTGCCGTGTGCGAAGAACGCAAAATCAGCCTACTTCGCAAGAAGCGCGTTCACTCTGTCGCGCGCGGCCTCGCTTGAGAAGGTACAGTCGTCGAAGCGGACGGGCGTGCCGTCCTCGACCGCCTCGAGCGTCCTTTCCCGCCCGAAAAGCTCCTCACAGAGCTCAAACGCGCGGATGTCCTGAAGCGCCGCCGCGAACGCCGCCGCGCGGATGCTCTCTATCGGCTCGCCGTCCTCGCCGGGGTAGACCGAGAACGCGTCTCCCGAGGGGAAGGCATATTCCGCGTCGGTCACGCGCCACGGATCGACGCGCCGCCGCGAGAGCTGGTTGTGGTAGAAGTTGTGCCCCCACTGCAAAAATCCCGCGAGCCGGAACTTCCACGCCTGCGCGCCGAACGCGCGGGTCATCCGCAGATCCTGCGCGATAAAGCGGTTTGAAACGTTCTTGTCCTGACCGCAGCAGTAGTAGCCCCAGAGCGGCGAGACCCCGTCCTCGAGGAACGGGCCGATATGGTCAAGCGAGACGACGGGGAGCTCGACATAGCCGCGCCGGTAGAACTCTATGTTGGAAAGTGCGTCCATTATCGGTATGTCGCCGATGCCGCGCTTCAGCAGCGACTTTGCCGCGGAGTAGCTCTCGAGCTGCGAGGCGTTCGGTTCGTCCGAGACGTGCATGGCGCAGCTGCGCGCTATCCCGAGCCTGTCGAGCTCCTCGCGGAGCCGCGGCAGGAACGCCGCGAGGAACGCGGAGTACCGCTCGCCCGTGGCGGGGGTGTCCCAACCGAAAAGGCGGCGCCCGTCGGTAGAGACTATTTTCGGAGCGGCGGCCGCGCCCCACTGCGTGAACAGGTGCGACAGCTCGAACCGCTCTATCCCACAGCTCTGCGCGAGCCGCACGAACTTCTCGAATCGCTCAAAGCCGAAGACGTAGTCGCCGCCGCGCTCGCCGACATCCACGAGCTGAGCCGTGAGGCGTTCTCCTCCGGGCTCTGTGTCGAGCGGGGGAGTGAAGAGCGGCGTAAGCAGCATGTTCCCTCCGAGCTGTGCGTAATTTGTCAGCCACTTCCCGAGTGTCTCGAAATACTCGGGGGACCACATCTCGAGTGAGTAATACTCCGCAAGGCAGTCATAGTGGAACCACTGCGTGACGCTGAGCCTCTGCTGCGGCAGGTCGTGCGGCAGCACCGTCACCTCGGTGAGAAGAACTTCGATCTCGTCCCCGGCGCGGACGGTCACCTCCACGGGGAACACCCCGTCCCCGTCGCCCTCGACGTCTATGAAGAAGGCGCGCCACTGTCCGAACGGAAGGCGCGTCTCTCCATCGCGGAGGGGGAGAAGCGGGTCGGGGAAAAGTCCCGGCTCGCGGCTGAGATACAGCCCCTCGCTTGCGGGGTAGCAGGGCAGCCCGACCGGGACAAGCCCGACCTCGCGCACACGGGAGCGGAGGTCGGTGCGTACCGAAACGGACACGCCGCAGGTCGCATCCGGACACACGGCTATCTGAAACGACAGCCGCTCGCCCCGAAGGGCGCGGAGCGGCAGGGCGAGAGCCTCCGGCTCGCGGGCGGGAAGCACTTTTGTCATTGCGCTTACAAGCTTTGCTTTCATGTTTTTACCCTCTCTTTTTCTGTTTATGCCGCGATGCGCGGATATGTTCGCGTCATCGCGGAGATTTTTCCGAAAAACGCGCGTGGCGCGGTGCAGAAGCGCCGCGCCGCAGGTCAATCGGTCTGTACGCGGGCAAGTCCGCGCACCGTCTCCTCGAGTTCGTCGGTCCTGCGCTCCATGTCCCGCAGGAGCGCCATCTGGCTTGCCGCACGGTCGAGGTTGTGGCTCGGCCGCGACGCCTTGAAGTACACGTCTCCCGCGAGATAGTCCGCCATGAAGCGCGAACCGCACTCGTAGGTCATCATCTTCGCGCCGAGGACGAGAGCTTCCGTCTCCTTACGCGTGAGTCCCTTTGCCTCCTCAAGATAGCCGCGCGCATACGCCTCAAAAAGCCCGACGGACAGCCCCATGGTTTCGGGGGACGTGGTGTCCTCGTCGGCGGAGGCTGCGCCGGTGCGTATCGCGTCTCCGAAGTCGAAGACGGAGAGGCCCGGCATCACCGTGTCGAGGTCAATGACGGCGAGCGCCCGGCGCGTCCCGCTGTCGAAGAGGATGTTGTTTATCTTGGTGTCGTTATGGGTGACCCGCTTCGGAAGCGCCGCGTCGAGCCGCCGCCACTCCTCGGAGTATCGGGCCGCGCGGGACGCGTATTCCTCGTAGAGACCGGCACAGGAAGAAAGCCGCCCGGCGGCGTCCTCCGCGGCAGAGCGCTTCATGGCTTCGAGGCGCAGGGGAGTGTTGTGAAAGTTCGGTATAGTCTCGTGCAGGCGCTCCGCGGGAAAGTCGCTGAGCAGCGTCATGAATCTTCCGAAGCCGCGCCCGCCCTCGTATGTGTCCTCGGGGCGTTCGGCACGGTCCATGGAAAAGCTTCCCTCGATAAATCTGGACATTCTCCAGAAGCCGTCCTCCGCCTCGGCGCAGAATGCGCCGCCCACGGCGGGCACCGGGGTGAGGGTACACCTCTCAAAGTCGCTGCCGTCGAGCGCGGCCTTCATGCGGATGTGGCTCGTGACGAGAAGAAGGTTTTCGGTGAGCGCGTAGGGGTCGCTGAACACATTGGTGTTTATCCGTTGAAGGATGAAGCGTCCCTTTGCGGTCTCGACGAGGTATGTGTCGTTTATGTGACCCGAGCCGTGGGGGACGGCGGAGAGCACGCCGCCGCCGATACGGAACATCGCGGCACGTTCTGAAACAGCGGAACAGATCATGGCTTCCTCCAAATGTTTTCTTTCAGATAAGACGAAAGGCACCTTTTGAAGGTGCCTTCTTGTCTTGCTCGTGTGCCTTAAAGATCTTCCTTGACGCGGGCGCTCTTGCCGACGCGGCCGCGCAGGTAATAGAGCTTCGCGCGGCGGATCTTGCCGCGGCGAACGACCTCTATCTTATCGACATTGGGCGAGTGCAGCGGGAATATCTTTTCCACGCCGACGCCGTAGGACACGCGGCGGACGGTGATCGTCTCGCTTATGCCGCCGTGCTTGCGCGCGATAACGGTACCCTCAAAGGTCTGGATCCTCTCACGATTGCCTTCCTTTATCTTGACGTGAACGCGAACGGTGTCGCCGATGCGTACGTCCGGAAGGGACTCCTTCATGTACTTCTGTGAAAGAGCTTCTACCAGATTCATAAGTGCGTCCTCCTCTCTTTTAGGACGTTCATGCCGCAGTGTCGATGGGGCGGCAGAGGACCATCCATAGTCAAGCTAAAATAATATACCACAAAGCGGCGGGGATTGCAAGCGTTTTTTCAAAAAATCCCGTTTTTCGGGCGGAGCGGGTCGGACGGTATACCGGGAAAGCGTCCTCTCCGCCGGT
Source organism: uncultured Clostridia bacterium (assembly GCA_947630675.1). Taxonomy (GTDB): domain Bacteria; phylum Bacillota; class Clostridia; order Oscillospirales; family JAAYOS01; genus CANRIN01. The sequence goes on along the minus strand of CANRIN010000010.1, from coordinate 10,532 downwards.
TTTTTCGGGCGCAAAACCCTCCCCGAGAGATTATACCACGGAAAAGTCTTCCCGCACAAGCAAAAAATTGCAAAAAGGTATGGAAATCCTTGACGCCATCTGCTATAATATATTCTGTGCGCGAAAACGCGTTTTTTTGTCGTCTCCGGCGCGGGCTCCCGATGGGTCCCGGTGATCTTGAGCCGACTCGGGACGCCGCGAAAAGTCGGAAAGGAAAGGTTAGTTATTATGAAGCTTATCAGCACCGAAAAGAAAGAAAAGAGCACGGTAGAGCTTACCATCGAGGTGAGCAGAGAGGAATTCGAGGCCGCCATAGAGACTGCCTACCGCAAGCAGCGCGGACGCATCACCGTTCCGGGCTTCCGCAAGGGCAAGGCGAGCCGCAAAATGATCGAGCGCCTGTACGGAGAGAACTTCTTCTGGCAGGACGCCGTGGAGGAGAGCTATCCCGCGGCGTATGAGGCCGCCGTCACCGAGAGCGGTATCGACGCTGTCGGCCCCGGCAGGATGGATATCGACCGTATCGACGCGGACGGCTACACCTTCAAGGCGATAGTCCCGATCCGCCCCGAGATAACCCTCGGCGAGTGGAAGGGAATAGAGGCTCCGAAGTATACCGTGAGCGTGGGCGAGAGCGAAGCGAACGACGAGATCGAGCGTATGCGCGTCCGCAATGCCCGCATCGAGACCGTCGACCGCGCCATAGCCGGCGGCGACATAGCCGTTATCGACTTCGAGGGCTTTATGGACGACGTCCCGTTCGAGGGCGGCAAGGGCGAGAACTACGAGCTCGAGATAGGCTCGCAGAGCTTCATACCCGGATTTGAGGAGCAGCTTGTCGGTGTCCGTGCCGGCGAGGATGTCGACGTACATGTCACCTTCCCGGAGGAATACCACGCCGAGGAGCTTGCGGGCAAGCCCGCGGTCTTCAAGGTCAAGGTCCACGAGGTACGCGAAAAGATACTGCCCGAGGCGGACGACGAGTTTGCCAAGGACGTCAGCGAGTTCGACACGCTCGACGAGCTGCGCGCGGACATCGAGAAGCACATCCGTGAGGACCGCGAGGAGTCTGTCCGTCAGAGCTTTGAGAACGCCGTCATGGACAGGCTCGCGGAGAAGGTCGAGGGAGAGATACCCGACGTCATGGTAGACGATCAGGTCGAGAGCCAGATCGAGAACATGGCCTACCGCCTCCAGTCGCAGGGCATCGACATGGATACCTATATGAAGGTCACCGGCATGAAGCTCGACGACATGCGGGCCGATCTCCGTCCGAGAGCCGAGGCGCAGGTCAAGATCGGCCTCGCGCTCGACAAGATAGTAAAGGACGAGGGCATCGAGGTCACGCAGGAGGAGCTTGACGCCAAGTACAATGAGTTTGCCGAGCAGTATAATATGCCGGTGGAACAGGTTAAGATAGCTGTGACGGACGAAGGGCTCAGGACCGACCTCACCCGCGAGAAAGCGTCAAAGCTCGTGCTCGAGAGCGCCGTCGGGACCGACCCGGATGCGAAGCCAGCCAAGAGCGAAGCAAAGCCGAAGGCCAAGCGCGCGAGCACCGGCACAAGAAAGAAGAAGAAGGAGGAGCCGGCGGAGCAGCCCGCCGAGGGATCCTCCGAGGCTCCGGCGGAGGAGAAGGGCGAGTAAGTCCCTTCCGTGCCTCCGGCGCCGGGGCGGGTCTTTCTTGTGTACACCTTTACGGACTTGAATTGCCACATACAGGAAAGGAGAAACACAAAATGGAAATATTTGACCCCAAAATGGCACTGGTGCCTACCGTTATCGAGAACACGAACCGCGGCGAGCGGGCTTACGACATATTCTCCCGCCTTCTGAACGACCGCATCATTTTCCTCTCGGACGAGGTGAACGACGTCACGGCGAGCCTTGTCGTCGCGCAGCTCCTCTTCCTTGAGGCGCAGGATCCGGACAAGGACATCCAGTTCTATATCAACAGCCCCGGCGGCAGCGTCAGCGCGGGACTCGCGATATACGACACCATGCAGTACGTCAAGTGCGACGTTTCTACCGTCTGCATCGGCCTTGCCGCGTCGATGGGCGCGTTCCTGCTCTCCGCCGGCGCGAAGGGCAAGCGCATAGCGCTCCCGAACGCCGAGATACTGATACATCAGCCGCTCGGCGGGGTACAGGGACAGGCGAGCGACATCAAGATACACGCCGAGTGGATACTCCGTACCCGCGAGAAGCTGAACCGCATCCTTGCGGAGAACACCGGCAAGCCTATCGACGTGATAGCGCATGATACCGAGCGCGACAACATCATGACCGCCGACCAGGCGCTTGAGTACGGTCTTATCGACCGCATAATCGCACATCACTAAACTTCAAGGAGACAGCAATGGCAAAGAACGACGAAAAGCTCCTCCGCTGCTCGTTCTGCGGAAAGAGCGAGAATCAGGTCGAGCGGCTCATAACCGGCCCCGGCGTCAGGATATGCGACGAGTGCGTCCGCCTCTGCGTGAACCTTCTCGGAGAGGATATGGAGGACTACGGGCACGACCACCGTCACACCCACAGCGTCGCGCCGGTCGAGAAGCTCACTCCCGAGGAGATAGTGACAAGGCTCGACGAGTATGTGATAGGGCAGGAGGACGCGAAGAAGTCGCTTGCCGTGGCCGTCTACAACCACTACAAGCGGATAAACTACGAGCGGAAGAACGCGGACGACGTCGAGATACAGAAGTCGAACATTCTCATGCTCGGCCCGACCGGCTCGGGCAAGACCTTCATAGCGCAGACGCTCGCGAGGATCCTGAACGTCCCCTTCGCCATTGCGGACGCGACTACGCTTACCGAGGCGGGCTACGTCGGCGAGGACGTGGAAAACATCCTCCTCCGGCTCGTCCAGGCGGCGGACTACGATGTGGAGCTCGCGGAGCGCGGGATAATCTACATCGACGAGATAGACAAGATCTCGCGCAAGAGCGAGAACGTCTCCATCACGCGCGACGTCAGCGGAGAGGGCGTGCAGCAGGCACTGCTGAAGATACTTGAGGGTACGAAGGCAAACGTTCCCCCTCAGGGAGGGCGAAAGCACCCGCACCAGGAGTTCATCGAGGTGGACACGAGCAACATCCTCTTTATCTGCGGCGGCGCGTTCGACGGCATCGAGAAGACGATAGACGGGCGCGTCGGAGGACGGGGACTCGGCTTCGGCGCGGAGGTGCGCCGGGACGACGACCTTGACAGGACGGCGCTGCTCCGCGAGATACAGCCGCACGACCTCCTGAAGTTCGGCATCATACCCGAGCTTGTGGGGCGTCTGCCGGTGATAGCGCCGCTCGCGGAGCTCTCGCGTGAGGAGCTCATACGCATCCTCACCGAGCCGAAGAACGCGCTTATCAAGCAGTACGCGAAGCTCCTTGAGATGGACGGAGTCGAGCTCGTCGTGCCGCGCGAGACACTTGAGGCGATAGCCGACAAGGCGATAGAGCGGAAGATCGGCGCCCGCGGACTGCGCGCCGTCGTCGAGAAGGTGCTCGGCGACATAATGTACATGGTGCCGTCCGACAGCACTATCACCACCGTGGAGATAACCGCCGCGTGCGTGCGCGGAGAGGAACCGCCGCGCATCCTGCGCGACCCGAGCCGCCGCCCGGAGCCTGCGGCGTAATAAAGATATCCGGCGGAGCCGTCCGCCGGGAGAGGGAGGTAACGGTATGCCGTTTGTGAGGATAAGCGTTGGCCGCAAGCTCTCGGACAATGAGCGTACTGCGGTCTATGATGTGGTAAGTCAGCACATCACCATAATTCCGGGAAAGACCGTCGCGGCGACGATGGTGCAGCTCGAGGACGGACGCAGGATGTACAAGGACGCGAGCCAGCGCGTCTGCGTATTCATCGAGGTCCGCCTGTTCGGCAAGACCACCGAAGAGGCAAAGGCGAAGCTGTGCGAAAAGCTCACGAGCGACCTCTCGGTCATGCTCGACGTCCCGCTCGGAGACATATACCTCAATATAATGGAGTTTGAAAACTGGGGCTCAAACGGAACCTGGAGATAAATTCCGGCCTCCCACCCGCTTGCGGGCGGGAGGCTGTTTCTTCGTAACGGGCATATAAGACATATACAGCCGGATTCGGAGGGTATGAACTTGAAAAAGGACGATATTCACGGGCCGCGCCTCACGCACGAGACGGTCGCTCGGCTCGCGGAGACGGCGAGGCTCGCGCTCACGCCGGAGGAGACGGACAGTATCGCGCGCGAGCTTTCCGACCTTGTGGATTACATAGACTGCATAGCGGACATCGACACCTGCGGCGCGGAACCCACTGAGCGCGTCCTGCTCGGAGAGACGGCGCTGCGGGATGATAGTCCGGCGCCGCGTACGGCCGGCAGTCCGGCGCGGTGCGGCGCGGGCTTTGTAACGCTGCCGGGAGACGTACAGGGGGAGGGCGGAGCGTGAATATAACCGACCTTTCAGTGGCGCAGCTCTCCGCGCTGCTCTCGCGCGAAGAAGTCTCCGCGCTTGAGGCGGCGGACGCGTATCTCCGCGAGATAGAGCGCAGCGAGCCCCGTCTCCGCGCATTTATCACCGTGACGGCGGAACGCGCGCGGGAGCAGGCGCGGGAAATAGACCGCCGCCGCGCCTCGGGAGAGACGCTCGGGCCGCTCGCGGGCGTACCGATGGCGCTCAAGGACAACATCTGTACAGAGGGGATACGTACCACCTGCGCATCCCGCCTGCTGCGGGACTTCGTGCCGCCGTTCTCGGCGGGCGTGGCGGAGCGCCTGGAGCGCGCCGGCGCGGTACTGCTTGGAAAGACTAATATGGACGAGTTTGCGATGGGCTCCACGACACAGACGAGCTTCTTCGGCGGGACGGAGAACCCCGCGGCGCCGGGATATGTCCCAGGGGGCTCGTCCGGCGGCTCCGCCGCCGCCGTCGCGGCGCACGAGGCGGCCTTCGCACTCGGAAGCGACACCGGCGGTTCGATACGCCAGCCGGCGGCGTTCTGTGGCGTCGTCGGTCTGAAGCCGACCTACGGGACGGTCACGCGGTACGGCACGGCGGAGCTTGCAAGCTCGCTTGACCAGATAGGGCCGCTCACGCGCACGGCGCTCGACTGCGCCATGGTATTGAATGTACTCGCAGGTCACGACCCGCGCGACGCGACGTCGCTTGTGCGGGAGTACCCCGACTTCACAGCGGATACGGCGCGCGGCGTGAAGGGTATGAAGATTGCGCTCGTGCGCGAGTTCTTCGGGCGTCCTTTCGCGGAGGAGGTGCAGCGGAGCGTCCGCCGCGCGGCGGAGGTGTTCCGCAACCTCGGCGCAGAGACGGAGGAGATATCCGCCCCGGTGCTTACGCAGGCACTGCCGGCATACTATATAATCTCTACGGCGGAGGCGAGCGGCAACCTCGCGAGATACGACGGCGTGCGCTACGGCCGCCGCGCCGACAATGCCTCCGACCCGGACGAGCTGATGCGCCGCAGCCGGGGCGATGGCTTCGGCGCGGAGGTGAAGCGGCGGATACTTCTCGGCACGTTCGTCCTGGACGGCGAGAACCGGGAGAGGTACTTTGAGAAGGCGATGAAGGTGCGGACGCTGGTGGCACGCGCCTTTCGAGAGATATTCTCCCGCTTTGACCTCGTCCTCGCCCCGGCGGCTCCGACCGCACCCTACCGTATAGAGGAGCGGGATGCCGCCCCCGAGACGAGGTACCTGTCCGACATCTGCGCGGTGCCCGCAAGCCTCGCGGGTATTCCGGCGCTCAGTATGCCGTTCGGCAAGGACAGCGGGGGACTTCCGGCGGCGGTGCAGCTTATCGCCCCGGCGTTCGGCGAACGGGAAATATTCCGCGCTGCCTGCGCGCTTGAGCGGGAGGTGGGAGAGATATGACGCCGGAATTTGAGACCGTGATAGGACTTGAGGTACACGCGGAGCTTTCGACAGCGTCGAAGATATTCTGCTCCTGCCACGCCGGCTTCGGCGCGGAGCCGAATACACAGGTCTGCCCGGTCTGCCTCGGTATGCCGGGAGCCATGCCGGTGCTGAACCGGGCCGCCGTCGAGAAAGCGGTCCGCGCGGGGCTCGCCCTCGGGTGCGAGGTGCAGACATATTCCGCCTTCGACCGCAAGAACTACTTCTACCCGGACCTCCCGAAGGGATACCAGATAACGCAGCAGGAGCATCCGCTCTGCCTCAGAGGTTCGCTTGCAATAGAGACCGCCGGGGGAGAAAAGCGTATCGGCATAGCGCGCATACACATAGAGGAGGACGCCGCAAAGCTCGTCTACGGCGGCGGGAGGGTCCTTGTCGACTACAACCGCTGCGGTGTGCCGCTCGCGGAGATAGTCTCCGAGCCGGACATGCGCAGCGCAGAGGAAGCGGCGGCGTACCTGAAGAAGCTCCGCTCGGTGCTCCGCGCGTCCGGCGCGGCGGAGTGCAGGATGAGCGAGGGCGGCATGCGCTGCGACGTGAACATATCGGTCCGCAGGCGCGGCGAGCCGTTCGGCGAGAGAGTCGAGCTGAAAAACCTCTCGAGCTTCCGCTCTGTCGCCCGCGCGATAGAGTACGAGGCAAAGCGCCTCATGGCGGCGGCGGAGCGCGGCGAGGCCGTCGCGCGGGAGACGCGGCGGTTCGACGAGTCGACGGGAAGGACCTTTGCCATGCGCAGAAAAGAGAGCGGCGGGGACTACCGCTACTTCCCCGAGCCGAATCTTCCGCCGCTCATACTCACGGAGGAGGAGATCGAGAGCATACGGGCGTCGCTGCCCGAGCTGCCGGACACGAGAAAGCGGCGCTATGTGGCGGAGCTCGGACTTGCCCCGTTCGACGCGGAGCAGATAGCGTCCGAGAGCGCCGTGGCAGACTGGTTCGAGCGAGCGGCGGTACTCACGCCGCACCGCCGCCGCCTCGTCGCGCTCACGCTCACCGAGCTCTTCCGGCTGCTCCCGTCCGACCCGGAGAGCGTGCCGCTCACACCGGAGCGTGCGGCGAGGATAACCGACATGGCGGAGACGGGGGAGATAAGCGCCGCCGTCGCGAAGCACCTGTTCGAGAGATGCTTTTCGGAGGACGCCGATCCGGACGCCGTGGTGCGTGCGGAGGGGCTAGGCGTCATACGGGATGAGAAGGAGCTTGAAAGTATACTCCGCGAGGCTCTTCGCGAGGAGCCCAAGCTCCTCGCGGACTACCGGCGCGGCAAGAGCGCCGCGCGCAGCGCGATGCTCGGGCGGGTCATGCGCCGTACAGACGGCCGCGCCGACCCGCAGGCGGCTTCCGCGGTACTTGACCGGATATTAAATGAAGAATAAGTAAAGCGAGGAAGCCGACGGCTTCCTCGCTTCTTGTATGTTTGGGCACCGAAGCGAAAAATAATTTACGCAAGGTAAAAAATTTTTACTAAAACCTCTTTACAAATGCGCGGCGCCGTGGTAGAATATACTCGTAGCAAAAAGGGCGCTGCGCGCGGCGCCGGAGAGGAGGCTTTGTATGCTTGAGCTGATATGGTTCGCGGTAATTGCCGTCGCACTGATAGGCGAGGCGATGAGTCCGATGCTCGTGAGCATCTGGTTTGCGGGCGGGGCGATCGTCGCACTGGTGGCGGCTCTTCTCGGGGCGGAGCTGTGGCTTCAGATAGTGCTCTTCCTTGCGGTGAGCGCCGCTCTGCTCGCCGTGACAAGGCCGCTCGCGAAGAAGTACGTCACGTCGCGGACCCAGGCTACGAACCTTGACCGCATCGTCGGCACGGAGGGACGCGTCACCGAGGCGATAGACAATGCTCTCGGCGAGGGACGGGTCTATGTCGACGGCAAGTCCTGGACCGCGCGTACCGAGTCCGGAGACCCGCTTCCGGCGGGCGAGACGGTCGAGATACTGCGCATCGAGGGCGTGAAGGTCATAGTCCGCCCGAAGGCTGCTGCGGTAAAGTAAATTTGAGGTAAATATCAAAGGAGGAAATGTCATGGCACTGTTTCTTGTTGCCTCAATAGGAGGCTACATCGGCTGGATAGCGCTTGCCGCGCTCATCATAGTCGTGTTCATCGTCATAATATCCAACATCGTCATAGTCCAGCAGGCGCGGGCGTACGTCATAGAGCGCCTCGGAGCGTTCCATACGGTTTGGGACGTCGGCTTCCACGTCAAGATACCGTTCATCGAGAGGATAGCGAAGCGCGTCTCCCTGAAGGAGCAGGTGGTCGACTTCGACCCGCAGCCGGTGATAACCGAGGACAACGTCACCATGCAGATAGATACGGTCGTCTACTTCCAGATAACCGATCCGAAGCTCTACGCCTACGGCGTCGAGAATCCGATGAGCGCCATCGAGAACCTCACCGCGACGACGCTCCGAAACATCATCGGCGACCTCGAGCTCGACCAGACGCTCACGAGCCGCGACATCATAAACACCAAGATGCGCACCATCCTCGACGAGGCCACCGACCCGTGGGGCATAAAGGTCAACCGCGTCGAGCTCAAGAACATCATCCCTCCGCGCGAGATACAGGACGCGATGGAGAAGCAGATGAAGGCCGAGCGCGAGCGCCGCGAGTCGATACTCCAGGCCGAGGGTCAGAAGCAGAGCCAGATACTCGTCGCCGAGGGCGAAAAGCAGTCCGCCATTCTCCGCGCGGACGCCGAAAAGCAGGCGGCCATACTCCGCGCCGAAGGCGAGGCGGAAGCGCTCCTCACCGTCCAGCGCGCGACGGCGGACTCGATACGCATGATAAACGAGGCCGCGCCGGGCGAGGGCATGCTCAAGATAAAGGCTCTCGAAGCCTTCGAAAAGGCCGCGGACGGCCGCGCGACGAAGATAATCATCCCGAGCGAGATACAGGGGCTCGCGGGCCTCGCTGCCTCGATGAAGGAGGTCTTCACCGGGGACGAGGCGGCGAAGAAATGAGCGCCGCGCCGGGTCTTGACCGGCTCGAGCCCTGCCTTTCGGACGAGAGCCGGCTGAAATACACCGTCGTGTACATCTACGACGGGAGCGGGTTCCTGTTCTGCCGCAAGCGCGGGCGCGAGACGTGGGAGTGCGCCGGGGGACACATCGAGCCCGGCGAGACTGCCGAGGCCGGCGCGCTCCGCGAGGTGTACGAGGAGACCGGCCTGCGCCTCGAAAATGCGGAGCCGCTCTACGACTACTTCTCGACGGATAAGACGGACGGGTCGAGCGCGTGGGGGCGTATCTTCCTCTGCCGCACGGAGCGGCTCACACCGCCGCCCGTCCCGCCGCAGGAGTTCGAGATGGAGGAGACGCGCGTCTTTCCCGCTCTGCCGGAGCGTATGAGCTATCCCGGAATACAGGCGGCGTTCCCGGATGTTCTTAAACGAGTATGACACGGTGGCTCCCGCTTGCAAAGAAGAATACAATATGGTATTATAATAAGTAATTAACGGCCTTGGGACAAAGACCGAAAAAACATAACGGAGGTAATATAAAATGGGAATCCTTTCGCGTTTCAAGGACATAATGGCTTCCAACATCAACGCTATGCTCGACAAGATGGAGGATCCGGCCAAGATGGTCGATCAGCTCATCCGCGACATCTCCGACGACCTCGGCAAGGTCAAGGCTGAGACCGCCGGCGTCATGGCCGAGGAGCAGCGCGAGAAGCGCAAGCTCGACGAGTGCAAGGCTGAGATAGAGAAGTATCAGAACTACGCGATGAAGGCCGTCGAGAGCGGAAACGACGACGATGCGCGCGCCTTCCTCAAGCGCAAGAACGAGCTCGAAGCGGGACTGCCCGGACTTGAGCAGGCGTACAGCCTCGCAAGCGAAAATGCGGCCAAGATGCGCCAGATGCATGACAAGCTCGAAAGCGAGCTCTCCGAGCTGAACGCCCGCCGCGACGCGATAAAGGCAAAGGTCGCCGTAGCGAAGACGCAGGAGCGGATAAACAAGGTGAGCGACAGCGTATCGAGCGCCGTAGGGAACATATCCGCCTTCGAGCGCATGGAGGAGAAGGCCGACCGTATGCTCGACGAGGCAAATGCAATGGCCGAGCTCAACCGCGACAAGAGCGAGGATCTGAAGGACCTCGAAGCGAAGTACGATGCGAAGGCAACCGACGTGGAGGACGAGCTTGCCGCCCTCAAGGCAAAGCTCGGCAAATAAAATCAGCTGATGTTTCGGAGGGCGGCTTGTCCGCCCTCCTTGCAGGACGGGGGTGTGATGCTTGTTCGACGCACAAAGTGAGGTCTACGGCGGGGAGACAGAGATATTTCTCTGCCCGAACTGCGGCTCTGCGATGAGCTGGGACGCGGCGGCGGGGAAGTTCCGCTGCCCCTCCTGCGGTACCGAGACCGACGACGCCGAGGGAGACGGCATCGTGAGCGAGCTGCCCTTCACTCCGGAGATGATAGAGCGCGCGAAGCGCGATTGGGGCGAGGGACGCGTCACTCTCCGCTGCGAGTCCTGCGGCGCCGAGATAAGCGTCGCCGAAAGCGAGACAAGCGTGGAGTGTCCGTACTGCGGCTCTCCGCACGTCCTCACCGAGCGGCAGGAGGCGGGCATCCCGCCGGAGGGGATAATCCCCTTTGCCGTGGACGAGAACGGGGC
>CANRIN010000009.1 GCA_947630675.1 uncultured Clostridia bacterium | reverse complement strand
CGAAGTATGCGGCGGCGGCCTCCATCATGTGCCCCATGCAGTAGAGCTCGTGCGCCTCGAGAAGGTCGGTCCAGCGCTTTTCGCGGTCCTTTATCGCAAATCGCGTGTCGAGGTACCCGTCCCCGTCCTGCGCCGCCGCTATGATGTCGATAAACGCGTCCGCCTCGCGCTCAAGCTCGTCCGACGGAAAGACCGCGAGCGAATACGCCGCCGCCTCGAGCCACTTCGCGGCGTCGCTGTCCTGAAAGACCATGCCCCGGAAGCCGTCGCCCGTGTCCTCTCCGCGCAGCGCCCTCCCGGCGTTGATGAAGTTCCGTATCGCGTGGCTCTCCTCCGCGCCGGGAACGGCGTCGCGGAGTATGTCGTACTGGTAGGGTATGACGGTGTCCGCCACGAGCCTCTGGTATTTCTCCGCAAACCCGGCCGGACGGTACGCCGAAATATGTGTCTGTCTCATCCGTTTCTCCTCCGCGGAAAGCGCTTATCTGTGCTGCATCGAGAGCCATTCGAGAAGGCTCACTTCTTTTCCGTCCGCCGTTGTCGGCTTACCGTCGTAGTCCAGACGGCAGTCGTCGTTGAACACAGGTATCCACGCGAAGTGACCGAGATACTCGAACGGCTTGCCGTCCGAACCCTTAAAGCCCTCGTGGATGTCCTCTATCTTCGGCCAGAAGGTAAAGTGTACGTTCTTCGCGCCGGCGGCGACGAGGCGTTTATATGTCGCCTCGACGGTCGTCTCCGGCTTCACGACCGGGTCGTTCTTGGCATGGGTGAACCATATCGGCAAGTGCACGATATTTGCAAGCGCCTCGTCGGTTATCGTTCCGTCGTAGAGCGCCTCGCAGACCGGGAAGGCGGCGGCGAAGAAGTCGGGATAGTCGAGGATCATCCGCATGGTCATAAAGCCGCCGTTGCTGTCGCCGCCGATGTATATGCGGCCGCGGTCTACGGCCGGGTTCTTTTCGACGAACTCGTCTATGCACGCCTTCAGTGCCTCTACATACATGCTCTTTCCCGACTGCCCGTACTGCCCGGAGCCGTCGTTCATCCAGAAGGTCTTCGTCTGGGGCACGAGAATGTAGGCGCCGCCGAAGAACTTCTGTATTTTCTCGCCGGCGAATGCCGTCACCTTGTTTGCGGTGTAGGCTATCGTCGCGTCGACGCCGCCCTCGCCCGCGCCGTGGAGCCAGACGATGAGCGGGTGCTTCTCCCCCGGCGTCTGCGGTACGAAGTAGCCGTAGTTCAGCGGCTCGGGCTCGTAGGACGACGTTGCGTTGAGGAAGCCCTCCGCATCCGGGCAGGAGTCGCCGAGGGGATAGTCCCAGCAGAGCCCGCCGAGAGCTCCGGCGTCCGACTCGAGCTTGGCCGTCTGCGTGACGGTATAGCGCATCTTCACATAGACGTTGAGGCCGTTCGGCGCGGATATGCGGCTCGAGAGCTGCGTCATCGGGCCGTAGGCCGTCTCAAGCGCGACGAACTCTCCCGTGTCCGCCCTGTTTCCTTCGATGTCCGACGGGTACGCCGCGAGGACGGGTATGTAGCCCCGGCTCGGTTCCCTGTCGTCCCGCGCCATCCAGCTTTTCGGCAGCAGGAGCGCGTCGCCCTTCTCGTCCATCCGCTCAACGTAGACCGAGAACTTTTCCGGCGACACCTCCTCCGCCTTCACGCTGCCGGGCACCGGCAGTATCACCTTCGTCACATACGGTCCGTAGTCGGTGACGCGCGTAAGAGTGTAGTAACCTCTGCTCATCAAAAACAACCTCCCTGCCGGCGGACATACCGCCGGAAAATTTGTCGGGCGCTGCCCGTTTCTTGCTCGACTTAATTATATCACCGGAAACGCGGGCGCTCAATATCCGCATATACAAAAATGCGCGGGGACGCCGTTCCCCGCGCATTTCGCTTTTACACTATGATAAGCGTCCTCTCGTTGACATGGTGGCCGAACTCCGGCAGGATGACGAAGTTCTCCTTGTCCGGGTCGAGCGATTCCTGCATCATCGGCGGCATATAGCTCGAGGTGAAGCAGTAGCCGTATTTGAGGTGATGGTAGCCCTGTGAAAGTCCGCCCGGCTTCTTCACCTTGAGGACGGCGAGGTCGGTGGGCGTCCAGTGCGTCCTGAAATCGACGGCCATCTCCTCATTCGTGTAGTCTTCACCGCCGAGGCACCACACTATGTTCTCCTTCTCTATTTTCTCCCCGTCCACAAAGAGCGTGCCCGGACGGAGCTGGCTGAGGTACACGCCCCGATAGTACGGAAGACGCACCTTGAACCGGAACCCGGTTATCTCGCCGTTCTCCTTTATGTTGCGGAAGCCTACCGACTGAATAACTTCTCTTTCCATACTCTCCTCCTAGTCTCCGATGAGCCGCTTCAGCATGATGTGCTGCTTTCTCAGGGTCGCGCCGACCTCGTAGCCGGGGTCGTACTTGTCAGCGCCCTCGTACTCACTGAGCAGGTACCCGTCCCAGCCGTGGTCCTGAAGTATCTTCACTATCTCGGGGTAGGGTATCGTAGTCTCCTCGAAGTCGTCCGACATGTGTATGAACTTCGCATGGCAGCAGTAGATGTACGGCAGCAGCGGGATGATGTCCTCCGGCTCGTTAGCCTTATACTGCGGGTCGACCCACTCGCCCTCGCCGAAGCGGCTGCGGAAGACGCTGAAGTCGATGTTGAGGCCGAAGTTCTTCGTACCGGTCTTATTGATGAAGTCGACGTACTCCGACACCATCTTTCCCTTGAGGTTCGAGGGGGTGTGTATCTCGGGGCACATCACTATGCCGAGCTCCTCCGCGAGCGGAAGCGCGGCGGAAATTATCTCGCGCCAGTTCTCCACCGGCTCGAGCGCTCCGTTTATGACAGGCATCTTCGTGCGCATGACGGTAAAGCCGAGACGGTGTGCAAGGCGGAGGTCGCGGCAGAGCATCTCCACGCTCTCCTCCGTCGTGAGCTCGCGACCGCCGAGGACGTGGCTGTCTATCCAGTGGCCGTACTCGACCGGGACTATCTCGTACTTGTCGCAGAGGCGGAACCACCTGTCGACCCACTCGTCGGTCGGGTACGGGTAGTTCTCGATATGGGTATTCGCGAGGATCTCGATGCCGTGCGCGCCCATGTCGCACACGTCCTCAAAGCAGTCTTCGAGGTTCTTGGTAAGTCCGAACTCGGCCGAGTAGCTGTAAAGCGCCACGCCGCGCTTCGGACCCTTTCGGTCATAGCGGTACAAGCAGATTCCTCCCTTTCCTTTTTTTGGCAGCGAAGCGCCGCCTCAGCAGCCGCGTACCTCCGCAAGTTGCGGTATGCGGTACATAGTAATATTATACCCTACGGCTTACTGTATGTCAAATCGTGGCAATCATCTTGCGGCAAAAAATCCGGAAGCGCGCGGCTTCCGGATCTTTTCAGAATTTCTGCCAGTTTGCTTTTGTGAAGAGCAGCAGGAGCGGGAAGAGCTCGAGCCGCCCCGCGAGCATGTCGAATATCAGCACGAGCTTTGAGAGCGCCGAATACCCCGCGAAGTTCTGCGCGGGGCCGACCGCGCCGAGACCGGGGCCGATATTGTTGAGCGTCGCCGCGACGGCGGTGAAGTTCGAGGTGAAGTCAAACCCGTCAAAGGATATCACAAGCACCGACACGACAAATATCAGTATATACGAGAACATGAACACGTTCGTCGAGCGCACGACCTCGTGCGCTATCGACTTGCCGTCGAGCGCTATCTTCTTGACGCTCATGGGGTGCAGCAGGCGGCGGAGTTCCTTTCGCATCGTCTTGAAAAGGATGATGCAGCGCGACACCTTCACGCCGCCGCCGGTGCTTCCGGCGCAGGCGCCTATGAACATCAGCAGCACGAGTATCGCCTTGCTCGCCTCCGGCCAGACGTCATAGTTCGTCGTGGTGAAGCCGGTGGTCGTGATTATCGAGCCCACCTGGAAGGACGCATGGAGCAGCGCCGTCGAAATATGATCGTAGAGCCCGTGTATGTTTATCGTGATGACGGCTATCGCGGCGAGTATGATGGCGGCGTACACCCTCACCTCTTCCATCATCACCGCCCTGCGGAACTTCCGCATGAGCAGGAAGAAGTAGAAGTTGAAGTTCACGCCGAACATTATCATAAAGACAGTGATGACCGTCTGGAGGTACGGCGAATAGCTCGCTATGCTGTCGTTTCTCACGCCGAAGCCGCCGGTGCCCGCCGTGCCGAAGGAGATGGTGGCCGCGTCAAACAGCGGCATACCGCCCGCAAGCAGGAAGATCATCTCGAGGACGGTGAGGAAAATGTATATCCCGTAGAGGATCTTTGCCGTGGACTGCACCGTCGGCGCGAGCTTTTCCACCTGCGGGCCGGGGCTCTCCGCCTTCATCAGGTTGACGTGCGAGCCGCCGGAGAGCGACGTTATCGACAGCAGGAACACGAGCACGCCCATGCCGCCTATCCAGTGCGTGAAGCTCCGCCAGAACAGCAGGCCGTGGCTCATCGCCTCCACGTCGTACAGGATGCTCGCGCCGGTCGTTGTGAAACCGGACACCGTCTCGAATATCGCGTCCACCGGGTTCGATATCTCCCCGGATATGAGGAACGGGAGCGACCCCACCACGCTTATCATTATCCACGCGAACGCAGTAGCGGTAAATCCATCGCGGAGCTGGAGCACGCGGTTGCGCGGCCTGCGCCGGGAAAGGAGCAGGCCTGCGGCGGCGCAGATGCCTATCGTGACGCCTATAGCCACGGCGCACCCCTCACGGTAGATAAGCGCGACGAGAAGCGGCAGGAGCAGCAGCACAGCCAGGGTCAGGAGCAGCCGTCCCAGTATGAAAATTATCATCGAAAAGTTCATGAGACCCCTCTGTTATCTGGCAAGAATACCGCTTATGTCCTGCATTCCCTGCTCAAGCGTGACGACTATGACCGTGTCCCCCGCCTTTATGACGTCGCGGCCGAACGGGATTATCACCTTCCCGCCGCGGATGATGCTGCATATACGGAGATTAGGCTTCAGCCTCAGCTCGGAGAGCGGTACGCCGGTGACGGCGGACTCTCTGTCCACGCTGAATTCGAGCGCCTCCACGCGGTTGTCGAGTATCCGGTAAAGCGTCTTTACATTGCTGCCGGCACGGTTCTGCTGGGCGCGGACCGCCTGAACGATGTAGTCGCACACCAGATACTTGGGGTAGACGACGCTGTCTATATCCATACCGTCGAGAAGGTCGTCGAATTCGAGCCTGTTGACCTTCGAGACGACCTTCGTGAGGCCGAGCTTTCCCGCAAAGAACGCGAGCAGTATGTTCTCCTCGTCTATATTCGTAAGCGACACGAACGACTCGGTCTGCGGAAGCCCCGCCTCTATGAGGAACTTCCTGTCGGTGCCGTCGCCGTGAAGTATCGTCGCCTTCGGCAGGAGCTCGGAGAGACGTTCGCAGCGGCGGAAGTCGCTCTCGACTATCCTCACGCGGATGTCGTGGTCTATGAGCTCCTTTGCGAGGTAGTAGCCTATCGTGCCGCCGCCGACTATGAGCGCGCTGCGGACGGCGTGGGTCGGCATACCGAGCTTTCCGAAGAACCCGCCGGCCTTTCCGCTCTGGCAGAGGATGGTGACAAGGTCGCCCTCCTTGAGCAGAAATTCACCGTCCGGTATGACGACGCCGGTTTCGCGCTCGACGGCGCAGAACAGCGCGTCCGAGCCGAACTTCTTCGACACCTCGCGCAGCCGCAGTCCCTCGAGCCCCTGATTTCTCGTGACGCGGAACTTGATAAGGCGCACCTTGTCGTCCGCAAAGCTGTCTATCTTGCTTGCCGCCGGGAAGCGAAGCAGACGTGATATTTCCTGCGCCGCCGCAAGCTCCGGGTTAATTATCGTCGCTATGCCGAGCTGCTGCTTTATGAAGTCGAGTTCACGGCTGTAAAGCGGGTCGCGCACGCGCGCTATCGCGTAGCAGCGCCCGGACTTCCGCGCGAACATACAGCTGAGGAGATTCAGCTCGTCCGAACCGGTGACGGCTATAAACACGTCGGCGCGGTCGACCGCCGCCTCCATCAGCGTGTTTATCGAGCATCCGTTGCCGACGATGCCCATGACGTCGAGCTCCTCGCTTATCCGCTCTACCTTATCGGCGCTTGTATCTATGACGGTCACGCGGTGCCCCTCATCGGTAAGCTGCGCCGCGAGCGCGGTGCCGACCTTGCCGCACCCGACAAGTATTACCTGCATAATCCCCTTCTCTTTCCGCCCGCACGAGCGGGCCCTCATATCTGTCTCTGCAATGACCCATTTTAAAATCTACGCTCTATTATAGCACCGGAATTTAAAATGTCCATATCTTTTTCGATTTGCGCGGGAAACGAGGTGAAGGACTGTGGCAAATAAATTGCCGAACTGTTCACTTCTCTTGACAATTCGGCGTTTTTGTGGTACTTTTATATAAATTGAACGTTATTGGGTATTGTAACAGGGGACCCCCAAACGGAACAAGATTCAGACAAAACCTCTTATGTGACTACGATGAAGCCCATTTTAAGTAATACGCCTGCTTTTGATCCATCTAAAGGTTAGTTTAGGTATGAACTGCGGCGATATGGACAGGAGGGAAAACCCGTGAACAAGGCTGTAAAGCTTTTGGCGCTGCTTGTGCTTGCGGCGGTTCTGACAGGCTGCGCCCCGGATGATTCCGTCGAAAAACCCGCCTTCGGATATGCTGATAAAACCTTTATACTCTTTGATGAGCCGAAAGTAAACGGCGGCTGCGAGGGTGACACGGAAGTCGCGACTATCGAGACGGCAGGCTGGGGAATCACATATTACACATTTGGCGCCCGCGTCTACTGCTCCCGTCCGCTTGCGTTCACCAACGTGCTTGTTGAGCGTAAAACGGACGGTGAGTGGGTCGAAGTAGGAAGCTACGAATGTAAGACAGGTGTCATGCAGCCCGGATGGCGCCTAATGCCGCCATATGATCTCATCACGAACGGCATAGGGATTCTCGATGTTCCCTTTTCGTTTGTTGACCCGGGAAAGTATCGTATCACTTATTACTTCCTCGACTTTTTCATCGACGAGGAGGATATCGCAAACGACATCGATGGCGACCGTCTGGGAGACGAGGCGTATCACGTTTCGCATACGTATACCGTGGTCGAGGACAGCGGCAGCCCGTACGATATACTGGGCGTCGGCTGTTTGGACAATCCTTTTGGTCCGGCATATTTCAAGGTTATCTATCGCTGTAATAACGGCAAGCCCATCTATTTTGACGAGTTCTTCATGGGAAAGCTGGAAATGCTGGACGGAGACGAATGGGTGGAAATATCGGGAGAAGACGGAGGCGTGACGAGCAGCGATTTTCCCGAATATCGGAATTATGACGGGAAACTGGGTATTCGCTGCAGCTTCCCCGACTATAACAGGGAATACCGCCTCACGCTCCGCTTTACCGAAAACGAGGACGGCTCGGGCGAGGAATATTTGCTTACGCTCCTGCTTGCCTTTAATAACTCCGCCAGTTCCTCGCACGAAGAATAAGGAAAACAGGGCGCAAACAACACTACTTTGCGGAGCGCGCGTGACCCCTTTCCTCAAAACTTTCCGAGCCGCCTGTCGCGTGACAGGCGGCTATGCTTTATCTGAGAAAGCGCCACCTGCGCCGATGCGGTATCCGCGCGTCCGACGGGAAGGACGCCGGCGCGAGCGCCGCCCGTCTGTTTTGCGGCGGTTGCTCTTGCGTCCGCCGGATATATTTGGTACAATAGTGTTAATATACGGGACGGGCGGCGCGTCCGCAGTCCCCACAAAACAGGGAGAGGTGAAAGCATGAAAGCCGAACACAGGATACTGTTTGAGGAAACCAGTGTCGGAAAAATGACGATGAAGAACCGATTCGCGATGGCTCCGATGGGTCCGCTCGGACTCGGAGACGCGGACGGCGGCTTCAACCAGCGCGGCATCGACTACTACACCGAGCGTGCAAAGGGCGGCACCGGGCTCATCATCACCGGCGTGACGTTTGTCGACAACGTCGTCGAGGAGCACGGTATGCCGAATTGCCCGAGCCCCACCTACAACTCCATCCAGTTTGTACGCACCGCGCGCGAGATGACCGAGCGGATACACGCCTACGGCTCGAAGGTGTGGCTCCAGATGTCCGCCGGCTTCGGACGGGTGACAATACCCACGAACCTCGGCGAATACCCGCCGGTCGCTCCGTCTCCGATAATGCACCGCTGGCTCGACAAGGTCTGCCGCGAGCTCACCCAGGACGAGATACATACCATAGTGAAGAGCTTCGGAGACGGCGCTTTCAACGCCAAGCGCGCCGGCTTTGATGGCGTGGAGATACACGCCGTCCACGAGGGGTATCTGCTTGACCAGTTCGCCATATCCTTCTTCAACCACCGCCAGGACGAGTACGGCGGCAGCCTCGAAAACCGTCTCCGCTTCGCGCGCGAGGTCGTCGAGGAGATAAAGCGCCGCTGCGGCGGCGACTTCCCGGTTGCCCTCCGCTACAGCCCGAAGAGCTTCATCAAGGACTGGCGCAAGGGCGCGCTGCCGGGCGAGGAGTTCGAGGAGAAGGGCCGCGACCTTCCCGAGGGCGTCGAAGCGGCAAAGCTCCTCACGGAGTACGGCTACGACTGCCTCGACGTCGACGTCGGCAGCTATGACGCGTGGTGGTGGAGTCATCCCCCGATGTATCAGAAGAAGGGCCTCTACATCGAGTACGCCAAGCTCGTAAAGGATGCCGTCTCCGTTCCGGTGATATGCGCCGGACGCATGGACGACCCGGACATGGCTGCGGCGGCCGTCGCGGACGGCGCGTGCGACATAGTGTCGCTCGGGCGTCCGCTCCTCGCCGACCCGGACTATGTGAACAAGCTCCGCGCGGGACGCGTGGAGTCGATACGTCCCTGCCTCTCCTGCCACGAGGGCTGCATGGGCCGCATACAGGAATTCTCCGCGCTGAACTGCGCCGTCAACCCGGCCTGCTGCCGTGAGCGCACTGCGCGCCTCACCCCCGCGGCAACGCCGAAGAAAGTCCTCGTCGTCGGCGGAGGTCCCGCCGGCTGCGAGGCGGCGCTGGTGCTTGCGGAGCGCGGTCACACGCCTGTCCTCTGCGAGGCGGGCAGCACCCTCGGCGGCAACCTCATCCCCGGCGGCACGCCCGACTTCAAGGAGGACGACCGTGCGCTCGCGAAGTGGTTCAGCCACGAGCTCGCAGAGCGCGGCGTCGAGGTGCGCCTCAACACCCGCATGAGCGCGGAGGACATCCTCGCGGAGAAGTTCGACGCGCTGGTGCTCGCCACCGGCTCGCGTCCGAAGACCCTGCCGCTCGAGGGCGGGCACGTCCTCACGGCGGAGGACGTGCTGCTCGGCAAGGCCGACCCGGGAAAGAAGACGGTCATCGTCGGCGGCGGACTTGTCGGCTGCGAGACCGCGCTGTGGCTGAAGAAGAAGGGCGTCGAGGTGACGATAGTCGAGGCGCTGCCGAAGCTCCTCGCGGTCAACGGCCCTCTCTGCCACGCGAACAGCGAGATGCTCGAGGCGCTGATACCCTTCAGCGGGATAGAGACGGTCTGCGGCGCGTCGCTCTCCGGCGTCGACGCGGACGGCGCTTCCGTCACGAAGGACGGCGAGACGACGCACATCGACGCGGACTCGGTGATACTCTGCATCGGCTACCGGAGCGAGAATTCGCTGTATGAGCCGCTCCAGGACAAGGTCGCAGAGATATACCAGATAGGCGACGCGAACCGCGTTGCGAACATCATGTACGCCATCTGGGATGCGTACGAGGTAGCGAGCAACATATAGTCTTTCGCCGGGAATCGCGCTCGCTGCGCTCGCTTACCAATTCCCGGCGAAGCCGCCGGACAGGGCTTCGCCCTGCCGGCGGCATACGCTCCGCTACGCGCCGAGTTTTCCGCCTTCGGCGGAAAATCGACGCACGCTCCGCGAGAGGAGTTTTTTCCGACGTACACGCCGCCGGGAAAAAACAGATTAGAACTTATTTCGCCGCCTGTCTGTGACAGGCGGCGAAACTCTGCGAGGCTTGGCTACAAGTTCTAGACGGCGTGAAACGCCGTCCGCGCCGGGTCACGCGGTTAAAGTGGCTTGCCATAGGCAAGCCACTTTGCGAAATATGTTGGCGCCCTCGTGTTCGGGAGCAAGCAGTCCAATCAGAGGGATTCCCAAACGGTCTTTAGGCCGTTTGGGATCGCTGGGCTCCCGCGATTTTTCCTTCAGAAAAAATTTTTGAAAATTTTCAAAAAAGATGTCCTCAAAGCGGCGTGTGCGGACATATGGAAGCAGAACACCCCGAAAGGAGAGGTCTGTATGAAAAAGAAAATGCTCGCGTGGACGGCGGCGGCCGTTCTCGTCGCGCTCGTGTCGGCCTGCTTTTTCCGTCCCGCGCCCTCCGCATTCAGCCTCAGCGGCGGCCCATATACATGGACGGAACCCGTGACGCTCGAGCTGTCCGGCCCGGACGCGGACAAGTTCCGCGTCGAATATATAGGCTTTTCTAGGAGCAACATCGACTCCCTGTATCCGGACATTATGTTCAACGTCCGTTCGCTCGACGGGAAATTCTACTCCCTCGGCAAGACAGTCTGGATAAACGGCAGCCGGGTCACATCCGTACCGCCATACAAGTATCAGAAAAATCAAGACCCGCGGCTTTACGACCCGAACGCGGAGAATATGATAGGCATGGTTGAGCGCCGGACCGCTGGCGGTTGGGAGCAGGTCTCCTATGTAGACGACCACCGGCTGATTTGGCAGGTCGGCGGCGAGGTATTCAACACTGTCCTTCCTGTGGAAGCGGACGAGAACGATTTCTATTCTATAAACGATATATACCGAACGGCGCTGGATCTTCCCTTCCATGAACCCGGACATTACCGCACGACCATTTATGCCCGCAAGCTCGTAGATAAAAAGAATCCGGCGCACAGTGGCTCAAGCGAGGGCAATCTGCTGAGCTTTTATTTTGAATACGACGTGCCGGAGTATACCGGCGCGCCGCTTGACATCTTAATGGTACGGCTCGACCTGTCGGATACGCCTTACTTTGAGAATGATCCGAACGCAATACTCAACGCCTTCCTCCGCGCGAACGGTGATATCCGCTACATACAGCCGGAAACGTTCCTGTTTGAACGCTATGACACCGAGCGCAAAAGCTGGGTGACGGTCAGACCTCCCACAGGGCGAGGCAGCTATTGGGATCTGTCGGGATACTCGGTGCATTATGACGACCGCTGGCCGTACGCGGAGACGGTGGAACACTCCTTCTCACGGGGCAGCTTCTCCGGCGGCGCTTTTGTCGACCTCTGGAACGACGAATATACCTACATTCCGCTGCCGGAGGTCATCCTCCGCGGCTGGAACGGGACAGACCAATTCCGCCTCTCAGTGGACTTTGCCGAGAACCCGAACGGCACGGGTGAACGATACACCGTCACGATACCGCTGTACTTCGGCAAGTAGTGTCGGGTAGCCTAGAGAGTCGGCGTGGTATATGGCAAAGGGCGCCCTTCCGCTCATGCCGTGTCGGGACGTCGGCGCGGAGCGCCGTCCGCGCAGTGAAAAGCTCAAGTTCGGGCAATATTCGCGGAGCAAAATCACATTCAAGGTTTGGCTTTGCCCGCGAAGCGGGTAAAGCTCACGAGGGCTGAATATGTTCCGATGAGGAATATGTCGGCGCCCTCGTGTTTCCGAGCGAGCATTTCAATCAAAGGGGTCCCCAAGCGGTGTGAAACGCCGTTCCGCGCCTGTTCGCGCGGTTGAAGTTGGCGGCAAAGCCGACAACTTCGCGGAGCCCCGATTCATTCGGGGCGAGCATTTCAATCGGAAGGGTCCCCAAGCGGTGTGAAACGCCGTTCCGCGCCGGTTCGCGCGGTTGAAGTTAGCGGCGGAGCCGCTAACTTCGCGCAGGGGCGATTCATTCGCCCCGAGCATTTCAATCGGAAGGGCTCCCAAACGGCGCTCTGTGCCGTTTGGGATTCAATCGCGCATTGTTGACAGCCCGCAAAAAGTATGATATGATAACTTTTGCCTGCCCAAGGCGGGCAAAATCAGAGATCCAGAGGTGAAAAACTTAGAGTTCGCTCCAACTTATCCAAGCTGATGTCCAAGACACTGCTGCGCCGTCCAAGACGGTCAAACTACTACACATATTTGAGGTGCAAAAATGCGCAGCTATGTCAAAAATCTGACCCTTTCGGCCATGTTTATCGCTATCGGCTTTGTTCTCCCCTTCCTCACGGGTCATATCCCGCAGATAGGGGCGATGCTCTCTCCGATGCACATTCCGGTCTTTCTCTGCGGACTTATCTGCGGGTGGCCCTACGGCGCGGTCGTTGGCTTCATCCTGCCGCTCAGCCGCTCGCTTCTGCTCGGTATGCCGGCGCTCTATCCGACGGCGCTCGCGATGTCGTTCGAGCTCCTCACCTACGGACTTGTGAGCGGCCTTATATACCGCCTCCTGCACCGCCGCGGAATGCTCGCGGTGTATATAGCGCTCGTAAGCGCGATGCTTATCGGCCGCGGCGTCTGGGGTGTCGCTCAGGTCATACTTCTCGGCCTCGGCGGCAGCTCGTTCACATGGCAGATGTTCCTTGCGGGAGCGTTCGTGAACGCAGTCCCCGGCATAATACTCCATCTCATACTCGTCCCCGCAATAATGCTCGGACTCCACTTGACCAAGCTTGTACGCTTTGAAGGCGTCGCGGCAAATCGCGGGCGCTGAAGCGACGGATCTCAGTTGGGTTTATCGACAAATCAAAGCAGGTTCCCGAAAACCGGGAACCTGCTTTTTTATTTCTGTCGGAGTGGCTCAGAGCACCGCCCTGTCCTCCGCGCGGAACTGGAGGCTGTACAGCTTCGCGTATGTGCCGCCGCGCTCCATCAGCTCCGTGTGCGTGCCCTCCTCGGTTATCCGTCCGCCCTCGACGACGACTATGCGGTCGGCGTTCTTGACGGTCGAAAGACGGTGCGCGACGACGAGCGTCGTGCGTCCCTCGCACAGCTCGTCGAGCGCCTGCTGGATAAGTATCTCGGTGGTGTTGTCGAGCGCGCTCGTCGCCTCGTCGAGGATGAGTATCGCCGGGTTCTTGAGAAACACCCGCGCTATGGAGAGGCGCTGCTTCTGTCCGCCGGAGAGCTTCACGCCGCGCTCGCCTATCCGCGTCTCGTACCCGTCCGGCAGGGTCGCGACATATTCGTCGATGTTCGCGCGCCGCGCGGCCTCCAGCATCTCCTCGCGCGTGGCGCTCGGACGTCCGTACATGATGTTTTCGGCTATCGTGCCGTCGAAGAGGAACACGTCCTGCTGGACTATGCCGATGTTTCGGCGGAGTGAGTCGAGCGTCACATCGTCGATATCGATGCCGTCTATCGTGAGGCTGCCTTCGTCCCTGCGGTAGAAGCGCGGTATCAGGTGGCAGAGCGTCGTCTTGCCTCCGCCGCTGGGTCCCACTAGCGCGACCTTCTGCCCCTTCTTGACGTCGAGCGTGATGTTGTGGACGACCTCGCCGCTCCCGTCATAGGAGAAGGAGACGTTGTCGAAGCGTATGTCCCCGCTCACGTCACGGAGCTCCCGTGCGTCCGGCGACTCCTGCTCCGGCTCCTCGTCCATTATCTCGAGGAAGCGCTGGAAGCCCGTGACGCCGTTCTGGAACTGCTCTACAAACGATATGAGCGTCATCACCGGGCTGATAAAGAGGTTTATCGAGACGATGAAGGTCGAGTAGTCCGCGAAGTTTATCCTGCCCGAGTAGAGGAACAGTCCGCCCGCGATAAGCACCACGACGTTGAAGACATCGGTTATGAACGACGTGGAGGAGTGGAACTGCGCCATCACCTTGTAGCTCTTGCGGCGCGCCTCGACATACATCGCGTTGCCCTGCTCAAACTTCTCGCTCTCCACGGCGGAGTTCGTGAAGGCCTTCGTCACGCGGATGCCGGATATAGAGCTTTCGAGCGCGGCGTTGACCACGGCGATGCTCTTTCTGCTCTCCATAAAGACGGCGTTCATTCTCTTGTTCAGTACGAGCGACACCGCAACAAGGAGCGGCACGCACGCGAATATTATAAGCGTCAGCGCAACGTCTATCATGCAGAGGTACACAAACGACCCGATTATCGTTATCGTGCAGATGAAGAAGTTCTCCGGGCCGTGGTGCGCGAGCTCGGATATGTCCATGAGGTCGTTTGTCATGCGGCTCATTATCTTGCCGGTCTCGTTGTTGTCGTAGTAGGAGTAGGGCAGGGTCTCGAGCTTCTGGAACATGTCGGTCCGCATCTCCGCCTGCATCCTCACGCCTACGACGTGGCCCCAGTACTGCACGAAGTAGCGGAGCAGCATCCGAATGACGTATACCGCGAGCAGTCCGACGCCGAATATCACGATAAGGCGGTAGTTCCTGTTCGGGATAAGGTCGTTGAGCATCGTGCGCGTCATTATGGGATAGAGCATCCCTATGACCGAGATGAAAAGCGACGCAAGCATATCCAGCGTGAAGAGCTTCATGTGCGGCCTGTAGTATCTGACAAATCGTTTAAGCATGATTTCTCCGTGTATTCTCCGTTTCCTATGATTTGCGGCGTTTTCACGCCATGGTCTCAAGCATGTCGAGCGTTACCTCGTGCTCGAGCGGGCGCCCCGCAAGGAAGCGCTCCGCCTCGCGCAGCATGTACTCCCCCATCCTCGCGCATTCGCCGCCGCTGCTGCCCGCGATATGTGGCGTGAGGAACACGTTTTCCATCGTATAGAGCGGGCTCCCGTCCTCCGGCGGCTCCGGGTCGGTGACGTCGAGCACGGCCGAGCGGGTCGGGACCTCCTTCAGCGCCGCGATGAGGTCATCCTCCACGACCTGCGCTCCGCGCCCGGTGTTGATGAAGGTCGCGGTCTCTCCCATCATGTCAAAGAGCCGTCCGGTGAGCATCCCGCGCGTTGCGGGGATGTTCGGAGTGTGGTTCGATATGACCTCGCACGTCCGGAACATCTCCTCGAGCGGCGCTAGGCGGACACCGAGGCGCGCCGCCTTCTCCTCCGAGGCGTATGGGTCGTAAGCTAGCACCTCGAAGTCGTCCCGCTGCAGCCGCTCCGCTACTCCCGAGCCTATAGCCCCGAGTCCGATGAGCCCCACGCGCGTGCGGTACGCTCCGGGGTACTTCTGAAAGAGCTCCGCCGCGCGACCGCGGCCTTCACGGCTGCGGCTGAGGCGGCTCGTGAGGAAGAAGCCCTTCGCCGCGAGGACGATTTGTGCCGCCGCGTACTCTATCACCGGTACGCTGTTGGCACGCCACGCACTCGATATCCTCACTCCGCATCGGAGGAGCGGACGCGCGAAGTACTGCACCGACCCTGCTCCGTAGAACACGACCTTCAGGCGCGGGAACAGCTCCCGCACTTCCGACTCCGACAGCTCCGGGAATCCCCATGTCGAGAAAATACACTCGGCGTCCGCCGCCTCTGCGGCATCCGTCCCTGAGAGCACGTCTCCGTGCAGGTCAAAGAGCTCCAAGAGCCGCGCGCGGGTCTTCTCATCGTACACACGCGGTATCTGATACTTCTGTTCGGTAAGGAATACAGCCTTCGGTTTCATCTCTCAGCCTCCGCCGCAATGCTTCTCAGCTCCGCAGCCTCTCGCGGAAGGAGCGCTATATCGTCGTCCGGCACAAATTCGAGCAGCTTCAGAACGGGTCTGCTCTTTGCCGTGCGCAAGAAGTCGGCAAGTCTTTCTCTCCCCTCCGCCAGCGGACGGCGCTCGCCATCCGGCAGCCAGTAAAAGAGGTGGAGCACATCCACGCTCGGCAGGACGAGCTCCAGCGCCGACATGTTCTCCCCGTGCGTCAGTCTGTAGTTCGGCTGCCAGTAGAGGCCGAGGTTTTCCGCGCCGACCTCGCCCGCCAGCCGCGCGGCAGACGCCGCGTCATCGGTGAGGGTGTTCGGGTGGTACTCGAAGTCTATCTTCAGGCGGTACTTCTCCGCCGCGCGGCAGACCTCCCGCGCCTCGCGCACGAGCGCGCGCCGCTCCGCTTCGGAGACTTCTGCGCTGCCCTTCGTTCCCGCCCATATCCGCACTGTCGGCGCGCTGAGCGCAGCGGCGCTCTCGAGGTATGGCACGATATCCTGCCCGTTCCCGAGGCGGTAGTACGAGCCGTAGGAGGACACGGCTATATCTGCCTCATCACAGAGGCGGCGTACCTCCTCCGCGCGGCGGACATCCCCCTCCGGGACATGTACGTCGCTCCCCCATTCGATGCAGGCAAGCCCCGCCTCGCGCGCCGCCGCGACTATCTCCTCCGGCGTGTGCGCGCGGAAGGACACCGATACAAGGCCGCAGCCATTCATTCTTCCGCCTCCCTATCCGTTGTGTCTTGCCATCGGTTATTCTATCATATTACGCGCGCCCGCGCAAACGAAATCGGGCGGCAGGAAGTCCTGCCGCCCGATTTTTGTCGCTTTTCACAAACATTTGAACCGTCTGCCGAGCTTCTCAAAGCAGATTTGCGCGGCGCCGCGCTCTCTCCGAACGCCACAGGCGGCGGCCTGCGGGTAAGCTCACGCAAAATGCTCCCGTTCTCCGTTTTACCGAGATATACTGCCGATACCTTAAGCTCCGGTCTCGACGGCGTTCCGCGCGCTCGCGCTCCACCAGAACTCCGCGTGCAGCCCGTCCCCGTCGTCAAAAAGCGAGGGCATCATGCGCCGAAGCATCGGCGCGGCGTTCACCGCGACGCCGCCGTCCTCCGTCTCATAGACGGTGTAGTCCTCCGTCTCGAGCAGCACCTTCTCCGGTATGCCGTTTCCGAGGAAATATTCCCAGTCGACAGCGTACTCCGTGCCGTCCAGCTCGAACGTCAGGTCGAACAGCTTCGTGTAGGTCTGAAAAACGCCGTTTATCACTATGCCGACCGTGTCCTCCACAGCTCTGACGCCGGTGTCTGTGTAGTCGAGCAGGATATACGCGTCGTAGGAGCAGTCGCCGTTGAAGTACACGCTGCCCGCGAATTTTATCGGCTGCTCCGCTCCCGTCTCCCGGCCTCCGGGTCCGTAGACCGCACCGTCAAACGCCACGAACGCCGGAATGCTCACGCCGCCCATGACCGCTTCACCGGTGACGTCGCCCACCGTCGGCAGTCCCGGACGCTCCGACGGGTCTGCGGCGGGCACGTCCTCCGTCGGCGCTGCGGATACGGCGGCAGGCAGGTTCGGCGTCGGCGAGGCGGGCACGGCGACCCCTTGTTCCGGAGGCCGGGCCGGGGTGAACGTCTCCGGGTCCCCGCGCTCTGGTATCGCGGATCCCGCCGCGCCGGCCGTCCCGATCGGCGTCTCCGGGTCGCCGGAACCGCGGGACCGATCCGGCGCGGGAGTCGGCGCGCCGGAGGACGGCACATACAGCATATTGACCTCGGTCGAAGCTGCGGGGCCGCTCTCCGCGCCGCCCGTACGGCCGGCGCTCCATATCCCGAGCCCCGCCGCGACGACAAGCGCGGCACATACGGCGGGCCCCGCCGCCCTCCGTGCCGTCGCTGCGCGGGCGCGCTTCGCCGCAAGATATTCGTCCCGGCGCGCGAGCACCCTCGCCGCCGTCTCGTCATATGTCCTCATCAGAGATGCCCTCCTTCAAAAGTTCAGCTTTCAGGGACTGCTTTGCGCGATATAGAAGGTTTTCCACCTGCCGCCGCGTCTTCTTCATGACCTTTGCCGTTTCTTCGTTCCCGAACCCCTCGAAGTAAGAGAGGATGAGCGCCTGCCGGTACTCGCCTGGGAGCCGCCCAAGCGCCCGCCGGACGGCTTCCCGCCGCTCCGAGCGTATCAGGCGCTCCTCAAGCTCCTCCCAGGTCCCGCTCTCCGCCTCCTCCGGCAGAGGCGCGAGGCGCGAGCGGCGGCGCAGACGGTCAAGGGCAAGGTTCCTTCCTATCGCGTAGAGCCACGTCCGGAAGCTCGCGCGCCCGGAGAAGCGCGGGCGGCGCGTCACAAGCTTCACGAAAGTATCCTCCGCCGCGTCCTCCGCCTCTCCCGCGTCGCCAAGTATGCCCGCAAGGTAGAAAACAAGCCCGTCCCGATACTCCCGGATGAGGGCGACGATGCCGGCGTCGTCGCCCTCGAGGTAACGGCGGTAATACTCTGCTCCCCTGTCCATGCGTTCAGCCTCCTTCGCGGTCCCTTTACACTTATTAGACGTGCGTCGCGGCGAAAACTCTCGCCCCTTCCGCAAAAATTTCGTGTTGCATTATACTGTGCGTTGTGGTATATTGAAATTGTACAAATTATTCAAATTACAGGGAGGTTCGACTATGGATTTCAGCAAACTAACCCGCTATCTGAATACTCTCGAGGCGGCGGACATACCCGCGGCGGACGTCGAGGTCCGGCGCGGCCATGAGGTCGTCTACCGCAATTACGTCGGCCATCCGGACGCGGAGCGCAAGGCTCCGATGACAGGGAACGAGGTCTATCTCATCTTCTCCTGCTCGAAGGTGGCGCTCTGCCTCGGCGCGCTGAAGCTTGTCGAGGAGGGGCGCCTCGCGATAGACGATCCGGTGTCCAAGTACCTGCCCGAATTCGCATCGCTCACGGTGCGCGACGAGGATGCCATCCGCCCGGCAAAGACCGAGCTGCTCGTCCGCCACTGCTTCCTGATGGAGGGCGGCTGGAGCTACGGGGTGTTTTCGGAGTTCCCGGAGCCGGAGACCGTCCGGGACAACATCACCATGGCGGCGCAGATGGCAAAGGTACCGCTCCACTTCGACCCCGGCACGCGCTACGAGTACGGCACGAGCCAGGACGTCCTCGGCGCGATAATCGAGAAGATAACCGGCAAAAGCCTCGGCGCGTACCTCGATGAGGTGTTCTTCACGCCGCTCGGCATGACCGACACCGGCTTTCATCCCGATGCGGAGCAGCAGAAGCGCCTCGCCGCCGCGTGGGTCTACGACAATCAGAGGAACAGGGTCTCCCCCATGGAGGGCGGCGGCTCCATCGACAGCGGCAGCGTCGAGCTCGGCAGCGGCGGGATATACAGCACGGTGCACGACTACTCGCTGTTTATGGATATGATAGCAAACGGGGGCGTCGGTGAAAACGGCGTCCGCGTCCTGAAGGAGGAGACGCTCGCGCTCTGCCGGGAGAACCTCCTCGAGGACGAGCCGCTCTGCGACTTCCGCCGCTGGCAGACCCCGCTCTACGGCTACGGCTGGGGACTCTGCGGCCGCGTCCACATGAATAAGGACCTGTCCCTCTCGCCGACGCCGGTGGGCGAATTCGGTTGGAACGGCGCGGCGGCCGCATACTGCATGGCGGACACCGAAAACAAGGTCTCGATATACATCGGGATGCAGGTGATGAACTGCAACTACGCATATAATATCATACATCACAGAATAAGGGATCTCGCCTACGAGGCGCTGGGGCTGTAAAATATCCGCCCGAGATTCTCACAACGGAGTACGACTATGATAAAGCTTATCCATACCGCCGACCTGCACCTCGGCTCGCCGATAGCGGGTCTTCCCGAGGAAACGGCGTCTGCGCTCCGCGAGGAGCTTTTCACCACGCTTGCAAAGATATGCGAGCTCGCGGAAAGCGAGCGTGCGGACGCCATACTCATCGCCGGCGATCTCTTTGAAGAACCGTCCCCCTCCCGCTCGGTGGCGGACAGGACCTTCTCCCTACTCGGCCGCGCCGGCATGCCGGTGTTCATCTCGCCCGGAAATCACGACTTCATGTCGGTCCACTCGGTCTACCGCAGGCAGGACCTGCCCGAGAACGTCCGCATCTTCCGCTACGAGCGGATAGAGAAGATACCCTGCGGTGACTTCGACGTCTACGGCGCGGGCTTTGCCGCGCCGAGAGTCGAGCACGAGCTGCTGCATGGCTTCCGTGCGGACCCGGACCGTCCCTCGGTCATGGTCCTGCACGGCGAGACCGAAGTCTCCTCCGCGTACTATCACGCGGTCTCGCCGCGGGACATCGCCGCGAGCGGGCTCAGTTACCTCGCACTCGGGCACATACACGCGCGGAGTGAGGCCGCCCGCGCGGGCGACACGCTCTTTGCCTACCCGGGCTGCCCCATGGGGCGCGGCTTTGACGAGACCGGCGAGAAGGGAGTGTACATTGTCGAGATCGAGGATCGCGCCCGGGCGAGATTCGTTCCGCTCGGCGCGCGCAAATTCGTGACGATAGAGAGCGGCGAGCGCGCGGTCCCGGACGGCCTTGAGCGCGACCTTGTAAAGCTCGTCCTCACCGGCGAGAGCGAACCGGTCGACACCGAAGCGCTCGCGCGCGAGCTTGCGCCGCGTGCGTTCTATGTCAAAGTCGTGGACAGAACGCGCCTTCCGAAGCGGGTGCGCGAGCGTGCCGGAGAGGATTCCCTTGCGGGGGCGTTTCTCCGCGCGCTCGACGCCGTCCGCGCCGAGGCCGGCGGCGCCGGAGACTCGGAAGAAACCGGGGCTCTTTCGGAGCTTGCCGCGAGGTACGGTCTCGCCGCGCTTGACGGAGAGGAGGCGCCGCTGTGAAGATAAGACGGATGTTTGCGACGTTTGCGGGGCTCAACGAGTCGAAGCTCGAGCTCAAGCCCGGACTCAATATCATCGAGGGCGCAAACGAGAGCGGGAAGTCGACATGGTGCGCGTTCCTCCGAGCGATGCTCTACGGCATACCCACTCGGGAGCGCGACACAAAGGAGCGTCCCGCCGAAAAGAACCTCTACCGGCCGTGGTCCGGCGCGCCGATAAGCGGCAGGCTCGAGCTTGAGGCGGATGGCCGCGAGATAACGCTGGAACGGAGCGGCACCGACTCAGCGCCGCTCCGCAGTCTCCGCGCCTACACCTCCGGCGGAGGCGACGCCGGTCTCACCGCCGAGGACGTCGGTGAAAAGCTGACCGGCGCGAGCCGCGAGGTGTTCGAGCGGAGCGCGTTCGTCTCCTCGCCGCCGCTGCCTTCCGGCTCCGCCGAGCTTGAAGCGAGGATACTTGCGACCGTCTCCTCCGGGGACGAGAGCGCGAACGCCGCGGCGGCGGAAGCGCGCCTGCGCGAGTGGCAGCGCCGCCTCCGCTTTAACCGGCGCGGAGAGATCCCCGACCTTGAAAACGAAATAGACGCCCTGCGGCGCGAGGCGGACGAGTGCCGCAGGACCGCCGACCTGATAGACTCGCTTGAAGCGGAGCTCCGCGAGGCGTCCGCCCGCGAGAAGGAGCTTGAAGATATTCTGAAACGGATGGGCTCCGCCGAGAGCGCCGCCGCGCGGAGGGATCTTACCGCCGCGAAGGAGCGCCTCGGGGATATCGAACGCGAACTCCGGAACATCGAGGAAAACGTCCTGCCCGAAGAGTGCCCGTCCACGGGCGAGCTGCGGAGCCTCGAGGGGCGTGTCACGGCCGAGCGGGACGCATCCGCCGCGCGCCTCAGAGACATAGACGCGGAGCTTTCCGCGCTCGACAGGCAGATATTCGCCGCCGTAAACAGGGCACAGCACGCGCACGGCGCGCTCCCGAACAAGGACACTCTCGCGGGCCGCGCGGCGGCCGGCGCGCAGCAGGACCTCGACAAGGCTGTGCAGTTTGAGAAGTCCGCGTCGGACAGGGCGCCGCGCCGCTTCACCGTCCTTGCGGCGCTCCTCGGGCTTGCCGCCGTCTGCTGCTTCGTGCTCGCTTTGCCCGTCCGCTCCATCATACCGGTATTCTGCGGAGCCGCTGCGGCGGTCTCCTGCCTTGTGCTTGCGGTCCTGGCGGTAAAGAGTGCGCGCAGAGCGAAGCTTGCGCGCGAATCGCTTGAAAAGCTGCTGAAAAGCTGGGATATGACCTCCGCCGATACGCTCCGTGAGTTTATCGCGGACACGGCTTCGGCAGAGGCTCGCCGCGACGAGTGCGCCGAACGGAGGAAGCTCGCAGAAAGCGAGCCGACCCCGGCGGAGGACGAGCTCACAGCGCTCACCGGCGAACGCGGTCAGCCGCTCGACGCGCTGAGAACGCTCGCCTCATGGAGCGAGCGGCGCGACGTACTCCGGAGCAGCGCACTCAGGGAGCGCGCCAAGATAGACGCCCTGAAAAGCTCCGTCCTCGCGGGATGTACGGACGAGAGCGAGGAGAACGCTTCGGAAGCCGAAGTTTTCTCCGGAGCAGCGCGTGAAGAGACGGATACGGAGCTAAAGGACCTACGGCTCAGGATAAGCGGGCTCAGAAGCGACATCGCACGCGCCGAAGGACAGCTCAACGGGCGCGATGCGGCTATCATTGACGAAAAGCGCGGGCGGCTTTCAGAGCGCCTTGCCGACCGCGAACGCCGTTACCGCGCCATCGACATGGCGCTCGAGGCGCTCCGGCGCGCGGGCGACGAGCTTCGCAGCCGTTTCTCCCCCGCTCTCAGCGCAGAGACGGCGCGGATACTCGGAGAGCTCACCGGAGGAAAGTACGAGCGCGTTGCGGTGAGCCGTGAGTTCCGGCCGGAGGCGGGGCGCGAGGCGTCTCCCCTCCGCTCGGGCGCGGAGCTGAGCCGTGGTACATCCGACCAGCTCTGGTTTGCGCTGCGGCTCGCCGTAGCGCGCACCGTTCTCCCCGACGACACCCCGCTGATTCTTGACGACGCGTTTGTCACCTTCGACGACCGCCGCACGGAGGCGGCGCTCCGCCTCCTCGAACGCGAGGCAGAAACGCGGCAGATACTGCTCTTCACCTGCCACAGCCGCGAGGCGGAGCTGTGCGCAGGGCAGCACGACAACGTCAACATCGTGAGACTTTCAAATGTATAGCGGGAAAGACCCCGCAAGCAAGCGGGCAAAGCCCACCCCCATCCAGCGGGGAAGCCCCGCAAGTATTTGCTGGGCAGGCCCCCCCGCATCCCGAAGTGAGGCAGAGCCTCACCGGCACCATGCGGGGCCTGCTGCCCCACCCCCATCTAGCGGGGAAGACCCCGCAGGAATCTGCGGGGCGACCCCCGCGTCCCTGAGTGAGGCAGAGCCTCACCACTACCTTCGCGGGGCTGTGCCGCCCCGCGCCCCTGCATTACTTTTTGCTCGCGCAAAAAGTAATCAAAAACGCGCTTAAGGGAGAGGGCTCAGCCCTCTCCCTTAATAAACCCTCTCCCAATACAGACACACAACCGCAACCCACATAACAGGACATACTCTGCATCAACCAAATCTATCATCCCACCGGGTGAGTTTCTATCCGACTCTCCCCAGACAGTCGACAACATCAAACGATTCCTGCGTCGTAGAGTCAAAAAGTCCGGTTCAACGCTCCGACTATAGGCGTAATGCAGAACGTACCCTAAGAAAACGAAACTTTCGGTTCTATGCAGAAAGTATAAGCGGGGAAGCTGATACCAGCTTTCCCGCTATTTGTAGCGTGGTAGAGACTCAATATGTAGAAAGAGGGGTACATAGGGGAGAAAACTTGGTTTTCTCCCCTATGTGTGTTTTTGGCTACTTTTTGCACAAGCAAAAAGTAGCGCAGGGTGCGGGGCGGTATGCCCCGCAAGGGGGTGTGGGGGCCCCGCCCCCACAAAGTACCGGTGAGGCTCAGCCTCACTTAGGGACGCGGGGTCTCGCCCCGCAGATTCCTGCGGGGTCTTCCCCGCTCGATGGGTGTGGGCTCTGCCCGCTTGGACGCGGGGCCCGCCCCGCATTTTTCGCGTCCTTCGGAGGTTCTACCTCGCAAAAACGTTGTTTCCGTCCGGCAGGACGAACTCTCCCCTGTCCACCGCGTCGGTGGAAAGCGAGAGCGTCTGCATCGAGTAGGCGAGCTCGCCGCCGTCCCATGTCTCGAACTTCCACAGAAGCCCGCTTGAAAGCGACACCCACCAGCGGTTCGTCTGCCCCATGCTGTCCACCGTCTCGGCGTAAAGGCAGGGGATATCCCCGCTCGCCTCGTACCGGCAGCGCACCACATTCTCAGGAGGCACCGCCGCCAGATCCTCGTAGGTCGGTATCTGCGCCTCGTCGTCCGTGCTGAACGCCGCCGTCGCGCCGACGTAGTACTGCGTCTCGTTCTCGTACCAGATGTAGGTGTCCTCGCCCGCGACGATGCAGTTCCGCTCGGCCGCGCCCGTTTCATCGTAGCTGCGGATAAGCTCATAGCCGCCGGTCGACCACACCTCGCGGCGCGTCTCGGACGAGCCGCCGTCCCAGTACAGTCCGACCTTTATCGTGGCGTAATACTCCTCCGGCCGCTCAAGCGACAGCACGAGCGCCGCAAGCGTATCCGCGCTCACGTCTCCGGCGTCCGGCGCACGGTCCGAGCCGTCAAAGCTCCAACCTGGCTGAAATCCTTCGGGGAGCTCCTGCGGCAGGACTATCTCCGGCCGCTCGCTCGTCGCGCCGGTCGCGAATATGCTCATCAGCACCGCTATGACTATCGTGGCCGCGGCGAGCATCGCAAAGAGCATTATCCGCCCCTTGTTCATTCTCTCAGCCTCCGAAGGAGTCCGGCTTTTCGCCGCGCCCGAAGTGCCAGAGTATCGCGTCGGTTATCCTGCGCGAAGCCTCCCCGTCTCCGTAGGGGTTGACGGCGTTCGCCATGGCGTCATACGCCGCGCCGCCGTCGAGAAGCTCGCAGGCCATCGAAACTATCTCGTCCCGCTCGATGCCGCAGAGCTTCACCGTTCCGGCCTCAACGGCCTCCGGGCGCTCCGTCTCGTGGCGCATGACGAGCACCGGCTTCCCGAGCGCGGGAGCCTCCTCCTGTATCCCGCCCGAGTCGGTCATGACCATGTAGGCGCGCGCCATGAGGTTGTGCATCTCGTCGAGGTCGAGCGGCTTTATAAGATGGATATTCCGCACGCCGCCGAGCACGCGGTGCGCGTTCTCCGTGACATACTCGGAGAGGTGGACCGGGTACACGAATTCGACATCCGGGTACCGAGAGGCAGTCTCCCGTATCGCCGAAAGTATGTTGTCAAAGGGTCTCCCGTAGTTCTCGCGGCGGTGCGCCGTTATGATAACTATTTTGCGGCCGAGCCCGTCCAGCTCGCGCAGGACCGGGTCGCGGAAGGTGTAATCGCTCCGCACGGTGGTCTTCAGCGCGTCTATGACGGTGTTGCCGGTGATGAACGTCTCTCCGAGGACGTGCTCGAGCGCGAGATTTTCCGCGTTGCGGCGCGTCGGCGCAAAGTTCAG
Organism: uncultured Clostridia bacterium; assembly: GCA_947630675.1. Classification (GTDB taxonomy): domain Bacteria; phylum Bacillota; class Clostridia; order Oscillospirales; family JAAYOS01; genus CANRIN01. The sequence goes on along the minus strand of CANRIN010000009.1, from coordinate 22,195 downwards.
CGACGCTATCTGGCCGACGAGCCGGCGGTTCATCTCCTCAGGGAAGGGAGAGTAGATGTTGTAGGTGCGCAGTCCCGCCTCGACATGACCCACCGGTATCTGGCGGTAGAACGCCGCGAGCGCCCCGGCAAACGTCGTAGACGTGTCGCCGTGGACGAGAACGATGTCCGGCGCGGCATCCTTCAGTACGCCGTCCATTCCCTCGAGTATCCTGCCGGTTATCTCGTAGAGGGTCTGCCCCGGCTTCATGATGTTGAGGTCGTAGCGCGGGACTATGCCGAATATCTCAAGTATCTGGTCAAGCATCTCACGGTGCTGCGCCGTCACGCAGACGATGCTCTCTATTTCCTCGCGTGAGGCGAGCTCGAGCGCGAGAGGAGCCATCTTGACCGCCTCCGGACGGGTGCCGAACACCGTCATGACCTTAATCTTTTCCACTTTCGCTGTCCCCCTTATCTTCTTTCGCGGGCGCGTCTCCGTCCGCCCCGCCGGCCCCGTCGGACGGACCGCCGTCCGGCGTGTTCTGCGCGGCGGGCTCTTTCCCGCCGCTTTCTCCGTCTGTTTTCTCCGCTTCGCCTGACGGCGAGCTCTTTCTTCCGAAGCCTATCAGCCGCCACGCGACAAATCCTACGAGCAGGAACGCGAGCAGAAGGAACATCGCGCGTATCTCTCCGGAAGCGGTGAGCACCACCGCCGTGAGGCCGAGTATGCCGCTCATCGTGTACATTATCGCGACCGCCTGCTTCTGGTTGAAGCCCATGTCTATAAGGCGGTGGTGGACGTGTCCCCTGTCCGGACTCATCGGGTTCTGACCCTTGAGCAGCCGCCGCACGACGGCGAACACCTCGTCAAATATCGGCAGAGCGAGTATGAGGAAGGGCACGGCGAAGCTGATTATCGCGTAGAACTTGAAAAGTCCCTGTATCGATATCGTCGCGAGGATGAAGCCTATCGACATCGCGCCGACATCGCCCATGAATATCTTTGCCGGATTGAGGTTGTAGGGCATGAATCCCGCGCAGGCGCCGACAAGCGCCGCCATGACGAGGGCGACGTTCGGTTCGCTCACGAGCAGCGCGATTATCAGCATACAGAGCGAGGATATGGTGCTCACGCCGACGGCGAGCCCGTCGAGCCCGTCGATGAAGTTGACGGAGTTGGTTATCGCGACTATCCATATCACCGTGACGATGTTGGATATCCACTCGCCGAGGTGAAGATACGCCTGGTCGCTGAAGATGTTTATATTCGACAGGAACTCTATCCGGACGCCGTGCGCCACGACGATTATCGCGGCGGCTATCTGCACCGCGAAGCGGAGCAGAGCCGGCAGCGGCGAGATGTCGTCTATAAGGCTTATGACGACTATCAGCACAAGGCCGATGAGTATTCCCCTGAGGCAGCTGTCCACCTCGCTGAACACAAGCACCGAAATCATGAACCCGAGGAATATCGCAAGGCCGCCTATGCGCGGTATCGGTACCTTGTGCATACGGCGGTTGTCCTTCGGCACGTCTACGCCGATGCCGGAGCGGTTCGCAAACTGCCGCACCACCGGGGTACAGACAAACGAGACGATGAACGCCGTCACAAGCGAGGCTATCACCCAGATTATGAGCTCACTCGGCATGGCTCTCCCCCCGTTCAGCGCTCGACAAAGCCTATTACGCGGCGCACCCTGTTGAGTACGGGCTCACTCAGTGCCCGCGCGCGCTCCGCGCCCTCGCGGTATATCCGCTCGAGCTCGTCCGCGCCGTCCGAGAGGTAGTGCTCCGCGCCCTCGCGTATCGGGCGCAGCACGTCTGTGACGACCTCGGCGACGGCGGGCTTGAACACACCGTAGCCCTTGCCGTCAAACTCCCGCTCTATCTCGTCGTAGCTCCTGCCGGTGACGGCGGAGTATATCGTCATGAGGTTCGCTATGCCGGGCTGGTTTTCCGGGTCGAAGTGCACGACGCCGAGGCTGTCGGTCTTGGCGCGCTTGAACTTCTTCATTATGGCGTCCGGGCAGTCCATGATGTAGACGCTGCCCTGCGGGTCGTCGTCCGACTTGCTCATCTTCGCCGTGGGGTCGGTGAGGCTCTTTATCCGCGCGCCGACCTTCGGCACGAACGGCTCGGGGAGCTTGAACACGTCGCCGTACACACCGTTGAAGCGGACGGCGATGTTCCGCGCGAGCTCGACGTGCTGCTTCTGGTCCTCTCCCACCGGGACGAGCTCGGTGTCAAAGAGCAGGATATCCGCCGCCATCAGCACGGGATAGGTGAAGATGCCGCTGTTGAGGTTGTTTGCCTGCTTCTTCTGCATCTCCTTGTACTGGGTCATGCGGTTGAGCTCGCCTATCATCGAGTAGCAGCCGAGGATCCACCCGAGCTCCGCGTGGGCGGAGACATGGCTCTGGAGATATATCACGCTCTTCTTCGGGTCGAGCCCCGCCGTGATGTACTGCGCGAGCTGCTCGCGGGCGCGGCGGCGAAGCGTCTCCGGGTCGTTGCGTATGGTTATGGCGTGCAGGTCGACGATGCAGTAGAGGCACTCGTACTCGTCCTGGAACCCGACCCAGTTCTTTATCGCGCCGAGGTAGCTGCCGAGCGTGAGGTCGCCCGTCGGCTTGATGCCGCTGAATATCCTTTTCTTTGCGTTTTCCATATATATTACACCTTTCGGAATTATTTCGTCTTCACTTGACGTAGTCGTCTATCTCGCGGCCGAGTATCTCGCAGCCGCGCACGAGCTGGTCGTCCGTCGGCAGTGAGAAGTTGAGACGTATCGAGGGGCTCGTCTCGTGCTCGTCCACATTGAAGGCGGAGCCGGGGACGCACGCGAGCTTGTGGGTCTTTGCGCGGCGGCAGAGCTCCGCGCCGTCGTACCCCTCCGGGAGCGTGAGCCAGATAAACAGTCCGCCGTCCGGGACGGTCCACTCCGCCTTGCCCTCGGGGACGTACTTCGCGAGCGCGTCGAGCATGATGTCGCGGCGGCGGCGGTAGACCTTCCGGCACTCTTCGATGTGCCGCTCGAAGCCGCCGCCCGTGACAAGGCGCTCGACTATCATCTGGAAGAACAGATTGGTGTGTACGTCGCTCACCTGCTTTGCGACGGCCATCTTCGCCGTGACGTCCCGGTGCGCGACGACGTATCCGATGCGTATCCCGGGCGCTATCACCTTCGAGTAGGAGCCGCAGAATATGACGCGCCCCTCCTCGTCCATGCTCTTGATGGTGGGGACGGTCTCGCCCGAGTAGCGGAGCTCGAAGTAGGGGCTGTCCTCTATGATGCAGATGTCGTAGCGGCGAGCAAGCTCCATGAGCTTTTCGCGGCGGCGAAGCGACATCGTGGACCCGCCGGGGTTCTGGAATGTCGGAATGGTGTACACCGCGCGTATCCCCGGGTCGGCCTTGAGCCGCTCCTCTAGCTTATCTACGCACATCCCCTCTCCGTCGCACGGGATGCCGACGAGGCGGAGGCGCTGCGCGCGGAAGCAGTTGAGCGCACCGACGAAGCTCGGCGCCTCGCAGGCTATCGCGTCTCCCTCGTTGAGGAGCACCTTTGTCGCGAGCTCTATCCCCTGCTGTCCGCCGGAGACGATTATGCAGTCGTCAAAGTCTCGCCCTACGTCGTGGAGCAGCTTCACGCGCTCCGCCGTGGCGCGGCGGAGCGGCGTGTAGCCCTCGGTTATGCCGTATTGGAACGCCGCGCCGGACGCGTCTCTGAATATCTCGGCGGCGGCGGACGCCATCTCCTCGGTCGGGAAGGTGTCCGGCGAGGGGTTGCCCGCGGCGAAGCTTATCGCCTCCGGGTCGGGATCGGCCTTTAGTATCTCGCGTATCGCGGACGGTTTCAGCGTATCGATACGCTCGGAAAATCTGAATTTCATCGCTATGCCTCCAAACAGTATGAGCCGCGCGGCGCGGACGTTTCCGCCGCCGCGATTTTTGCCTATACTTATTGGTATTTTATCATATCCCGCCCCCACTGGCAAGAGTTTGTTTCGGGCGGGCCGACAATTCGGGGTCGCCGGTGTGCAGATGTTGACAGCGATCGCTTCCGAGCTTTATAATTGTGTTGATATACAAATACCGCGCGGCGGCCGTCGCCGTCCTGCGCCACGGGAGGAATATATATGAAAACAATACCGATAACGCCCGAACATCTGACCCCCGGAACGTCGCTTAATGACCTCGGCGGCGGGCGGTTCCGCCTCACGCTTCCCGAGGCCGGCGGCGGCTTCGAGCTGCCGGGCAATACGCCCGAGCTCGGACGGTTTCTCTCCTTCCGCGCGGAAGTCGAGGAGGAGCACAGCCTGCCGATGCAGCTCATCGTCTTCGAGTCGGGAGAGCCCGAGCCTGTATTCACACTGCGGTTCGGACTGCTGCCCTCCGCCGAGGCGGCAGTCCTTCTCGACCTCTCGCTGATGGACGGGAGCGAACTCTTCCCCGAGGCGCTGCCGGGCACTCTGAAGATGGTCTGCCACGGTCGGAGGGTCCGCCGCGACAGAATAGAGAAGATACTGCTTACGTCGCTGCCGTCCCATCATGAGGTGACGCTGACGCTCTGCGACATCCGCCTCACCGATTCGGAGCCGTCGCCGGCGTCCCTGCCCGACCTCAAACTCGTGGACGAGTTCGGTCAGAACAAACGTAAGGACTGGCCGGGCAAGACACATGACCTGGACGAGCTCCGCCGCGCGCTCGAAGGTCAGCTTCGGGATGCGGAGAGCGGCTATCCGGAGAGGTTTTCGGAGTACGGCGGCTCACTCGCTCACCGGCTCACCCCCGGCACCGGCTTCTTTACCAGCCGCAAGGAGAACGGGCGCTGGCATCTTGTCGACCCGCTCGGATACGCATTCTTCAGCATGGGGCCGGACTGCGTCGGCCTCGGCGGCGACTGCCGCATAGACGGCGTCGAGAAGTGGCTCGATTTTCTGCCGCCGGAGGACGACCCCGAGCTCGGAGAGATGTATTCCGACCGCGCCCGGAGGGGCGGCCGAAGGGAGTACAAGGCGTTCTCCTTCTTCCGGGCAAACCTGCGCCGCGCACTCGGCCCGGACTGGTACGGCAAGTGGAAGAAAATGCTGACGGGCGAGATAAAGCGCTGCGGCATGAACACCCTCGGAAACTGGAGCGACGCCGACCTGCTCGGCACGACCGGCATCCCCTACGTCACGTCGCTTCCGAGCTTCCCGTCCACCGAAAAGAAGATATTCCGCGATTTCCCGGATGTCCTCAGCCCGGAGTTTGCGGAGAACGCAGAGGTCTGCGCCAGCGCGCTCGAGGCGCGGAAGGACGACCCGCTGATGATAGGCTACTTCCTGCGAAACGAGCCAGAATGGGCCTTCGTGGACGGCCTTGTCGTCGCGGACGAGGCGCTCTACTGCCCCGAGCGGACGGTGACCAAGGAACGGCTCGTCGCCTTCCTCGAAGAGAGATACGGCGGGATCGGCGAGCTCAACGCCGCATGGGGCACGAAGTTTGAGTCCTTTGAGTCCCTTTACACGCCCGTTCGCGACGCATCCCGGCTCTCCCCCGCCGCCGCGCGCGATATGCACGAGTTCTCCCGAGTGATGCTCCGCGCCTACGTCGAGATACCGTCCCACGCCTGCCGCGCGGTCGACCCGAACCACATGATACTCGGAATGCGCTGGGCTTGGATATCCGACCCGGACATCGTAACCGGCTGGGAGAACTTCGACGTGTTCTCGATAAACTGCTACTCTGTCGACCCGACCGCAAACATCCGACAGGTCGCGGACCTCGGGGTCGACCTGCCCGTGATGATAGGAGAGTTCCACTTCGGCGCGCTCGACGCGGGTCTTCCCGCGACCGGCCTCGAGGGCGTCACGAGCCAGAGCGAGCGAGGCGCGGCATACAGGTACTACTGCGAGCGCGTCGCGGCGCATCCGAACGGAGTCGGCTGTCACTACTTCCAGTGCTACGACCAGTTCGTGCTCGGGCGCTTTGACGGTGAGAACTACAACATCGGCCTATTTGACATCTGTTCGCGCGCCTACCCCGAGATGATGAAGGCCGTTCTCGAGTGTTCCCGCGGGATATATTCCGTGGCGGACGGGTCGACGCCGCCCACTGAGCGCAGGCCTCTGTCGATACCGATGATAGCGTACTGACGCGGCTCTATGAGACCTATACCGGCAGCAAGATACCCGAGCGCAAGTCCGGCAAATATGCCGCAAACGTCGAGAAAACGGCCGGTCTCGGCGTGGTCAACTGCATAGATGCCAACCACTTTGACCCGGACGGGACCCTCACCCGCGAGCAGGCCGCGACGATACTCAGCCGCATCGCGGCAGCGGCGGGCAAGCCGCCCACTACCGGAAAGCCATCCTTCCCGGACATGGTTTCGATATCCACGCGAGCCGCGGACAGCTTCCAATCTGCGGTCAGGCATTTCGTTCAGGCGTGTCGGGCGCAGCAAATAAGGCAAAACGGCAGGGCGTAAAGCCCTGCCGTTTTCTCATCTTTTTTCCGCAAAAACTTTATTCGGCGCCGAAGCACTTTTTGCAGAACGCGTCCACGATGTCGAGCACGCCGTCGGTCCAGAATTCCGGGCCGCCGTGGTCCGCGCCCTTGAGCAGATAGAGGTCGGCGGGATGGCCGGTCTTTTTCAGCTGCTCGTAGATGACGGCGCTGCAGGTGCAGTTGACGACACGGTCCTTCGTGCCGTGGAACATCAGCACCGGCGGCATCACTGTATTCTCGTCGATGTTGCACTCGACCGAGAGCGCCCGCGCGAGCTCAGGGTGCTCGAGCAGGTTCTTTCCGCCCATGACGCGTCCCTCCGGGCTGTCCGGCAGGCAGTGCAGGACCTGGATAGGGTTGGAGTCCGGCGCCATTACCGAAGACGAGCCGTAGCAGCTCACAACGCCGCAGGGCTCCGCACTGACGCCGGGGAACAGGTTGTCCTCCGTGTCGTCGTCATGGAGCATGCCGCCCCACATCGCGGTGTGTCCGCCGGAGGAATCGCCCGCGAGAACGACCTTTGCCGGGTCTATGCCGAACTTGTCGGCGTTGCTGCGGAGGAAGCGGATGGCGTTGCGCGCATCCTTTATCTGCGCCGGGAACGCGGCGAGTCCGGAGTGGCGGTACTCCACGATGGCGCAGACGTATCCGCGCAGGGCGAGCTTTGCCAGCGACGCCACGTTGCCGTAGACGTACTGGGGCATCCACGCGGAGCCCTGAACAAAGACGTAGCACGGCAGCGGCGCCGAGGGCTGCTTCTTCTCGGCCGCTACCCTCTTGTTCCGGCACTCCGGGATAAGTATCTGAAGATGCAGCGCGTGGCCGTCCGGCTTCGCATACTCCACGTCGTGAAGATACATGACGCCGGCCTCGTCGCCGGTAGTCACGATGATGTGCGCACCCTCGGGGCATCCCTCGAACTCGGGCAGCTCTTCATAGGTCCAGGCTTTCACTTCCATGACGATTCCTCCTTGAAAATTTTGTTTTCTGCCGGACGGCGCCGTCCGGCTCACAGCTAATGATTTATTATATCATATAACGGAACAAAATGGAAGTATGCCGGCGTGTTTTGCGTCCTTCCGGGCTCTCGGGCGAAACGGTGCAAAAGCAGGACCTCCGGCTCCGCCGGAGGTCCTGTCTTTAACGTCTATCTTGCGGGAAGTCCGTGCGGTCAGCGTCTGAACCGCTTCTCCGCCTCCGCCATCTCGGCCATGTACTTCGGCACCTCGATGGATTGCGGACAGGCTGCGGTGCAGGCTCCGCAGGCGATGCACGCGGAGGGACGCTTGTCCTCGGGGAGTTTAGCGAGGTCCATCAGCGCCCACGGCCCCTCGACCTTGCTCGCGTTGTAGGCCGCGAGTATCTTCGGTATCTCGAGGCCCATCGGGCATCCGTCCGTGCAGTAGCGGCAGGCGGTGCAGGGCACGGAGACGTCGGTCCTGTAGTCCGCGGCTACCTGCTCTACGGCGGCGCGCTCCTCCGCGGTGAGCGGCTTCCCCTCTGCGAAGGTAGCGATGTTATCCCGCGCCTGCTCCATATCGCTCATTCCGCTGAGGACGACCTGCACGCCCTCAAGCCCCATGGCCCAGCGCATCGCCCAGGACGCCACGCTCCGCTCCGGGTCCATGGCCTTCAGCTTTGCCGCGGTCTTTTCATTGAGACGCGCGAGCATGCCGCCGTGCGCCGGCTCCATGACGACCACCGGAATGCCCGCCTCGGCGAGTATCTCGTACTGCTCCTTAGCGGTGCCGAACACCCAGTCGTAGTAGTTGAGCTGTATCTGCACGAAATCCCACTTCCGTATGGCAAGCATCCTGCGCAGCGTGTCCGGCGAGCCGTGGAATGAGAAGCCGAGCCAGCGTATCCTTCCCGCCTTCTTCTGCTCCTCAAAGTATTCGATGCATCCGCAGCCGGTGTAGCCCTCAAACGAGTCGTCCCCCACGCCATGGAGAAGATAGAAGTCTATGTAGTCCATGCCGAGGCGCGAAAGCTGCTCCGCGAACTGCGCGCGGTAGTCCGGGTTCGCGCCGAGGTTGAACTTGGTCGCGACGTGGTAGCTCTCCCGCGGGTAGTCGGAGAGCGCCTTTCCGACAAACTCCTCCGATTTGCCCCCGTGATAGATGTACGCCGTATCGAAGTAGTTGACGCCCGAGCGCACGAGCTCGTCTATCATCGACTTTGCCTGCTCGTAGTCTATCGGACTGCCCGGCTCGCCTCCCACGGTCGGCAGGCGCATGTTGCCCATGCCGAGGCGGGATATCTTCTCACCCTGAAAATCTTTGTATATCATCGTGCTCCTCCTTCTGCCGCCGAGCGGCGTGATCCTGAGATGATTATAGCGCCTGGAGCGGACTCCATGTCAAGCGTTTTCGCACCGCCGCCGCTTGATTATACGTCAATTATATGATACTATTGTTACAAAAGCAAATACAAATTCAACGAGGAGGTCTTACCATGCCCGAATGGAGCGATCTTGAGGAAATGATGAAGAAGCTGGAGCCCACGCGTAAGGCGTTCGGACCGGTGCGCCACCGCGCCATCCCGGTCTTCGAGGACTGCGTGAACTACCCCATCGACAAGGTAGCGCCGATGATGGAGCTCTGCAGCGAGATAGAGATGAGCGAGTACGGCCCGGAGGTCGAGGCAAAGATAGCGCAGTTTGCCGCCATGCTCGACGGTATAAAGCCGCTCGAAACCCAGAAGCCCCGTATTTACCTCTGGCCGGAGGGCAAAATGCCCGCCGAGACCGAGTACACCGACAACAGCGACTACCGCTTCAACCACGACCCGGACTACAGGCCGTATATGTACGAGCTTCTGCTGCCCGAGGACGTCACGCCTAAAGGCGCGGTCATCTTCTGCGCCGGCGGCGACCACGGCGTCGGCACTCCCGCCGAAGGCTATCAGAACGCCGTAGACTTCAACGCGATGGGCTACCAGAGCTTCATCCTTCTTAACCGCACGAACCACAGCCCGTGGACGGCGCGCGAGGCCGGCGTCGATGCGGCGCGCGCCGTGCGCATGGTGCGCGCGAACGCGGAAAAATACCGCATTTCTCCGGACCGTGTCGTGTTCGCGGGCTTCTCGAACGGCGGCCTCACGGGAGAAGGGCTCATAGAGCACTTCTCGGGAAACCGCAGGGTGAGCGACGTCTTCCCCGCCTACGTTCCCGACGCACTTGACGAGGTCGACGCCACGCCGGACGCATTTCTCTGCGTCTACGGCCCGCGCTTCAACGGCGCTCCGTTCAACTGGGAGAACGTGGTCTATCCGCCCACCTTCTTTGCCGTGGGCAGAGAGGATACCGCCATGGACAACCTGCACTATGTCTACCCCGACCTGCTGCGCCACGGCGTCCCGGTCGAGGTGCACACCTTCGCGGGCTGCCCGCACGGCGGCGCCGGCTTCAAGATAGCGCAGGGAGTCCGCCACCCCAACTTCGAGCTCTGGCTGCCGCTCGCGGACGCGTTCCTCGAGGACGTGTTCAGCAAGAAGGGCTGAGCAAAAGATATGCGATAGCAGGACAGCAAAAAAGCGGGAGCCGCCGAGTGCGGCTCCCGCTTTTTCACGTTCGTATTTGAATTACTCGACCGGCTCGAAGTCGTCCTTGCCGGCGCCGCAGAGCTCGCAGACAAAGTCGTCCGAGAGGTCTTCCCACTTCTTGCCCTGCTCCTCCTCGTCATAGATCCAGCCGCAGACCTTGCAAATGTACTTCATTTTACTGCCTCCTCCGATATTGGTCCACGGCGCCGCCCGGAACACGGACGCGCCGTTTCGTTACATTGTCCATTATATACGCCCGCGCGCGATATTGCAAGCGGCATTTGCACTCATCCGATGCGCTCTATCCTTCCGCTCATCACCTGAAGGTCGCCCGCCGCGCGGAAGCCATAACTCTCAAGCTCGCCTTGCATCGCTTCGTCATCGAGCGGCGCGGTCGCGACGACCTGCGGCACCCCGCGTTCCAGCCCCGTTTTCACGGCGTAGTCCATGCATGCGCGGAGGTCGCCCGACATGACGGCTATCTGCACCGATCGCCGCTCGAGAAAGCGGTTGCCGAACACCATCACGCTGCCGCTCCCGCGGCTCACGAGGACCTTTCCCTCGCGCGCAAAAGCACGGAACACGTCGTCATTCATCCGCATGAACGTGCGGTTCAGCACGGCATATCCCTTGTACCGCTCAACAAGCGGCGCGAGGAGCGCGCACGCCTCCTCCTCGCCCACCGGCTCGAACGGCTCGGCCTCCGGGGGCGTCACACCGTCGAGAGAGAGCTGGAACTCGCGGTACTTCCCCGCCGTGTCGAGGCCGAACTTCCGCGCAAGCGACGCGCTCGGGACGTTCCGGAGCCCGGTGTACATCGCGGCGGTCTCTATTCCGAGCGAGCGCGAGAGCGACACGAACTCCTCGTAGAGCCGAGTGCCGACGCCCTGCCGCTGGTGCTCCGGAGCGACGCGCAGAGTCTCGAGCCACGCCGTCCTGTCCGGCAGGACGGTGTACTTCGCTATACCGACGAGCTCGTCCCCCTTGAACGCGCCGAGCATTGCGCCGACGCTGTCCGAAAAGAACAGCTCCGCCGTGTCTCGCAGATAGCCGAAGCCCTTTATCGCGCTCTCCTCCACCCGGACGGCCTCTTCAAGCTCATCCGGGCGGAGCCTCCTCACGGTGATTTCCATTCGTATTCCTCCGTTCTACGCTCCACAGGATACATCTCGCGGAATTGTCGTCACATAAAAGCGGATCTTGACTGTAAGTAGTGCTCTGTCATTATACAGTCTGCGCCTGCCGCGTGTCAATAAGTACGCTCCGTAAAACCAATCGCCGCTTTTATTCTGTGATATCTTTAATGATTGAAAGGATATGTTCTGTCTGCGACGGCGAAAGCCTGTCGATTTCGTGCATCAGCTCTCTTGTCTTCTGCGGTGCGTCAACCTCACTTTTGAAAAATTCTTCCGGAGTTATGCCGAAAAACTCACAGATATAGAAAAAGCCGGCCATAGACGGCATTGCATGCCTGTTTTCTATTTTATTTATATAGCTCTCGCTCTGTCCGAGCGACAGGCTCATATCCCTCGCGGATATGCCTTTCTGCACTCTGAGCTGCGATATGCGCTTTGACACAAAACTCAAGTAATCCATGGTTTCCTCCTGCCGCTGTGTGGTTATAGTATAAAGCGGCGTCGGGCGAAAAACAGGGAATTTGAAGATATGTTTTTCTTGACATATATAATTTCAAGATATATAATTGACTTGCATCGGGATTTTAATTCTGCGGCCGGAAATGTCACAGTTGCTATTACCTGTCGGACATTCAAAAATCCTATTAGCAGAATCTTCGGATTGTCAACGAAGATTTACCGAAAGCCCTAAAACGTGGAGGAGTGTATTATGGAAGAAAAAGAAATAATACAAAATGAAGGAGTCAAAAATTATTGGCTGGTTTATTGTATTGTGGCATTGATTGCTTTTGGAGTGCTGCTAATTTTTATGCAATTCTTTGAGGGAAATATCCGTTTTCAGGCTTTTTTCGATCCTTTCTACGGAAGTCTTTTGTCTATTGCTATTATTATCTTTCCTCTGTTTTTCTGTTGGTGGCTTGCCGGATGCCAACTTGTTGTAACAAATAAACGAGTTTATGGGAAAGCAGCATTTGGAAAGCGGGTAGACTTGCCATTGGATTCAATTTCTGCTGTCGGTACTGGCATTTTGAAGAGTATTTCTGTTAATACAGCTTCCAGTGCAATCAAATTTTCGCTTATTAAAAACCGAGATGAAATTCATGCTGAAATCAGCAAACTGCTTCTCGAAAGGCAGGAAAAAGAAAAAAACGTTGCAACTACGGTCAAACAGGAAATCCCGCAGAGCAGCGCTGATGAAATAAAGAAATATAAAGAACTGCTTGATGCCGGTATCATTACGCAGGAAGAATTTGACGCAAAGAAAAAACAACTATTAGATTTATAAGTTAAGGAACGGGGCTTGTGCCCCGCTCCTTTCTTTTGCAAAAGTGGGCGAGGCTTTTTGCCTCGCCCACCTAAACTGCTGTATCGCTTACTTGAAATACCTCTCGAGCAGGCCCTTGAGCGCCTTGCCATGTCGGGCTTCGTCGCGGGCCATCTCGTGGACGGTGTCATGGATGGCGTCAAGGCCGTTCTTCTTCGCGCAGAGCGCGAGGTCGAACTTGCCCTGGGTCGCGCCGAACTCACAGTCGACACGCCATGCGAGGTTCGCCTTGGTGTCGGCCTTCATGTTCTTCTCGAGGTCCTCGCCGAGCAGCTCCGCAAACTTTGCGGCGTGCTCCGCTTCCTCATGCGCGGCCTTCTCCCAGTACAGGCCGATCTCCGGATAGCCCTCGCGGTGCGCGATACGCGCCATGCAGAGATACATGCCGACCTCGGCGCACTCGCCGTTGAAGTTGGCCATGAGCTGCTCGAAGATGTACTTCTTGTCCTCTTCGCTCACGTCGGGGTTGTTCTTGACGGTCTTTGCGTATATGCCGTACTCGTGCTCGGCGGCGAGCTTCGCGTCGGCCTTCATCTCGGTGAACTTGCTGCCGGGACACTTGCAGGTCGGGCAGAACTCGGGGGGCGTGTCGCCCTCATGGACGTAACCGCAGACGGGGCATACCCACTTCTTTGCCATAACAAATACCTCCATAATAGATTAAACTGCTTTCACTCAAATCAGTAATTATTACTGTTTTGACTCTGTCTATACTATACCACATAAATATTCCTTTGTAAAGCGGTTTTTCCTAAAAATTTCTCGCTCCCGATCCGGAAGCGAGCCGCCCCGCCTGCGCCGGCATTTTCCGCATGAAAACCCGATTTACAAACCCCCCGCCGCGTGTTATAATTTTTCCGGGCGGACGCCCAAACGCTTACTATTCGGAGGATATTCCCGTGAAACACGGATTTGTGAAATGCGCCGCCGCGACGCCGCGCGTGCGCGTTGCGGACTGCGAATACAACCTCGGGTCTATGCTTTCTCTCATTCGCGAGGCGGACGCGCGCGGCGCGCGCCTTGTCGTCTTCCCCGAGCTCTGCATCACCGGCTACACCTGCGGCGACCTCTTCGGAGGGAGCACCCTGCTCGGCGCCGCCCGGGACGCCCTTCGCCGCCTCATGGAGGAGACGGCACCGCTCGACATGCTCATCGTGGCGGGACTTCCCTTCCCCAAGGACGGATGTCTCTACAACTGCGCCGCCGTCCTGCACAGGGGACGGCTTCTCGGCCTCGTTCCCAAGACGAATATCCCGAACTACAACGAGTTCTACGAGCTCCGGAACTTCGCCCCCGCGCCGCAGGAGACTTCCTCGGTGCGCGTCTTCGGCGAGGACGTGCCGTTCGGCACGAAGCTGCTCTTCCGCTGCGAAAATATGCCCGACTTCTGCCTCGGCGTCGAGATATGCGAAGACGTGTGGGTCGCCTCGCCGCCCTCCGCCGGACTCACCTCGGCCGGGGCGACGATAGTAGCGAACCTCTCCGCCTCGAACGAGACGGTCGGCAAGGCGGATTACCGCCGCCTGCTCATAAAGAGCGTGTCCGGGCGCTGCGTCTGCGGTTACGTCTTTGCGGACGCCGGCGAGGGTGAGAGCACGACCGACCTTGTCTTCTCCGGCCACGACATGGTGGCGGAGAACGGCGTCCTGCTCGCGGAAAGCTTGCTTTTCACCGTCGGCCTCACGGTGAGCGAGATAGACGTCGACATGCTCGCGGGCGAGCGCCGCAGGATGAACACCTTCACCGCTGCGCCCGATGGGTACGAAACGGTGTGGTTTGACATGGAACCCGCCGAGACCGCGCTCACGCGCACGGTGGAGCCGATGCCGTTCGTCCCCGCGTCCGGCGCGGAGCGGCGCGGCCGCTGCGAGACGATACTCTCGATACAGTCGGAGGGTCTTCGCAGGCGGCTCGAGCACACGAACGCCCGCACCGCCGTCATCGGCGTGAGCGGCGGGCTCGACAGCACGCTTGCGCTTATCGTCGCGGCGCGCGCGTTCGACCTGCTCGCGAGGCCGCGTGAGGAGATCGTCGCGATAACCATGCCCGGCTTCGGCACGACCGGGCGCACGAAGTCGAACGCCACGCGCCTTGCGGAGCTGCTCGGCGTGACGCTCCGCGAGGTAGACATCGCGCCCGCCGTCCGCCGCCACTTTCTCGACATCGGGCAGGACGAGGGCACGCACGACGTCACCTACGAGAACTCACAGGCGCGCGAGCGCACCCAGGTCCTGATGGACTACGCGAACCGCACCGGCGGCATCGTCGTCGGCACCGGCGACCTCTCCGAGCTCGCGCTGGGCTGGGCTACATACAACGGCGACCACATGTCGATGTACGGCGTGAACGCCGGCGTTCCGAAGACGCTCATACGCCACATCATCGACTACTACGCCGACACCTGCGGCTCGGAGGAGCTGGCGCTCGTGCTCCGCGACGTACTTGCGACGCCGGTGAGCCCGGAGCTACTGCCCCCGGAGGGCGGGAACATCTCGCAGAAGACGGAGGACCTTGTTGGCCCATATGAGCTGCACGACTTCTTCCTCTACCACATGATACGGCGCGGGTTCGGCCCCGCCAAGGTGCTCCGCCTCGCGCAGTACGCGTGGCGCGGGACGTACTCCCGCGAGGTCATACTTGCGTGGCTCCGCGTGTTCTGCCGCCGATTCTTTTCACAGCAGTTCAAGCGCTCCTGCCTGCCGGACGGGCCGAAGGTCGGCTCGGTATCCCTCTCGCCGCGCGGCGACTGGCGGATGCCGTCCGACGCCTCCGCCGCGCTCTGGCTGAAAGAGCTGGAGGAGCTGTAAAGCGGGACGATCCAGACATATAAAGTGCGCGGCGTTCCTTTCGGAGCGCCGCGCCTTTTCATGCAGTATCATTCTTACTTTCCGAAGAGCTCTATGGCCTTCCGTGCCATTCTCTTTCCGTAGACCTCAAAGTTTTCCGCAAACTGGTTTATGTCGAGAGTGTTGTCTATGCCCACCGGGCCGAGGTGGATGACCGGCTTGCCGAACGAGCCGCCGCCCGAATAGACGAGCGCGCCCATCACCATGCAGTGGTCGAGCAGCTCGCGGATGCCGAGCTCCGCGCCGCCGTGGACGTACTGCGCCGTCGTGTACGCGCCGACGAGCTTGCCCGCGAGCCCGAGCTTTCCCGCCTCCGCGAGCATGTAGTTCATCATCTGACCCGTGATGTGTGCCGCGTATATAGGCGAGCCGAAGACGATGCACTTCGCCTCCTTTGCAAAGTCCGCATCCACGTTCTCTATCGGGAACGCCTTCGCCTCGACGCCCTCCACAGAACTCATACCCTTCACGATAAGCTCGCCCATGTTCTTTGTGTTGCCCGTGACCGAGTGATATATGACAGCTGTTTTCATAAAACCGACCTCTTTTCGCAGTAGTATTTGCCGGATACCCCGACAGAACAAATATACCACGCGGCGGCGCAAAACGCAAGCGCGGCGGAACTTTTCTATTTCCCCCGCGTCTAACCTGTAAACGCATCAAGGAGGTCCCGCTATGAAACGTATTCTCTCCGCCTTTCTGGCGCTTACGATGCTTCTCTGCTGCTTCGGCTGCGGCGCGGCCCCGGAGGAGCCCGCAGTGAGTACAAGCTCCTCCCCTGCCGGCACACCCGAGCCGAGCGGCAGCCCGTCCGCCGTCCCGCTGCGGGCGATAGACTACACGCCCTCCGGCGTGCCGGACGAGGCTGCGGGCGACCTCGGCGCGGCTCTGCTCCGGCTGTGCCGCCACGAGGGTGAGAACACGCTCGTCTCGCCGCTCTCAATACTCTCCGCGCTCGCCATGGCGGCGGAGGGCGCGGACGGCGAAACGCTCCGCGGGATGGAAGCAGTCCTCGGCGGCTCTGTTGACGGGCTCCGCGAGCTTCTGCAAAGCATCATCGCATCCCTCCCGGACGAGGACGGGAACCGGCTGAGCCTCGCAAACTCGGTCTGGCTCCGCGACTATGACGGGCTTGCGGTCGACCCGGACTTTCTCGCCGCCTGCCGCGACGGCTACGGCGCGTCTGTCACGTCCGCTCCGTTCGACGGTTCCACCGTGGACGCAATAAACTCCTGGTGCAGCGAGCACACCGACGGCATGATAGACAGGATAATCGACGACATAGACGAGGACACGATGATGTACCTCATAAACGCCCTCGCGTTCGAGGCCGAGTGGGAGCATATCTACAACGAGTACGACGTGAGCGACGGCATCTTCACCCGCGAGGACGGCGCGCAGAGCGCCGTCGAGCTGATGCACTCGTCCGAGCACGACTATCTTTCGGACGACCTCGCCTCCGGCTTTGTCAAATACTACGCCGGCAGGGACTGCGCCTTCGCGGCTCTGCTGCCGAATGAAGGCGTGAGTGTCACCGAATACCTCGACACTCTCACGGGCGAGCGGATAAAGTCGCTCCTTGACGGCGTGGAGGATGTAAAGGTGACTGCCGCGATACCCAAATTCGAGGCCGAATACTCCGTATCGCTCGCGGAACCGCTGGCGGCTCTCGGCATGGAGGACGCATTCGACCCGGACACGGCGGACTTCTCCCGCATGGGCTCCTGTGCCGACGGGAACCTGTACGTCGGCGACGTGCTCCACAAAACCTTCATCTCGGTGGGCGAACGCGGCACCAGGGCCGGCGCGGTCACGGCCGTCATTATGGCCGCCGAGAGCGCCATTATGGAGCCGGAGGAGGTAAAGACAGTCATTCTCGACCGTCCCTTCGTGTATATGCTTATCGACTGCAAAAGCAATACCCCGTTCTTTATCGGCTCGACGGAGGACATAGGCGAACCCACGGGAGAGAGCGTCGCGCCGCTCGTCCGCAGCGTCTCCACCGGCGAGACGGTGGAAAACTCGTGGAAGGGGCGCAGCCTCTCGCTCGAGCTTCCGGAGGGGTGGGTATACGACCCCGTACTCAGCACCGACGAGGGAGAGTCCTTCGGCATAGAGTTCCGCCCGGAGGGGCACGACGGTACGATCTCGGTCATGTATTATGACCTGTTCGGCGTCTGCGGCACCGGCCTCGAGGTAACGGAGACATGGCTTCCCGGCGGCCTCACCGCCTCCGCCGGGTACTACGACGGCTCGGAGAATTGGAGCTATATGGCCCTCGACATTCCCGTGCCGGACGAAAGCACGCCAAACGCGAGCGTAGTCGCGGAGCGGCTCGGCGCGGACTGGTACGGCGAGTACGAGGACGAGGTCCTCGGGATACTCGGAAGCGTTCGGCTTCTCGAGGTAACTACCATCGTAGACTGAGATAAGCCCAATCTGCTAAAACGTCCCTTACATTTCCCTCCCATATAAAAATCGCCCCTGCCGGACGGAAGTCCGGCAGGGGCGAATGTTCCTTCGCTCCGGGAGCTTACCCGCGCGCTTCCCTGTCCCGCGTGATGAGGAGCTTCACCGCCTCGACGGCGCAGCGTATCGCGGGCGTGGTGTCCATGCAGTCCGGCTCGTCGGTGATGCCCGCGGCCTTCCGTTCCTGATTCCATATCACGCCAAAGACCGACCCGGCGCGGACGCCGAGCGCGTCCGCCGCCACAAACAGCGTCGCGGACTCCATCTCGCTTGCGAGGACGCCGAGCCGCTTCCACGACTCCCACTTCGCAAGCAGCTCATAGCTCACCGGCGACTTTTCCGGCGAGTGCTGTCCGTAAAACGAGTCCTTCGCCTGCACGACGCCGACGTGGTACTCCGCGCCGAGCGACGCCGCCGCGTCCGCAAGCGCCCGCGTCACGTCAAAGGATGCGCTCGCGGGGTACTCTATCGGCGCGTAGTGCAGCGCCGTCCCCTCCTGACGGACGGCGGCGGCCGCTATGACAAGGTCGCCCGCGCGAACCTTCATGTTTATCCCCCCGGACGTGCCTATCCGGATGAAGGTGTGCGCGCCGAGGCTGTGCAGCTCCTCCACGGCGATAGCTGTGGAAGGACCTCCTATTCCGGTGGAGCAGACCGTCACCCGCTCGCCGAGGAGCGAACCCGTGTAGGATATGTATTCGCGGTTGGACGCGACCTTCTCCGCCCCGTCAAGGAAACGCGCGATGTGCTCCACGCGCCCCGGGTCGCCGGGAAGGATGCAGTACCCGCCCACCGAACCGGGCGGACATGCTATGTGATAGTTGAGATCCGGCATCCGTTTCACCTCCGAATAAGCAGACCGCCGCCCTTCCGAGCGGCGGTCTCAGTTTGTCAAAGTCTTGCAACGCTTGCCGCCGGCAGCGCGAAGCTCTGTCCGACGGCCAATAGCCTCGCAGAGTTTCGCCGCTTCAGCGGCGAAATAGAGTCTAATCTATTTTTCCCGATGGCGTGTACGTCGGGAAAAATACTTTGCGCGGAGCGCGCTTCGAAGCGGGCAAAGCCCGCGAGGAGCGAAGCGCAGCGCTTACTGTCGGTAGGGCTTCGCCCTATCCGACAGTTTCACTTGAAATTGCGCTTGCGCAATTTCAAGTGAAAGTCTCGGCGCGAAAGGGTGCGCAGGGCAATTCATTGCCCGAGCACATTTCGCGCCGACTATTAGTAGTTTTCCTCGCGGAGCATGAAGTACGCCTGCGGATGCGCGCAGACCGGGCAGACCTCCGGCGCGGCGTCGCCCTCGTGGATGTATCCGCAGTTGCGGCATATCCAGAACTTCTTGCCGTCGCGCTTGAATACGATGTCCTCCTGGATGTTTGAGAGGAGCTTCAGATAGCGCTTCTCGTGCTCCGCCTCGATGCCCGCGACCTTCTCGAAGAGCACTGCGATGTCGTCAAAGCCCTCCTCGCGCGCGGTCTCGGCGAAGTTCTTGTACATGACGGTCCATTCCCAGTTCTCACCCTCGGCGGCGCTCTTGAGGTTCGTGACGGTGTCGCCTATGCCCTGAAGGAGCTTGAACCATATCTTTGCGTGCTCCTTCTCGTTGTTTGCGGTCTCTGTGAAAATCGCGGCTATCTGCTCATAACCGGCCTTCTTCGCGGCGGAGGCGAAGTAGTCGTACTTGCTGCGCGCCTGAGTCTCGCCCGCGAACGCGTCGCGGAGGTTCTGTTCGGTCTTGCTTCCCTTGAGTTCCGGCATAGTATCCTCCTGTCATCCGACCGCGCGGAAAATTCCCGCAAAGTCGTTAAAATAAGTATGCCACATTTGGCACTTTCATTATAGCCTGCGCCGGTATAAATGTCAAGCGCAAGCACGATCTGCCTCGGCGGTCTGCGGAAGGTCCCGGGGTTTCCGGAAACCGAAGGGGACGGCTCGCGCCGTCCCCTATTCGTTCCTGTCAGTGCTTCGGAGATGTGCTCGGAGACGGGCTCGCGCTCGGCGTCGTGCTCGGAGCGGTGCTCGGCTTCGCGCTCGTGCCGCCGTCCGGGCTTGCGGACGGTGTGAGGCTGCCGACGAGTCCGCCGCTGCCCGCGCCGGAGCCGTTGTCGGAACCGCCGTTATTTGCGGTACCGGAGCCGCCGTTCGTGCCCGTTCCGGAGTTCGCTCCGCCGCTGCCGGTCCCGGCGTTCGTACCGGCCGAGGGCTTCGGGCTCACCGTGGGCGACGTGCTGACATTGCCGCTCATCGAGCAGCCGGCGAGCATTCCGCACAGCGTCACGCAGGTCAAAAGCAGTGCTATCTTCTTCATAGCCACCAATCCTTTCGTTGTACATTCGGGAAGTTCACCCGACGCTAGTCTTTCCCGCGGCTATGAGTAATATCCCGCAAAAACCGTTCCTCAAAGCGGGATACGAAATTTATTTTCGATGATGA
This sequence comes from uncultured Clostridia bacterium, assembly GCA_947630675.1. Taxonomy (GTDB): domain Bacteria; phylum Bacillota; class Clostridia; order Oscillospirales; family JAAYOS01; genus CANRIN01. The sequence continues at coordinate 1,977 of CANRIN010000009.1, read as the reverse complement.
CGCGCGCTAGAGCGATATCCGCACACACTCCCCGCCGGACGACTCTACTTCGACAAGCGGCAGACGCATCCGCCGGAGGCTCGCCTTCGCGCGGTTTATCTCCCGCGCGAACCGGACGAGCGCGGCGGTACTCAGCTCCGTGTCGGTGCGTTTCCGCACGGCCGCGCCGGCTATCGCCGCCGTGAGCCGGTTTACCGCGAGCCGCGTCGGGAACCGGATAGTCCGCTTCTTATCCCGCTCCTCCACATATATCCGCATCTCACTCCACCACTATGCTGACGCTGTCTCCGTCGGCGCTCTCGACTTCGACGAGCCGTCCGACGGCTCCCTCCTCGACGAGCCGGAAGACCTGCTCCAGGTCGACCTCGCCGAGCGCATCCGCCGCGGATCTGCCGAGATGCGCCGTAACGGTCGGGATGGAGAGTCCGACGTTCAGCGCAGTCTTCACAAGCGCGAGCGGAAGGTTCACGCGCACCTTGTCCCCGTCCACCGAGTCCACGACAATGCGCAGCAGCATCTTCGACGTGTCGCGCTCCTCCTTCGGCAGCAGACGCACCTCCGGCTCGTGCCGGACGCCGAGCAGCTCGTCGGTCGTGACCCCGAACAGCTCCGCCATGAGCGGCAGCGATTGTATGTCCGGCGCACTGAGATCGTTTTCCCACTTGGAGACCGCCTGCGGCGTGACGCCCATCCGCTCCGCCAGTGTCTCCTGCGTCATGCCCTTTTCGCGCCGGAGCTCGTTTATCTTTTTTCCGAGACTGTATGCCATAGTATTACCGCCTTTCGCAAAAGTTTTTCTGAAAGCGCTTCCGTTACGGCGTTATTATCTCATCGAAGCGGCTGTGAGTCCACCGACGAAAGGTTGAAAACGCGGCTTTTCGGTAAACTGTCGGTTGCAAAATCGCTAAACCGTCGGTTGAGCCGCGCGTTTTGCAGGTTTTTACTTTGATTTTCCTCTTTCTTCCGATTCGGCGCCGCGGCTATATCTCGTCGTTATAATATTTTGTTATAAACTCGCACAAATTTGCAGCCACCTCTTTCCAGCAGCACTTCTCCCCTATCTCCTCGTGCTCCCAGATATAGACGGTGGTCCCTTCTACGGTTCCGTTCGGGCCGACGCGGTAACCGTAATGATCGCCGCACCCGTTTGTTGCAAAGAATATGAACCTGTCCACCCGATCCAGGTATTCTTCCGTGCCGAACTCTTCCTCGAAAAACGGGAGAAGCGTTTCTCGGTTCGCCCTGACATTTTCAACGATCTCTTCCGCGGACATAAGGCACCACCTGTCGCCGTTCATCTCCCGGAGCAAAGCCTTCAGCTCCTCCGGGAACTTATGTCCCACGGCCCTCGGGTCGGGGTTCGTAAAGAAGTTTTTATTTAGGGCTGACAGCCGCATGATGCCTTTGGTGTCATGCGGTTGTCTTTTTTGTGTATCTACTGAACTCAGGGGAAAATTCAATCTCCCCGATGAAGTTGTAGTACACGTCGATGCGCTGGACACGGTGGCCGCTGGACTTATCCGGGGCATGGACAATGATTTTATTGACAAATTCCCGGAGCAGGGCGGGCGTCAATTCCACCGGCGCGGTATATTTCTTCACGATTTTCAAAAAGCTCTGGATGTTGACGGTTTCCGTTTCTGCCGCTTGGATGACGGGCCGGAGGTCGTCAACGGACGCTTTTAATTCCGCCTGTTCCCGCTCATAACCCGCAGACAGTTTGGCAAACCGTTCCGCGCTCAATTTACCTATGACGTGATCTTCATAAAGCCTCTGGATGATGGTATCTAATTCGTTGATCCGGCGCTCCTGCTTCTCCAGCTTGCGCTTGGCCTTTTCCCGTTCTGCCCGTTGCACAGATAACTTGTTCTCCATCACCTGCCGGACAAACTCAGCCTCATCCTCCTGGGCGTATGCTACCACCCGCTGGAGGTTTTGGAGTACAAGCTGCTCCAGCACCACCACTCGGATATAATG